>CASDTU010000077.1 GCA_949283775.1 uncultured Bacillota bacterium
GCGCAAGATTGCTACAATAATAGGCGTATATAGTAATAAATGAATCGTGCGATTACAGAGGACAAGCTGGCCGCGCAACATCTTTCAGAGAGTTCCCGACGGGTGGAAAGGGGCAGAACAGGGCGCGGTATACGGTATCACCTTTGAGCACGCGGGGCGAACGGCCCGTTTTTCAGGCGGCAGAAGCGGATGCGCAGAGTCGATCGGGGAACGGATACGGCCAAGTAATTCTGCGCGCGGTTTTTTCCACCGCGTTAACAACAGGGACATATGTCGGTATGTTTTGGTGGTCTCTTTGTTTGTTCCGAAAACGAAGAGACTTTTTTTCTGGTTTTTCCGGCGCGTAAAGAGTATACGGACATACGCGCGTACACGGCATGGGTATAGACGCGTGCTGGATATATGGTGCAAGGACGGAAAGGAAAGTTTTTGAGGATGCATCGGGCTTTTGGCAGGACCGCGCGGCAGGAAAAGCAGGCGGCTTTCAATGCCGACAGAAGGAAACTGTATGAGAAAATTGAGAAAGACAAGACGAGAGGAGTGTTGTTTTATGTATAAGAAAGTAGACACGGCGATGAATTTTGTCGATCGCGAGAAAGAAGTGATCCGTTTTTGGGAAGAGAACAAAGTCTTTGAAGACAGCGTAAAGGAACGGGAAGGCGGGGAAGAATTTTCCTTCTACGACGGTCCGCCCACGGCGAACGGAAAGCCGCACATCGGGCATATTTTAACGCGCGTCATGAAGGATATCGTGCCGCGGTATCAGACGATGAAAGGCAAGCACGTTTTGCGCAAGGCGGGCTGGGATACGCACGGCCTGCCGGTAGAGCTGGAAGTGGAAAAACTGCTCGGAATGGACGGCAAACAGGATATTGAAAAATACGGGATCGAGCCGTTTATCAAAAAATGCAAAGAGAGCGTGTGGAAATACAAGGGCGAATGGGAAAAAATGTCCGAGCGCGTTGGATATTGGGCGGACATGGAACACCCGTATATCACCTATGACGACAAATACATCGAATCGGTGTGGTGGGCACTCAAAGAGATCTGGAAAAAGGGACTTCTCTATAAAGGGCACAAGATCGTTCCGTACTGCCCGCGCTGCGGCACGGCGCTTTCTTCGCACGAAGTGGCGCAGGGGTACAAGGACGTAAAAGAGACGTCCGTATTCGTGCGGTTTAAAAGGAAAGGCCTGGAAAACAGTTACTTCCTCGCGTGGACGACGACGCCGTGGACGCTTCCTTCCAACGTTGCGCTGTGTATGAACGCAGAGGAGGACTATGCGGAGATCGAAGCGGAAGACGGCGCGAAATACGTGCTGGCACAGGCGCTGCTGCCTTCGCTCTTTGAAAAGTATACCGTTCTTTCAATCAAGAAGGGCAAAGAATACGAATTTGCGGAATATGAACCGCTCTTTGATTATGCGCTGGGTTCCTTCCGCGAAAAGGCGTATTATGTCGTATGCGACGGATACGTCACGCTGACGGACGGTACCGGTATCGTCCACATCGCGCCCGCATTCGGCGAAGACGACTACCGCGTAGGGAATAAATACAATCTTCCCGTCGTGAATATGGTGGACGAGCGCGGCTGCTTTAAGCCTGCGGTCAGAGATTTTGCCGGCGTGTTTGTCAAAAAAGCGGATAAGGGCGTCATTGCGCTGTTGAAGGAAAAGGGTCTTCTCTTTAAAGAGATGCTGTACGAGCACAGCTATCCGCACTGCTGGCGCTGCGATACGCCGCTTCTGTATTATGCGCGCGAAAGCTGGTTCATTAAAGTAACGGCGGTAAAGGACGAGCTGATCAAGGCGAACAACTCGGTCAACTGGATGCCGGAGACCATCAAGACGGGGCGGATGGGCAATTTCCTGGAAAACGTCATCGATTGGGGCTTGTCGCGCGATCGGTATTGGGGTACTCCTCTCCCTGTGTGGGTATGCGAAAAGTGCGGAAAAGTGCATGTCATCGGCAGCAAGGAAGAGCTCAAAGATAAGTGTGGCATCAAAGGGGACATTGAGCTGCACCGTCCGTATATCGATTCTTGCACCTTTCCATGCGAATGCGGCGGGGAGATGAAACGCACCCCCGAAGTGATCGACTGCTGGTTTGACTCGGGCTCCATGCCTTTTGCGCAGTATCACTATCCGTTTGAAAACAAGGACGTATTCGAAGAGACGTTCCCCGCGGACTTTATCAGCGAAGCGGTCGATCAGACGCGCGGCTGGTTCTATACGCTGCTCGTCATCTCTACGATCTTATTCGGAAAAGCGCCCTTTAAAAACTGTATCGTTTTGGGGCACGTCAACGATAAAAACGGCGTGAAGATGTCCAAGCACAAGGGCAACGTCGTCGATCCTTGGAGCGTTTTGGACAAGCAGGGCAGCGACGCCGTGCGCTGGTATTTCTATACGTCCAGCGCGCCGTGGATCCCGTCCCGTTTCTATCCCGAGGCGGTGTCCGAAGCGCAGAGAAGATATATGGGCCCGCTGTGGAACAGCTATGCGTTTTTTGTCCTGTACGCCGAGATCGATCAGTACGACCCTTCCAAATACGACCTCAAAAAATGCAAGCTCAGCCTGATGGATAAGTGGATCTTATCCAAACTCAACACGCTCATCAAGACGGTGGACGAAGGCTTAAACGAATACGATATCACCGACAGCGCGCGCGCTTTGCAGGATTTTGTGGACGTGCTTTCCAACTGGTATGTGCGCCGCGGCAGAGAGCGCTATTGGGGCAAAGAAATGACGGAGGACAAGGCGGCGGCCTATACTACGCTGTACACGGTGCTGGTGACGCTGGCAAAACTGACGGCGCCGTTCACGCCGTTTATTGCCGAACAGATGTATCAGAATCTTGTTCCGAATTTTTACAAGGACGCGCCCAAATCGGTGCATATGTGCGCCTTCCCGGTCTGCAACGAGAGCGCGATCGATTTGCAGCTTGAAAAAGGAATGGATTCGGTTTTGGATGTCGTGGTTCTTGGCAGAGCGGCGAGAAATGCAAGCAATTTGAAGAACCGTCAGCCGCTTTCGGAAATGATCGTTGCAACCGAGCGCGACTTGGATTTAAACGAAGAACTTAAAAGCGTGATTTTGGACGAGCTCAACATCAAGACGATGCGCCTTGCAAAAGATGCGTCCGCGCTCATTACGTATAAACTCAAACCGCAGATGAAGACGCTCGGCCCGAAATACGGAAAACTGCTCAACGCGATCCGCGCGTTTTTGGAAACGTGCGACGCAGCGCAGGTCGTTGCTGCCGTGCGCGGCGGCAGAACTTATCAAACGGAGCTGCAAGGAGCGGAAATTGAACTTACGGAAGAGGATCTGCTGATCTCCACCGAAAGCGCAAAGGGATATGTTTCGGCGAGCGACAAGGGCGTCACGGTCGCGCTCAACACTGCGCTCACACCCCAGCTCATCGAAGAGGGCATCATGCGCGAACTGATCTCGAAGATCCAGACGATGCGCAAAGAGGCAGGCTTTGAAGTGACCGACAGGATCCGCGTCTGCTTTGAAGCGGACAAAGAAACGGCCGGCGTGTTCGAATCGTGCAAAGACGCGATCGCGAAAGTCGTCTTGGCGGATTCCATCGAGGAAGGCAAGGCGGACGGCTACACGAAAGAGTGGGAGATCGGCGAGGGAAAGGCGACGATCACCGTCGTCAGAGTATAAGGGCGCAGGGCGCGTCCGCCCTATCCAAACGGTCTTTGCGGCGGCGTGGCTTTACAAAAAACGTTCGTTCAGTTTCGATGCTTTTCCACTCTGTTTTTTTGGCTGCATAAGTTATTTGAATTTATCATTTTACCGTGGGGCAGCTTGGTTTTGAAATTTAATAAACCGGCTGCTTGTTTTGAAGGAAATGGCGCCGCAGAAAATTTTTGCGGCAAAACGCGCGGAACGGCGCTGATCAATGAAAAGAGCGAAGGAGATTTATGAGGATCGCCGAAAATTGGCAGGACTATACCGTTCTCGCAACCGGAGACGGGTACAAATTGGAGCGCTGGAAGGACATTGTGCTTCTGCGTCCCGATCCGCAGGTGATCTGGGCGCCGCAGAGAGATCTGTTTGCGTACCCGAAGATCAATGCGATCTATCGCCGCAGCGATAAAGGCGGCGGTGCCTGGGAATTTCGCAGGGCGATGCCGGACGAATGGACGGTCGGGTATAAGGATTTAAAATTTAAGATCAAGCCGATGGGGTTCAAACATACGGGGCTGTTTCCCGAACAGGCCGTTAACTGGGACCGAATGGCTTCGCTCATCCGCGGCGCAAACCGTCCGATCAAAGTGCTGAACCTGTTTGCCTATACCGGCGGCGCGACGGTCGCCTGCGCGAAGGCGGGCGCGGAAGTGGTACACGTGGATGCGGCAAAAGGCATGGTGGAGCGTGCGGGCGAAAACGCGCGCCTGTCGGGAATTACAAGCGGCATACGGTATATCGTCGACGATTGCAAAAAATTTGTTCTGCGCGAGATACGGCGCGGAAACCGCTACGACGCTATCATCATGGATCCGCCTTCGTACGGCAGAGGCCCGGGCGGCGAGATGTGGAAGATCGAAGAGAATCTGTATCCCTTCGTGCAGCTCTGCTCGCAGGTTTTGACGGAAGATCCGCTGTTTTTCCTGATCAACAGCTACACGACGGGATTGCAGCCCATGGTGCTGCACAACATTTTGAAACTGTGCTTAAAATCTTACAAAGGCGAGATCGACGCCTACGAGGTAGGCCTGCCGACGGAAGAAGGGATTCCGCTTCCTTGCGGCGCGGGAGGAATATTTATTCATGGATGAACTTACGATTTTATACGAAGACAATCACATCATCGTCGTACTAAAACCGCAGGGCGTCGCGTCGTGCGGCGACGAGAGCGGCGACGACAATCTGCTGGAGATGGTGCGCCGCTATATAAAAGAAACCTATCAAAAACCGGGAAACGTATTCGTGGGGCTCGTGCACCGTCTGGACCGGCCGACGGGCGGTGTGATGGTGTATGCCAAGACGAGCAAGGCGGCGTCCCGTCTTTCCGAGCAGATGCGAACGGGTGATTTCGAAAAGAAATATCTCGCCGTGCTGGTCGGAACGCCGAAAGAAGAGCGCGCAACGCTCGTCAACTATTTGAAAAAAAATCCGGTCAACAACATGGTATACCTGTGTCCGCAGACGACGGACGGGGCAAAAATGGCGTCTTTGGAATATCGGATCTTAGAGGAAAAGGGAGGCTGCTGTCTTGCGGAGATCAAGCTGCATACGGGCAGGACGCATCAGATCCGCGTACAGATGGCGGGGATCAATCATCCTGTCTACGGCGATATGCGCTACGGCGGCGAGAATGCGAAAAAAGGCAATCTGGCGCTGTGGGCGTACTCCTTGACTTTTACGCATCCCGTGACCAAAGAGCGACTTCGTTTTCTTGCCGAGCCGCCTGCCGACAGCGTGCCTTGGAAGCATTTTGCCGTGTCTAAGGCCTTGGAATTGTGATTGAAAGGTAAAAATTTATAAAAGTACAGCTAAAAAGTTAAAATTTTGACGAAAGAGAAAAAATGCGTTTGACAAAAGGCTGTTTATAGTTTAAAATAAATAGGTACAAGCATTGAAGTGGAAAATTCCGGGCGCATTCGCACGGGGTTTTCGTTAAAACAAGTATTCGATTGGGAGCAATGGAATGAAGAGGCAAAAGATTCAGATTTTAACCTTATTTGTCGCGCTGGTTTTGAGCATATCGGCAATGGTCGCGTGCCTGCTGACCGTGTCGGCGGCGAACGAAGTGGCGGCAAGAGGTGTGTTCACTGCGTTGCAGGGCGCGGCTATGGATAACGACGAGGCTTCGGCAGGGCAGGAACGGTTCCTTACGTATAGATTGAGCGGATCGGACGAAAGTGTTGTGTATCAGAAAAATCTGGCTTTGAAATGGCGCGCGTTCGACGATGCGGAAAATCCCGCGATCGGCGGCGCAAATTCCTGGCAGTATTTTGAACTGACGTTTGCTTTTGCCGATACCGATTTCACGAGTTTTACCATCTCGATGGAAACGACGCAGTTCAGCATGAGCAAGGCCGGAAAAACGGTCAACACCATAAAATTTACCAAGGACGGCTCGCAGGTCAAAGCCAGCGTCAACGGAGCCGAGGCAGTCAATGTAGATGCTTCGAAGGACATTACCGTTTCCCTTTCGGAAGAAACCGGAAAGGAAGGATTCGGCGAATTCGTCGTTTCGATCCAGAACAATGCCGCGGCCGGTAAATTTACGAATATCGGAAAATATTATGCGGCCTATGCGTCGTCCTCCGCGACGACCCCGATCACCCCGCTCACGTTCAAAGCGGAAGTGCCCGAAGACGGCAGCGTGCGCTTTGCGATCAAATCGATGAACGGCCAAAGCTTTAAACTGAACGACAGCGATCAGATCACGGACGACACGGCTCCCGTGCTTGTGATCGATAAAGAGATCAAGCGGATCGTCATGGGCGAAGAAGTGGATTTTGAAGCGGTTGCGATCGACGTATGTTCTACCGCAACGACGTCCATGCAGTATTACATTGCGACAAGCGATGCTGAGGCGCCTTCGTTCGATGCAGATAAGGCGCTAGTCGGATACAGCGATTTAAGTTCGGATAAGAAATTCTTTGACGAAGATTTTGAAGGGGCTGCCGAAAACGGCGTCAGCATTGCATACAAGCTCTCGGACGGCAATTCCAACGACGCGGATTCTAACATCGCGTATGTTTTTGTTGAATGGTATGCGGAAGAGGTTACGGCGAGCGGCTATATCGAAGTTGTAAATCCCAACAGCGCCGTTTTGAATTCCCGTCCCGAAGCGTTCGGATCCTTTGATGTCAGCGGAAATTGGACGTGGATGCAGGTCGAAAACGAGGAAGGTACTCTCGTTTCGGCAACGGATAAGTACCAGGCGGCCGTAACGAACGCGGCTTTGCAGGAAGACGGAACAACGAGCATTCAGGTCGGTTCCGGCGCGTATTATTATGTTCCTTCTTTAAAAGAGTTTGTGCGGGACGATAACTGCGGCTATTCGGATATGGAGTTTACGGTCTATTACCGCTTTACGGGAAAGACTTCCACGGATACGCAGCAGATCAGCGGAGATTTCGATGAACTTCGCTTTGAGATCGCGGCTCCCGGATATTATGAATTCCGTATCGTCCCGAAGAATATGTCCGGCAAGACGATGGCGGGCGTAAAGGAAAACGGAGAAAAGACGGAAATTTCTTCTTCCAATGTATGGGACGTCACCAATCTTGTTACGTTCTCCTTTACCGTCGATTACAACGGTCCGGTGATTGAGAATCCGGAAGGAAACGAAACCGGTTATGTCGACGTCGTGTATTCTGTCAGCGATTTCGATATCGTTGCGACGAGCGGATATGCAGAAGAATATCAGCTGTATTATCTGGAGCTGAAAGCGGGCGTAGGTACCCCGACTCTGGCGCAGGTGAACGAAGCCGAAAAAGCGGGCAACATTTCGCAGTACGGCGAGTGGAAAGAGATCGAAAAGTACGATTCGGATAAGGACAGCGATGACGGCGACAATGCGTACAGCTGGAATCCGGACAGCTCTCTCAGCTTTGTTCCGCAAAAGATCGGATTTTATAAAGTGGGCGTAACCGTCTATTCGGATAACTTTGACGGTGTAAGCTCCTTTAAAGTGATCAACGTATCTTCCGAAAGCGAAAGCGTTCGCGGCGAAACGCATTGGTTGCAGAACAACATTTTATCGGTCGTGTTCTTGTCGGTCGGTGTTCTGTGCCTGATCGGTATCGTAGTCCTTCTGCTGATCAAGCCGAAAGACAAAGCGGCAGTGGAAGCGGAAAAGGCGCGGAAAGCGGAGCTCAAAGAAAAGCGCAGCAGTCGCAAATAAAAGCCGAAAGTTTGAGAGCAAAGAAAAACGTGCTTTTAACACAGCGATACAAAAATAAATAAGGTGTTTTAAGGGAGAATTTGCCGCCGGCAAATTCTCCCTGTTTTTTCGTAAAAAGAGGTTTTTATAGAAATTTTTTATGCGATTTTTATGGGAAAAGCCGTTAGACGAAACCGTTTACAGGTAAGAAATCGGGCAGCATGAAAGTTGTTCGCGCGCTTTTGCGTATCATTTTTACCTTTTTGATTTATAAATTTACCTTTTTATCGTTTTGATTTATAAATTTTACCTTTTTTGATTAAAAAATAAAGAGCCGCAACGGGCAAGAAAGAATTGTTTGTTGCGGCTCTTTTAGGTATTTTTGACCGCAGTTTCTTTGCGCTATCACTCTGCGCTGATTTAGGCACTATGCCTCTGCGTCAAGCCCATTCGGTATGCCTTTGCGCCGCCCGTGCGCTATGACTCTGCGCTGATTTAGACACTATGCCTCTGCGTCAAGCCCATTCGGTATGCCTTTGCGCCGCCCGTGCGGTAAGCTTGAGCGCTGAACACATGCAATATGCCGCCGAGCTGGCCCATGCGGTATGCCGCTCACCTGCGCTATGTCGCCGCGCTAATCACCTGCGTTAAGCCGATGCTTGCTTTTTGTAAGGTTGATAGCAGGGCGGAACGGCCGTGCAAGATTTTTTAACTTGATAGGGAAGAAGGGGCGGTCGGAAAGGCGGCGGCACCGATTCGGTGTCGCCGCCTTTCTGTAACATGGGGAGGGCTGTATTTATGCAAGTCGTTTCGTTTGAGCTGTTCAACAGATCGGTTTTTCGCAGAAACTCTTTTTAGCCTTTAACGACGATGTCTTTCGCATCTTCCGCCGGCGTATTCATAGATATAGTTTGATCCGTCTTCGTCCGCAGAAATCGTTACTTTGTAAGTCTTCATGTTTCCGGGTTCTCCGGTGCGGATCGTGATCTCGTCTTTATCGTTTTCCCTTTCAAAATAGAACACCTTATTGAAAACAGAGCCGTCTTTCTCCGTTTTCCAGAGGCGGAACAGAATTTCTTCTTCGTCTTTTTCCTGTTCGTATTCAAAGACGCTCTTTTCTACCAGCTTACGGTTTTCATAGACGGAATACTCGTATTCCTGTTCCATTTCGTTTCTTTCCTGTTCAAAGGAATGTTCGACTTTCATATAGCTTCCCGCTGCTCTGTCAAAAAATACTACAAATTCCGTTTCGTTTTCGCTCTCGTCGCCTTCGATTTCTCTCGAGCTTTCGCCGCGGATCTCGTATTCATTTCCTTCGATGATCATGATCCCCTCGATGTTGAATTCTTCTTCGATTTCATCGTCGTCATCGTCATCATCGTCGTCATCTTCGATCAGCGTTTGATCGTAATACATACTATACGCTACTTTTTCTCCCAGCATATCGGTATAGGTCACCGTCGTCTTGATGGCATATCCTTCGCGGTCAGACGTTTCTTCTGTGATCTGGAAACCGCCCTCGCTCAAAATGCTTTCCACGAGCAGCATATATTGGTTGAGTTCATCTACTTCGCTGCCGGCGGGATCTTGCGTTCCGGGCGTTTCGGGGTTGGACGTGTCGGGCGCCGTTTCATCGGCTGCGTCGTTTTCGGGCATAGCGGAGATGATCGTACCTGCCGAAGCGGCGCTGAATCCGTAGATTTCGCGTACGGAGTTTAATTGGTTGAGCGTTCCGCCATTGGATTGAGAGGAAGGACCGCAAGCCGCGATACCGATAGAAAGTGTGAATACAGTTGCGAGCGCTAAAATTGCGCAGAGGATTTTTTTCATTGTTATCTCCTTATAATTGTTTTTTGCAACGGTTCCGTTTTGCTTTACACCATATAAACAAGCGGCTTTGCTAAATTGTTGGAAAAATTTCAAAAAAATAAAAATTTTTTGAGATACTGTTTTTTGAATAAAAATATACCTTGTTTATAAAATAACAGGTTTTCATCGTATCGCTTTTCTTGCGCAAAAAAAACAAATGATAGTGGAGCGGAGATTTCAGTTCGAATAGTGCCGTGTGCTTCCGCGAGCAGTAAAATTTGTTCTCGTAGGGGAAAGGGGCGCAAATTTTTGGAAAATTTCCGCCGATAAAATATCGCGGAGACACAAACGCCGTCTCCGCGAAAAAATGAAAGATATATAGTTTTGAATCGGCTTATTCAATAGCGCCGCGGTGAAATGCCTTGCCCATCGAGCCGCCGTCAGAGGGTAACAGAATCACAGCTGCCGACAGAGGGTATCAGGATCGCAGCCGCCGACATAGGTCATGAGAATCGCAGCCGCCGACAGATGCCTTAAAGATATTTTTTCAGCCTTTCTAAGAAGTGCTAAAAGCGATCAGTCATCGTCGTCATCATCGTCCCATCGGTTGTGCTGGGAATGGGAACCGTCCTCAAATTGATATTCGTAGTATGAATTACCGTTTTCGTGTTTGCGGATAAAAATTCGGAAAGACAGCGTCTGACCGCTGATTTCTGCTCGTACTTTGAGCGCGCGTTCGGAGCGGTTTGAGGCGTCTTGGAAGAATAAAACGTCTTTGACGTCTTCTGCTTCGACGATCATTTTCAGTTCCAGCTCACCGTCTTCATCCTCTTCGTATTCGATCAAAGTTTGCTCCGTATTTTTTCCGTCGCAGACGGTATAGAGGTACTGTTGCTCGATCTCCGTTTCATTTCCTTCCGTTTCATGCGAAAGTTCCTGTTTAACTTCGATGTACGCGCTCTCATCGTCGGAAAGATAGGCAATAAAGCGCATTTCGGATTCGGTTTCCGTTTCATCGTCATCCGTTTCGGTTTCCGTTTCGCGGCTGCCCTCCACGCGGTAACGCGATCCGTTTAAAAGAAGTTCTCCGACGATGGAATATTCCGCTTCGGTTTCGATCTCGCCGTCATCGTCGCCGTCATCGTCGTCATCTTCGTCGCGGTCGTCTTCGACGGGGATTTCATTATAGTACATGGTATAGGAAACGGTATTGCCGAGCAGGTCGAGGAAGGATACAGACATTTTATACATATAATCGCTCTCGCCTTCCGGGGTGAGCTGTGCGGAATGTTTGATATCGCCTTCGCTCAAAAGTCCTTCGACGAGGGTGAGATATTTGCTGATGGTTTCGATATTTTTTTCTTGCGTGGGGGTGTATGCCTGTGTCGGGAAAGACATCGAAAGGCCCTTCGTTGAAAGAGTTTTTGCGGCCGCAGAGGACGTCAACTGAGAATTGGAGAGGATGGAGCCCACGGAAATCGCGCCGTACGCATAGAAATCTTCGCTCGTTTGGATCTGGTTGAATTTACCGCCGCCGGGCAGGGTAAGATTGTTCTTTTTCAAAAGCGGGATCAATATTCCCAAGAAAAGGGCGAGGGCGAGAAGGCAAGCCGCGGCAGAAATAAGGATTTTTGCTTTTTTGGAATTGGAAGCGGTTTGCCGGGTGCCGCCGTGCGCATATGCTGCGACCTGTTCGGTCTCTTCAAAACCCAATTCCTGCTTGATAGAATTTTTGATCTTTTCGTCAGGCAGTATTTCGGGTGCCTGATCGGATAAAAGTTTTTTGATGCTTTTCATATACCGCCCTCCTTTTGAAGATAGTTTTTTAATTTTTTCAGCGCTTCGTTGTTTTTCCAAGTGACCGTGCCGATCGGAATTCCCAGCATATCGGCCACCTCGCGCCGTTTATAACCGGCCACCTGACAGAGCATCATGATTTCGTATTCGTCCTCGCTTAAAATTTTCAAAGCGACGTCGAAAATGAAGGGGAGCTGCGTTTCCTGCATGCCGTATTTATAGGAATCCGTTTCAAAATCGGTGCTGATTTCCCGCTTTGCGCGTTTGACGTGGTTAAGCGCGAGATTTTTTCCGATCGTACAGAGCCATGCGGTAAAATTTGTATACGCTGAATACGTTTCAAGCGATCGGATGGCTTTTATGTACGTTTCCTGCATTAGATCCTCCGCGTACATTTTATCGCGTACGATGTAAAGGATCGCAAAATAGACGGATCGGTTTGTATGTTCGTATACAAAGTCAAACGCCCGATGATCGCCGCTTTTCAGCGCGGCAATTTTTCGTTCCAGTTCAGTGCTCTTCATATTTTCCCACTAATAAAACAATTGTAAAGTAAAATTTGTTGGTAAAATTTCAATGTTTTTTCAATTTGTGAATTTTACAGGCTTATGTAATTTAAGGATACCATTCTTCAAGAAATTTGTCAATCTTTTTGAAAAAACGGAAGGCTTGCAGCCGCTTGATTTTCGTTGAAGTGAGTCTGTATTTGTCTGTCGGAACGGAAACATAAAAATTCAAATCGCCTTGACAGCGAAAAGGGCGTATGGTACAATAACGGCAAAGAGCAGGGAGGGAAGATGAAATGCAGCAAAACGATTATGAGCAAAATGCTTTTCGGCAAGCGGAGCCGCCGAAAACTGTGCAGGAGCAATACAAAGTGATAGCCTCTATGTCCATTAAAGGCAAATCTTCGGCGCTGATGAATTTTATAGCAATGGTGTTGTTTGTAGGAGTTTTTGTTCTGTCGGTTATTTTTTTTCCGCCGGAAAAAAATGATCTGAGATTTTGGTTTAATTGGCTCGTCTACGTTTTTGTAGGATTGTTGGCTATGGTCTTGGCGTGCGTTATTATGATGGCGCTGAAATGTATTTTTTTAAAAATATTCGGAGCAAAGAAACTTGGGTTCCATTTTGGAGGATTGGCAGATGTATACAGTAAGAATCCGCTTCCGAAGATCCATTTTATTCTGGCGGATTTTTTGAGCTCCATAATTATCCTCATTGCGCTGTTGGTGTGGATGTTGTTTTGTTTGAACGTTTTGTTTTTGGATATTATATCGTTTACGGCTTTTGGGTTCTTTTTTGCGAATTGGATTGTATCCGCCAGTCAATGGATATTTGAACTGCGCCAACCGAAAGGGACGTATTTTGTTTTGGAAAACGGGGTTATACAGGCACTCTTGCTCAACGAACAAGATGGTTAAAAGAAGTAAATTGTTCTAAATTGTTCGGCGTGAAGAAAAAGGGCTTAGAGTTTGAATTATTTGTCGTAATGAAAAAAATTTGCGCTTTGGTAGAGAGAATGAAGTATTGTGAAAATTGCAGCTATGCGACCGATGCGGCGCGCTGTCCGCTTTGCGGCGGAAAGCTTTTGCGCGAAGTTGAAGACGACGACTATTGTTTTTTGATTGAAAAGCCAAAGCTGGAAGGCGAAATGCTGGCGGACGTGTTGCGGGGAAACGGCATTGGATGTGTTGCCGTGCCTTCGGGCAGCGGCGTATTGTCGGCGATGGCGCTGCCTTTGGAAAACCGAAAACTGTTTGTGCGCTGGAAAGATTGGAAAAAGACTGCGGATATGCTGTATGCGGAAGAAGCGGCAGATACGGAAATGTGGCGACAATTCTTGCAGGAAAATGCAGAAAAATTCAGTCTTTCGCCGAAGACAGAGAAGCGGATCCTTCGAAAAGCGAAGCTCGGAAAAGGCGGCGACGCTTTGAGGTTTTGCCGGAGGATGATCGCGCAAGCAAAGTGTATTGACGGAGGTAAGGAAATGCGTTTTAGCCGTGAACAGTTGATCTTTTGCCATGCATCGGGAGCCGTCGTAACAGTGAATGCAAAAACGCTGGAGATAGTTTCGGTTTCGTTTGAAAAAGGATAAGAAAATCTCAGAAAATTTTGTTTTCCGATTCGATCGCCTGTGCTGGAACGTATGATGCAGATTGTTTTGCAAAGACAGAAGCGGTATTTGAATTTCCGACTGTAAGCGGTATGCCGCGGCGCTGGCGTTTCGGACTGTTTCAGAAAATAAAAAATTGTCAATCGTAATTTAAAAGGCCGTTGGCTGTTTCAGCCGACGGCCTTATGTATGTTTCAAGCCGATCGAAAAAATGTTTGCTTGCTGCCGAAAGTTTGGACGCATTTTCAGCCGATCAAAAAGGCCGTCTGCATATTTTTGAATGGATCAAAATTTTTTATGCCGATCGGCATAAAAAAAGGGGAGCAGGCTTTTTGCCTGCTCCCGTAGGATTTGAATCGGAAACGGATTATTCTTTTCCGGCCAATTTTTTGTATCCTTCCAGACGAGCTTTGCTCTCTTCTTCGTTTTCCTTGAAGAGTTTCTCTGCCATTTCAGGTTGCGTCTTTTTCAAGGACGAATAACGGGTTTCGCCGAGGATGAATTCCTGATAGTTTTCGGTAGGATCCTTGCTGTCGAGCGTGAACGGATTCTTTCCTTCTTCTTTGAGCTGAGGATTGTATCTGTACAGCTGCCAATATCCGCAATCGACCGCACGTTTTTCTTCGTCCTGGCTCTTGCTCATATTGATGCCGTGGTTGATACAAGGCGCGTATGCGATGATGAGGGACGGTCCTTCGTACTTTTCAGCCTCGATCAAAGCGTTGAGGAACTGTTGTTTGTTTGCGCCCATGGAAACCTGTGCAACGTACACATAGCCGTAGCTCATAGCCATCATGCCGAGGTCTTTTTTCTTCACTCTCTTACCGGAAGATGCGAACTTCGCAACGGAGCCGGTAGGAGTGGATTTGGAAGCCTGTCCGCCGGTGTTGGAGTACACTTCGGTATCCAGAACGAGCACGTTGACGTTTTCGTTGGAAGCGAGGACGTGATCGAGTCCGCCGTAGCCGATATCGTAAGCCCAGCCGTCGCCGCCGAAGATCCAAATGGATTTTTTAACGAGGCAGTCTTTTGCTTTCAAAACTTCTTCGCAGAGCGCGTCGCATTCGCAGCCGCAGCCCTTGCAGCCTTCGCAAACTTTGACAAGCTTTTCAGCGGCGATCTTGCTTGCTTCTGCGTCTTCCATGTTTGCAAGCCATTCTTCGCAAGCGGCCTTGCCTTCTGCAAAGTCAGCCCATTTTTCAGCGAGCGCGGAAACTTCCGAAACGAGCTTGCCGCGGCGCGCTTTGTAAGCGAGGTTGATGCCGTAGCCGAATTCCGCATTGTCTTCGAACAAGCTGTTTGCCCAAGCCGGTCCGTGGCCTTCTTTGTTCACGGTGTAAGGGCAGGTAGGGGAAGAACCGCCGTAAATGGAGGAGCAGCCCGTTGCGTTCGCGATGATCATGCGATCGCCGAACATCTGCGTAACAACTTTGACGTACGGTGTTTCGCCGCATCCTGCGCAAGCGCCGGAGAACTCGAACAGCGGCTGATTGAACTGGCTGCCTTTGACCGTCGTTCTCTTGATGGAGGAGGTGTCAGCCTGCTGAACGGACTGAGCGAATTCCCAGTTCTTGCTGTCTGCTTCCGCAACTTCTTCCAGCGGAACCATGACGAGCGCTTTATTCTTAGCCGGGCAGACATTCGCGCAGACGCCGCAGCCCATGCAGTCCAGAGGAGAAACCTGCATGCGGAACTGCGTGCCTTTGAGTCCGGTCGTGGGCTTCGTTACGAACGTTTCGGGTTTGTCGGTCGCGTCGTCGATGACGGCCGGGCGGATGCAAGCGTGCGGGCATACGAAAGAGCACTGGTTGCACTGAATGCAGTTTTCGGGGATCCACTTCGGAACTTTCACCGCTACGCCGCGTTTTTCAAACTTCGTTGTTCCGACGGGAACAGAGCCGTCTGCGTTGAACGCGGAAGTCGGGAGTTTGTCGCCTTCGAGAACGAGGATGGGATGAACGACGTTTTTAAAATATTCGTTATCCGCAACTTTGACCATCGGAGCGCCGTCTTTTGCGGCAGCCCAGCTTGCGGGATAATTTACTTCGACGAGTCCGCTCTTTGCGGAATCGATCGCAGCATAGTTCATGTTTACGACTGCATCGCCCTTACGGGAGAACTTCTTGTAAACGGCTTTTTTCATGTAATCCGCCGCCTGATCGTACGGCATGATGGAATCGTTGATGAAGAAGAAAGCAGATTGCATGATCGTGCTGGTCTTGCCGTTGAGGCCGATTTCGGACGCGATCTTAATAGCGTCGATGTTATAGAATTTCAGATGCTTTTTCGCGATCTGCTGTTTTACTTTTGCAGGGAGGTTCTTTTCCAATTCTTCGAGGGTGTTCCAGGAAGAGTTCAAAAGGAACTTGCCGCCTTCTTTTGCATCCGCAAGCATATCGTAGCGGGTGATATAGGAAGGGTTATGGCAAGCGACAAAGTCCGCGCTGTCGATGAGATAGGAGGACTGGATCGGCGTCTTGCCGAAACGGAGGTGGGAAACGGTGATGCCGCCCGATTTCTTGGAATCGTAGAAGAAGTAAGCCTGCGCATACATATCGGTGTGGTCGCCGATGATCTTGATGGAATCCTTGTTCGCGCCGACCGTACCGTCCGAACCGAGCCCGTAGAATTTGCAGGAAATTGCGCCTTCGGGAGCTGCGTCGTACTTTTCGGAGAAGTCGAGGGAAGTATTCGTCAGATCGTCGTAGATACCGACAGTGAAGTGGTTCTTCGGCTCTTTTGCTTCGAGGTTCTTATACACCGCATAGCACATGGACGGGTTGAACTCTTTGGAGCCGAGGCCGTAACGTCCGCCGACCACTTTGATCTTGGAGACGCCTTTTTCGAAGAGTGCGGAGCAAACGTCGAGGTAGAGGGGTTCGCCGAGCGAGCCGGGCTCTTTGGTTCTGTCGAGGACGGCGATCTTCTTGCAGGTCTTCGGAAGCGCCGCGACGAAAGCGTCTGCCACGAACGGACGATAGAGACGGACTTTGACGAGGCCGACTTTATGTCCTTCTTTATTCATGCGGTTGATGGTCTCTTCCATGGCGTCCGCGCCGCTGCCCATGATCACGACGACGTTTTCCGCATCGGGAGCGCCGCAGTAGTCGAACAGGTGGTAATTTCTGCCGGTGAGCTTGGACACTTTGTCCATCATTTCCTGCACGATCGCGGGGGTGGCGAGATAATATTTATTCGCCGTTTCGCGGTTCTGGAAGTAGGTATCGCCGTTCTGCGCCGTACCTTTCTGGATCGGGTGTTCCGGATTGAGCGCGCGGCTCTTGAAATCTTCGATGTCTTTCATGTCGACGAGCGCTTTCATCTCGTCGTAGTCGATGACGTCGATCTTGGAAACTTCGTGGGAAGTACGGAAACCGTCAAAGAAGTGCAGGAACGGAACTTTCGCTTTCAGCGTGGAAAGGTGCGCGACGAGCGCGAGATCCATAACCTCCTGAACGGAACCGGAAGCGAGCATCGCAAAACCGGTCTGGCGGCAAGCCATAACGTCCTGATGGTCGCCGAAGATGTTCAGCGAATGTGCGGCGATCGCACGAGCGCTGACATGGAAAACGGTCGGGAGCAATTCGCCCGCGATCTTATACATATTCGGGATCATGAGCAAAAGCCCTTGGCTTGCGGTATAGGTAGTGGTCAAAGCGCCTGCGGAAAGGGAGCCGTGAACGGCGCCTGCTGCACCGCCTTCGGACTGCATTTCGGCAAGACGGAGCTTCTGACCGAACATATTGACTCTTCCTGCGGTAGCCCATTCGTCCGCGACTTCCGCCATCGGGGAAGACGGGGTGATAGGATAGATTGCCGCAACTTCCGAGAAGGCATAAGCGACGTGGCTGGCGGCTGTATTGCCGTCAATCGTCATCTTTTTCATAAAAAAACAACCTCCGATTAACATTTTTTCCGAAATTAAAATACGAAAGATCTCCGACGCGCCGCATGGCGCCGCGGAAAATCAGTACTATTATACTGTTTTTCGGGAAAATAGTCAATATAAATGGGTTCAAAATGTTAAATATTTATCATAGAGTCATGAAAATGAAAGAAGCCGCTTAAAAATCGTTGTGAAATATTTACGCATTTGCTATAATGTTGAGCTATGGAAGCAGTTCGTTTTGAAAACGTCAAATACTCCTATCGTGAAGACGGGAAAGAATATGCGGTTAACGGAGTTACCTTGTCGATAGAGGAGGGGCAGTTTGTTGCGGTTTTGGGCAGAAACGGCAGCGGAAAATCTACGCTTGCAAAACTGATCAACGCGCTCCTGATCCCTTCTGCCGGCAGCGTGAAGGTGCTCGGCATGGACACGTCGGACTCCAAAAAGACCTTTGAAATACGAAAAAACGCCGGAATGGTGTTTCAGAATCCCGATAACCAGACGGTGGCTTCGATCGTGGAGGACGACGTCGCGTTCGGGCCGGAAAATATAGGCCTTGCGCGCGAAGAGATCGGCAAGCGTATCGATTTTGCTTTAAATGCCGTTGGAATGCAAGCATTCCGCACGGCTACGCCTTCAAGACTTTCGGGCGGACAGAAACAGCGCATCGCGATCGCGGGCGTTCTGGCGATCAAACCGAGGATCATGATTTTGGACGAATCCACCGCGATGCTGGATCCGAAAGGGCGCAGAGAAGTGATGGACGTCATCAAAAAACTCAACCGTGAAGAAAAGATGACGGTGATTTTGATCACGCATTTTATGGAAGAGGCGTTGGAAGCGGACCGCGCGATCGTCATGCACCGCGGAGAAGTGGTCATGGACGCCGCGCCCGAAGAGATTTTTTCGCGCAGCGACGAGCTGGAAATGTACAATCTGACTCTGCCGCGCGCGGCGGCGATCTGCAAGCGTCTGCAAAACGCGGGGCTTCCGATCAAAAATGCGTTCAATGCCGAAGAACTTGCGGAGGAACTATGCGAATTGTTGCAAAAGGCCTGACTTATGTCTATAATCCCAAATCGCCGTTCCCCGCAAAAGCGCTCAAAGGGGTGGATCTTACGATTGAAGAGGGCGAATTTTTTGGCATTATCGGGCATACCGGCAGCGGAAAATCCACGTTTGTGCAGCATTTGAACGCGCTCTTGAAGCTTTCGGACGGATATTTGAAGATCGGGGAATACGACTTAGCGGATAAAAAGTGCAATTTTTTGGAGCTGCGTTCCAAAGTGGGAATGGTGTTTCAGTATCCGGAATACCAGCTCTTTGCGGAGACGGTGGAAAAGGACGTAGAGTTCGGCCTGAAAAATTTTAAAAAGGATTTGAAGGACGAAGAGCGCGCGGCTGCCGTAAAGGAGGCGCTTCAAACGGTGGGGCTGGACTATCGTGCGGTGAAGGACAAATCGCCCTTTGAACTTTCTGGCGGTCAGAAACGCCGCGTCGCGATCGCAGGGGTGATCGTGACGAAACCCGAAGTTTTGATCTTGGACGAACCTGCCGCGGGGCTCGATCCTTTGGGAAAAAAGGAGCTCATGGAGCTTTTGCATTCTATTCACGGCGGCTGGTGCAAGACGATCATTATCGTGTCGCACGATATGGACGAAATTGCCGAAAACTGCACGAATGCGGCCGTGTTTTCGGACGGGAAGGTGGCTTTGCAGGGAAAGCCTTCGGAAATTTTCAGCCACACGGAGGAGCTTTTGTCGCTCGGGCTGGATCTTCCGGTTACGGCAAAGTGCGCAAAGCTGTTGAAAGAACGGGGGATCGTCCTCAAAACGGACTGTATCTGCGAAGATTTTGTGGAGAAGGTGCTGGCTCTGTACAACGCGGAGAAGGGAGGGGACGCCGATGCTCAATGACGTAACCTTCGGGCAGTATTATCCTGCAAAATCCTTCGTGCACAACATGGATCCTCGCGCGAAGATCGTGTTTGTGATCGCGTATATCGTGGCAATTTTTTTGGCGCAGAACTTTTTTGCACTCGCCGCCGTCACATTGTTTTTGATTTTTTGCGTATTGCTTTCGCGCGTACCCTTCGGCAGCGTTCTGCGGTCGGTAAAAATGATTTTGTTTCTCATTATTTTTACCGCGGTTTTGAATTTATTTTTCTATTCTTCGAACAGCGAACTGCACATTCTCTGGCAGTGGAAATTTATTACCATTTCTTGGGAATCGATCATCAACATGGTGTTTTTGTCTTTTCGCCTGTTTTTGTTGATTTTGGGAACTTCGGTGCTCACGCTCACGACCACGCCGGTGGCGCTGACGGACGGAATTGAAAGCCTTTTGAAACCGCTTCGGCTCATTCGGTTCCCCGTGCATGAGCTCGCGCTCATCATGAGTATCGCGCTTCGGTTTATCCCCACGCTGATGGATGAAACGAACCGAATCATTTCCGCGCAAAAGGCGCGCGGGGCGGATTTTGAAACGGGCGGGCTTATCAAGCGGGCAAAGGCTATGATCCCCGTGCTGATTCCGTTGCTCGTTTCAGCGTTCCGCAGGGCGGAAGAGCTCGGCGATGCGATGGACGCACGCTGTTACAGCGGTGCAAAGGGCAGGACCAAATATAAAAAACTGACCTTTACCTGGCGCGATCTTTTGGGGCTTCTTGCGTTTGCCGCTCTGATCACGGGAATCGTGTTTTTAAATCTTTATCTCGGCGGAAAATTTGCCATCATCGATTGGTTTTTGAAATAGCGGCGGCGGATCGGCGGGAGGACGGCTTCTTTTGCAAAATTGCCGGAAGGAGCAGGATCGGCTCGGCAAATATTGAAAGATCTCTGCGGACGGCATAAATATGCAGACAGTATAAATATGCAGACTGCATAAAAAAGATATTGGTAAGAAAAAATCGGAACGATCCGGATCGGTTTCATGTTTTGCGCTGAAAAACGTGGAAAAAAGCAAAAAACGTTCATAAAGAGGCGGATCGATTCATACAGTAAGTGGAATACGGGAACAGCAATGAATATAGCGCTTTTGGTCGGGTACGACGGAACAGAGTTTGCCGGATGGCAGATCCAGAAAGAAGACAGAACGGTGCAAGGGGAGCTGGAAAAGGCGATCGCCGCGTCGTTCGGATTTTCGGCGCGGGTCACGGGCAGCGGAAGGACGGATACCGGCGTTCATGCGGCAGGTCAAGTCTGCAATTTTGCAATGAAAGAGGATATCCGCATCGCGCCTTCGCGCATTGCGGACGCGCTGAACGTACAGCTTCCGCAGGACGTGCGCGTTTTAAAGAGCGCCGCCGCAGCGGATGCGTTTGATTCCTGCCGCTCGGCAAAGCGAAAGACTTATCGGTATCGGGTGTATTTTTCGCGGCGCGAGCATCCCTTGCTCGAGCGGTTTGCCGTTCGGGAAAACGGGATGCCCGACTTTAAAAAAATGCGGGAGTGTGCGGCACTGCTCGAAGGGGAGCATGATTTTGCCGGGTTTTCTTCGACCGGATCGTCGGTAAAGACGACTGTCCGCACGGTGTACGGCTGTACCGTTTCCGAATGGACGGAGTTCGGAGTAACGGGGCTGGACATCACGGTGTGCGGCAACGGTTTTTTGTACAACATGGTCCGGATCATGGCAGGGGCGATCCTCGCGTGCGGAAACGGAAAACTTTCCTCGGAAACGGTGCAGGCGGTTTTACAAGGAGGAAGCCGCGATCTGCTCGGTAAGACGATGCCGGCGAAGGGGCTGACGCTTGTAAGCGTGGAGTATGCCATTCCTCTGTTCGAGGACGGCAAGGAGAGTGCCCTGTACTGAAAAACAGGGGTACGATATTCAAAAAATGCGCCATGCTGCGCACAATAGCGGCCGGCGAAAAATTCAGAAACGACGTTAAATTCAGAAAAAGATGGCTTTGTCGGGCCAAAAAAGTTGGAGATAAATATGGAATTTTTTATCCTTTACGGAGTGATCATCAACTTCGCAAACCCGCTGTATGCGACGGCGTACGGTTTAAACCGATTGGATTGCTGGATCGCATTCGGGATCGCGATGGTACTGTATCTGGTGCTGTATGCGTTTAAGGCCATAGCGCTTTTGAAAATGGCAAAAACCTGCGGAAAAGAGAAACTTATCTGGTGCGCGTTTGTTCCGATTGCAAGTACGTATCTGATGGGTGAAGTGTCGGGCGGTTTGCAGATGGGGAACGTCAAGATCAAGCATATCGGACTGTATGCGATGATCGCGGAGATCGTCGTGTGTGTTTTCAGTTTGATGCAGTATATTCCGCAGTCTTACGTTTTTAACAACGAGAGTTTGTATACGATCGAAGTGGACGCGGAACAAAACGCATGGGTTTTCGTGTATACGAACCTTACGCCCGCATGGATGGCAAGATTGATAACGGTATCCTCTGTCCTCAGCAGCGTGTTTTCGTTTGTGGCGCTCATCGCGTTTGTGTTTTTGCATATTGCGTTCTTCCGCAGTTATGCACCGCAGTCGTATATCTGGCTGACCATTCTCTGTGCGGTCTTCCCGGTCGACGGAATCCTCGCCTTTGCCTTTCGCAATCGTACGGGCGTCAATTACGAGGCGTATATGGCGGCGCGCATGCTGTATTTGCAGAAGATGCAGCAGGCGCAGTACGGGCAATACCGCAGCAACGATCCCTACAACATGAACCCGTATAACCGAAACGGCGGCGAGCCGCCGCGCACGCCCGACGATCCGTTCGGAGAATATTCTTCTCCCTCGTCTTCGTCGTCTTCTTCGGGTGCGGACGATCCGTTCGGAGAGTTTTCGGAAAACGGCAAAAACGTCGATCCTCCTTCGGAGGAAAAGAAGAAGTCCGATTCTTCCGACGATCATTTTTCTTGATCGGAAAAAGATTTTTAAAAAGCAATTGCGCGCTTTGCAGAGAGTGCAAATTTATAGAAAAAAAATAAGAGCGAGGATTTTTAAAGATCTTCGCTCTTTTTATCGGCCGATTCCGGATGCTTTTTCTGTGTTGCTGTAAAAATCGTATTGCTCGATTCCGGATGCTTTTTTGTGTTGCAGTAAAAATCGTATCGGCCTGTGTACGGATGATTTTTTCTTCTTGCATTTAAAATCCGTTCTTTACAGGCGGACGCAGGAAAATAAAAACAGCTGTGTTGACAAGACGGCAAAAAATATGCTATAATTTTTCCGTTCAGGAGCAAAAAGAAGATGAAAAATGAAAATATAGCCGCCATTTCGACGCCGATCGGAAAGGGCGGCGTAGCAGTGATCCGCCTGAGCGGGGAAGATCCGCTTGCCGTAGCGGAAAAGATGTTTTGCCCGAGCGGAAAGACGAAAGTAAAGAATTTTGCGCCGTATCGGATGTATCCGGGCGAGATCGATGGAGGGTCTTTTAAGGATTTCGGCCTTTGCGTGTATTTTCGCGCGCCGCACAGTTTTACGGGAGAAGACGTCGTGGAATTTCATTGCCACGGCGGCATGAGCATTTCGCGCGGTATCTTAAAGCGCACGTTGGAGCTCGGTTGCAGGCTTGCGGAGCGCGGCGAATTCACCAAGCGCGCCTTTTTGAACGGAAAACTGTCCTTGTCTTCCGCGGAAGGTTTGATCGACATGATCAACGGCGAGAGCGAGGCGGAAGTGCGCGCCGGGTATCGGCTCTATACGGAGCGGCTCAACGAGTCGGTGCGCACATTGCAGGATATGCTGACGGAGATATTGGCGGGAATCGATGCGGATATCGATTTTCCGGAAGAGGATATTGAGCATACCGACCTTGCCGACGTGCGAGGCAAGATAGCTAAAATCGAGGAAAAGCTTTCTGCGCTGGTTTCTTCTTACCGAACGGGGAAACTGATCAAGCAGGGCGTCTGCGTCGTGCTTGCCGGGAAGCCGAATACGGGAAAGAGCTCGCTTTTAAACGCGCTGCTCGGGACGGACAAGGCGATTGTTTCTTCGGTCGCGGGAACGACGAGGGACGTCGTGGAAGGCAGCGTTGAAATCGGCGGCGTGCGGTTTAATCTGTACGATACCGCAGGGATACGGGAGAGCGCGAACGAGATCGAGAGTATCGGTATTTCGCGTGCGAAAAAACTGATTGACGGGGCGGATCTCGTGCTGTTTGTTGCAGACGCTTCGGAAGAGCTGTCGCAAGAGGATCAAGAGATCTTGCAGTCATTAAACGGCAAGAATAAATTGGTGGTTGTCAATAAGACGGACCTCGGCGAAAAGGACATCAGTGTAAAAGCGGATCTGTACGTTTCCGCAAAGACGGGCGAAAATATTTCTCTTCTTCGCGATAAGCTGGTCGAATCGTGTCTGAAAGATTACGCGGCGGACGGGGAATTTCTGATCGAGGAGCGGCATTACGCAGCGCTGTTCAAAGCATTGCAGGAGCTTCGCGATGCGCTTTCCGTATGCGGGAGCGTGCCGCTGGATCTTTTGGGGATCCATTTGAAATCGGTGTGGGAGGCGCTCGGCGAAATCAGCGGCGAAACCGCGAACGAACGCATCATAGACGAGATATTTTCAAAATTTTGCGTGGGGAAATAGCGGGGTTTTTGCGGCGCAGGCAATTTCGGAGTTTTTATTTTATGCGCCAAAGAGAAAGGAAGGGAAATGATAAAACAGGAAAAGCGCATACAAAAGGCCTATGCGTTTCAAAGCGTTGAAAAGAGAGAAAAATAGCTTTTACTGAGGAAAAAAGACGGCAAGGAGGCGATGCGATGGTCAATCTTGAATTGTACAGAGTATTTTATACGGTAGCAAAATGCGGCAGTTTGACGCGGGCGGCAGATGAATTATTTATCAGTCAGCCGGCGGTTTCGCAGGCGATCAAACAATTGGAAGGCCAGCTAGGTGCGTCATTGTTCAACCGCACACACCGCGGCATGGAGCTTTCCGAACAGGGCGGAAAGCAGATTTTTGAATTGGTGGAAAAGGCTTTGGGTGAGCTGGATTCGGCGGAAAACAAACTCAAAGAGATCAAATCCACTGCAACGGGGACGATCCGCATCAGCGCGTCGGACACCATCTTTTCCTATGTCCTGATCGATAAGATAGCGCAGTACCATCAAAAGTATCCGGACGTCAAACTCAATCTGATCAATTGCATCACGACGGAGACGCTGGAACTTTTGAAAAACAACAAATGCGATATCGCGTTTGTAAATCTTCCCGTGGACGATAAGGACTTTGTTCTTTCGAGCGTAGTCATGCCGCTTCACGATACGTTTGTCGCCAACGAGCGGTTTGCGGCGCTGGCGGAAGACGTGCAGCCCTTGAAATCGATGCACGACTATCCGCTTTTAATGCTGGATACGAATACGGTTACGCGAAAGGCGATCATTCAGTTTTCTCACTCCATCGGGGTGCATCTGCATCCGGAAATCGAGTGCGGAAGTTTGGAGCTTATGATCCAGCTCGCCAAAAACGGCGTCGGGATCGCCTGTGTGCCGAAAGAATACGTTCGCCGAGAACTGAACGAGGACAAGACTCTGTTTGAAATCAAAACCGAACCAGCTCTTCCCGCGCGGTCGGTGGGGATCGCTTTTCCGAAAAACAAGCCCGTTTCTTTTGCGGTGAAAGAATTTTTCAGAATGTTCAACGCCGATTGATCGCAGCGAACGGCTTTTTAAAATGCAGTGCGCTTTTTAACCGGCCGCTATTTTTTGCGGCCGTTTTTTTTCAGAGATGAAACGGCAGGGATCGGCCGGCGCAAAGATCTTATGCCTCGTGCAAAAAAAGAAGTTTTACAAAAGGGCGGCGGAGAAATTTTTTCCGCCGCCCTTTTGTATGATTCAGCGAAAAAACCCGCAAAAAAGCAGGCAAAGCGGCATTTCTTTTTTGTGGTTTTTCCTGCAAATCGATTGAAAAAAAACGCAAGATATGGTATAATGGTTTTATAATAGGCGGAAAGTATTCCTGTTTTGCTTGGAAGGAAAAAATTTAAACGACGGAGGAGAAAATGGCCGCGAAATCATATAGTGCTGAGGACATAAAGATACTCGAAGGGCTGGACGCGGTGCGCCTGCGCCCGGGTATGTATATCGGTTCGACGGGCGTAAAGGGGTTGCATCATATTTTGTGGGAGATCGTGGATAACGCGATCGACGAAGCGTCGAATGGCTTTGCAAGCCGCATTGAAGTGAAACTCTATAAAGACGGGAGCGCGTCGGTAGAGGACAACGGGCGCGGGATCCCGACGGACATTCATCCCAAGACGGGCGTATCGGGCGTGGAAGTGGTCTTCACGCAGCTGCACGCGGGCGGCAAATTCGACGAGCACAACTATTCTTTTTCGGGCGGTCTGCACGGGGTAGGCGCTTCGGTCACAAACGCGCTTTCGGAGTGGTTGCAAGTCGAGGTGTACAGGGGCACCGTGTATAAAATGTCCTTTCATTCCTATTACGATGAAAAGGCGGGGAAATTTATGTCCGGCGTGCCGAACGAGCACTTGACGGACACAAAAGAAAAGACGGACAAGACGGGTACGCTGGTACGGTTCAAACCGGATGCGAGCGTGTTTGACACGGTCAATTTCAATTTTGAGACGGTTTCCAAACGGCTGAAAGAGCTTGCGTTTTTGAACAAGGGGTTGGAGATCAACCTTGTGGACGAGCGCGTTGCGGACGATAAAAAGCCCGTTGTCGTAAATTATAAATATGACGGCGGTCTGCACGATTTTGTGGAGTATCTCAACGAAGGGAAAACGCCGCTGTATGAAAACCCGATCGGGTACAAGACGGAAAAGGACGGGATCCTGATCGAATTTGCCGTGCAGCATACGGGGGAATTTACGGAGAGCTTGTTTTCGTTTGTCAACAATATCCCTACGCCGGAAGGCGGATTTCACGAAACGGGATTCCGCACCGGTCTTACGAAGTGTTTAAACGATATTGCGCGCTCGATGGGCGCTCTCAAAGAAAAGGACGCAAATTTGCTGGGCGAAGATTTTCGGGAAGGTCTGACGGCGATTTTGTCCGTCAAGATGAAAAACGTACAGTTTGAAGGGCAGACAAAGACCAAACTCGGCAATGCGGAGGCGCGCCAACCCGTGGAAACGGCCACGGTCGAAGGCATGAACGAGCTGTTCAAGAAGCCGGAGCTGAAAGGCACGTTTGAAGAGATCATCAAAAAGGCGCAGAGCGCGGCGCGGGTGCGCATTGCGGCGCGGCAGGCGAAGGAAGTTGCGCGCGCCAAAAACAGCATCGAAAATTTGACGCTCGTCGGAAAGCTCGCGGCCTGCACGGGGAAAAAGCCCGAATTCAACGAGTTGTTCATCGTAGAGGGGGACTCGGCGGGCGGCACCGCGAAACAGGCGCGCATCCGCCAGACGCAGGCGATCCTGCCCCTTCGCGGCAAACCGCTGAACGTGGAGAAAAAGCGGATCGATCAGGTGCTTGCCAACGAGGAGATCCGCACCATCATCAGCGCGCTCGGGGCGGGGTACGGCAGCGATTTCAATATGGACGATCTGAAATACCATAAAGTCATTATTTTGTCCGATGCCGATCAGGACGGAATGCATATCCGCTGTATTCTGCTGACCTTCTTTTTCCGGTATATGCGCGAGCTGATCAACAACGGGAACGTCTATATCGGAATGCCGCCTCTCTATAAGGTATACAAAAAAGACGTCGTGGAGTATGCGTACGACGACGAGGAACTGCAAAAGAAGATCGATTTGGTGGGGAAAGGGTATCAGATCCAAAGATACAAAGGTTTGGGCGAGATGAGCGCGGAACAGCTTTGGGATACGACGATGGATCCGGCGCGGCGCAATCTCATCCAGGTCAACATCGAAGACGCGGCGGAAGCGGAGCAGATGGTTACGGCGCTGATGGGCGATCGCGTGGAGGCGCGCAAAGAGTTTTTGGCGCAGAATGCAAACTTCAACAAGGTCGACAGCTTTATCGACCGCGTGAATCTGTAACGGGGGCATAGTATGGCGAGAAAGAAAAACGAAAAGAAAAACGAACTTCCCCCGCAGGAAGAGGAGAGAAAGGGCGGCTTGTTTTTGACGCCGCTGGAAGAGGTGTTGCCCGGTTCCATGCTGCCGTATGCGGAATACGTCATTTTGGACCGCGCGCTGCCGCGCGTGGAGGACGGCTTAAAGCCCGTTCAGCGCAGAATTTTGTACACCATGTACGATATGGGGCTGACGCCGGACAAACCGCATAAAAAGAGCGCGCGTATCGTCGGGGACTGCATGGGTAAATATCATCCGCATGGGGATTCTTCCGTCTACGACGCGATGGTGCGCATGGCGCAGGACTTTAATATGCGAATGACGCTCGTCAACGGGCACGGGAATTTCGGTTCGGTCGACGGCGACCCCGCGGCGGCGATGCGCTATACCGAAGCGCGGCTCGAACCGCTTGCCTTAGAGCTTTTACGGGATATCGAAAAGGATACCGTGCGCTTTACCTTGAATTTTGACGACAGTTTAAAGGAACCCGAAACGCTTCCCGGGAGATTTCCCAACCTTTTGGTCAACGGCGCTTCGGGCATCGCAGTAGGGCTTGCGACGAACATTCCGCCGCACAACCTGGGCGAAGTCATCGACGGCGTTGTGGCGTACATCGACAATCCGAAGATCCGCCTGTTTGAAATGATGAAATATATCAAGGCGCCCGATTTTCCGACGGGCGGATATATCGTCGCGAACGAGCTGGTGCAGGCATATGAGACGGGGCGCGGAAAAATTTTACTGCGCGCAAAAGTCAGCGTGGAAGAGGGGGATAACGATAAAAAGCTCATCGTCATATCCGAACTTCCGTATCAGGTCAATAAAGCGCGCCTGTTGGCGAGGATCGCCGATCTTCGGGAAGAAAAGAAGGATATTTTGGGCGGGATCAGCGAAATTACCGACGAGTCGGACCGCAACGGTATGCGCGCCGTCATCAAAGTGAAAAAGGACGCGGACGTGGACAAGATCCTCGCCGCCCTGTATAAATATACCGATCTGGAATGTTCGTTCGGCATCAACATGGTCGCCATTGCGGACGGAAAGCCGCAGCAGCTCGGACTTTTGGACATGATCCGCCACTATGTCGTCTACCAAAGGGAAGTCGTTCTGCGCAGGACGAAATACGATTTAAACCAAGCGAAAGAGCGCTGTCATATCCTCGAAGGGCTCATCATCGCGGTGCGTAATATCGATGAAGTCATCGAAATCATCAAAAAATCGGAGAGCGGTCCCGTGGCGCGGCAGAAACTGCGCGATCGATTCGACCTTTCGGAGCGGCAGGCGCAGGCGATTTTGGATCTGCGGCTCGCGCGCCTTACAAAGCTGGAAATTTATAAGTTGGAGCAGGAGCTGGAGGAGCTTAAAAAACTGATCGCCCGTTTGAGCGCGATCGTCGAGAGCAAAAAGTTGCAGATGGACGTCGTCAAGGAAGAGCTCAAAGAGATCAAAAAGCAGTATAAGAGCGAGCGAAAGAGCGCGCTGGTCCTCGGCGTCGACGAGATCAAAGTGGAGAAATTCGACGACGTGCGCCCGGTCGAAAAATGCGTGCTCTGTTATACGGCAAACGATAAGATCAAGATCGTACAGGAAAAGAATTTCAATATGTCGGACAAGAATCTGTCCGAAAAGTCGGGCGTCGGCGATATATTGAAGTTGCAGATCCGCACTTCGACGGACAAGATCATCTATTCGTTTACGAACTTCGGAAATTGCTATAAGATCGATTTTGAAACGGCGGAGATCGGCAAATTGAAGGACAAGGGGATCGCATACAGCGAGCTGTGTCCCGACGCGCAGGAAAACGAAAAACCCATTGCTTTCTATGAAGTGGGCGAAAAGATGCCGAAGGGCAGTCTGCTCTTCTATTCGAAGCTCGGCTATGTCAAAAAGAGCGATTGGAAGGAATACAATATCTTAAAATATGCGTTCCAGGCCGTCAAAGTCAACGATGGGGACGAGATCATCGGTATGGAAACGGATGATCCGGAACCGACGACGACGCTGTTCTTTGTAACGGCGGGCGGTATGTGCCTGAATGCGTACAAGAACGACATTCCGACGCAGGGCAGAATTTCGGCAGGCGTGCGCGGCATTGCTCTTTCGGAAGGCGATACGGTCGTGTATGCGGGGCAGATCGACGGTGAGGGCGAGATCATCATCGCGACGGACGGCAACACCATCAAAAAGGTGATCGCGTCTCAGATCGATCCGATGGCGCGCTACCGCAAGGGTGTGAAGGTCGTGGATCTTGGTGGAAAGAGAAAGGTTATCTATGCGGATTATGTGACCAACCCGTATAAGTTTGCGGTGCAGATGGACGACGGTTCGCTCGTACAGGCCGACACCGAAGAGGACATTTCGATCGAGGACCGCACGACAAAGGGAAAAAACATCAAGCTGAAAAAGGGCTGCAAAGCGGTGGCGTTCTGGTCGATGAAATATTTGTCCGATTAAAATGCGGCTTTTGAAAACAGAATTATTCGGATATAGGTATTTAAACCAAAATTGTTTTTAATTCAATCCGGCAGCGGGGAGATTTCGTTTCAAACGAAATCTCCCCGCTGCCTTTTCAAGTAGTTTATTGCATGTATAAAAGCCGTATTTGAAACGGTGTTAAAGACGAAAAATTTTACAGAAAGCGCCAATCATCAAAGAGGCGTCAATCTTCCAAGCGGCGCATGAGTTCGTCGCATTTTTGATAGATGTCGTCGAAATCGTGGATCTTCAATTTTTTATGCACTTTGTCGCGCTGCCACTGTTTTATGTTATAGACGACGGGAATAAACAGGATCCAATGGATTCCTTTGCAGAAATGTTTGACGACGGTATCGTACTGTATGCGGCGCTGCTCGTTGAACCGAAAGGGAAGATACAGCCGCTTTTTTCCCAATTTGTGGAGAGCGGACTGATCGGGCATCGCCATTTTTTTTGCGTAGATCAAATCGCGTGCGCGAGTAAACAACCCCGTTTTTTTGATTTCTTTTAAATTGAGCAGTAAAACGCCCGAATTGCAGTAGTGTTTGTCG
>CASDTU010000078.1 GCA_949283775.1 uncultured Bacillota bacterium
TCAAAAGGGCGCTTCCGGCCGTTTTTCTGCCCTGCAAAGGGCGGTTTTCGTTTGAAAAAATCTCTTCGCGCAGCGTCTTTTCGAACGCAGAGGGCGAAAGCGGGGCCGTATCGGGGTGAAAATTACCGCCGCTTTCTTCCGTTTGAAAGGCATCGCGTTCGTTTTCCGCCGCATACGAGAGCGGCGGCTGATCGGCCTTTGCGGCGGCGTTTCTCTGCAAAAGATCCTGCGGCGCGCCGGCAGGGGCAGAGCCGTTTAAATCGGAGACGTCCGCGCCTTTCGGCTCTTTCGCGCGGGAAACGGACAAAGCGGCGTTCGGTCTTGTTGCTCCGCCGCCGTTCCCTTTCAAAGGCGCGGCCTTTTCTTTGTCTGTGTACGTTGTTGTATCGGGAGCCGATCCCGGTTTGCGGCATTTCAAGGGCCGCGGCTGAAAGTTTTCCGAAAGGTCGGCGACGGCGACGTCGGCAATGCTGACAAATCGATCGCGCGGGACGGTTTGTCCGTCCGAAAGGAGAAATCCCTGCACGAGCAGTCCTTCCAAAACGAGATCGTCTATGGCGCCGAGCTGATCTCCCGCGACGGAAAAAACGGCCATGCCGAAGGGCGCGGAAAGGCAGTTTTTACACCCTTCGGCGTTTTTTCGTTTGATGACGACGGCGTCTTTTCCGCTCGTTTCCACGGCGGAAAACGGCAGGAGGAACTCTTCTTCCTCCTCGTCGCAGCATTCCAGGTTGCGAATACGGCTGCGGCGGATATCCGTCTGTACATTTTTTATGTAGCCGACTCTGGAACCGTCTTTGGCAAGCAAAACTTTTCCGATAAAATCACTGGCAAACTGTTGCATGATAACCTCACCCGGCGCGCTTTTGCGGCGCCTTTTTTGTTCGTTTTTTAACCTATTGTATGACGTCGGCGGATAAAAAATACTGAAAGAAAAGCGCGCTTTTTGTCGAACGAAGGATTTTTGAACAGTTTGACAAATTTTTTTGAAAAGTATATAATGAATTTTATTTAAAGTTTCAAAAAAAGAGGCAAAGAAAGATGGAAACAGTGCGGCTGAAAGAGGTACAAAAAGGAGAATTACAATCGCTGGAAGAGGAGATCGCGCGGCTTTGGCATTCGACGTACGATACGCTTTTGGGCAAAGAGCAGGTTGCGTATATGACGAAGAAATTTCAGAGCGCGGAGGCGATCGAAAACCAGCTTGCGGGCGGGAAGTACAGATACTATTACGTCATGGCGGGAGCGGAAAATATCGGATATTGCGGCGTGTGTTTGGAAGAAACGAAGCTGTTTTTGTCCAAGCTGTATTTAAAGGAGAACTGCCGCGGCAGGGGGCTCGGGCAAAAAGCGTTGGAATGCGTGGCGGCGCTTGCGGAAGCGGAAGGAAAACGGAGCGTCTACCTTACGGTCAACAAGCAGAATGCAAGGGCGATCCGCGCGTATGAAAAGTTCGGATTTCAGCGGACGGAAAGCCTTTGCAGCGACATCGGGCAAGGGTACGTGATGGACGATTACGTATACGAGTATCGGCTGAAAGATTCGTCGCCGCAAAAGGACAATTAGCTCATATTAAGGCGGGCGACCATAGAAGGCATAAAGCGCATACAAAAAAACGAGCGGAAGGGAGAGTTTTGCGCCATACACGGCGCGGAAAACGTACATCGCAAAAAATTACCCCTTTTGCGCAAAGAAAGCAATGTACAAGCCGGTTTGGCTGTGTTATAATCGTAGAAGCGGCAATCGAGAGAATGCGGGGAAAAGTAGCGGGCTTTTTAAGCGAGGCGAAGAAGTTTAGGGGCGAAAAACGCGAATCGCGCCGGCGGCCGGCTCTTGTATGCGGCTGCGCCTTTGCCGCCGCGTTCAAAGGTGCTAAAAATTTGAAGATTTGCAAAATATTACCCTTTTTTTTGAGGGCATAGCAAAATATTACCCTTTTTTAACAAATAAATCGCTTAATAAATCGGAAGCTGAGTGCTATAATAGTACTACATTCTGAAAAAAATGTAGGAGGCTGTTATGGCAAGATTTGAAGAGATTTCCACGCTTTTGCAGCGCGGCAAAGCGAAAGATTTAGCGGCTCTTGTAACGGAAGAGCTTGCGGCGGGCGTATCCCCCAAAGACATTCTCACCGAAGGTCTTATCGCTGGAATGGGTATCGTAGGCACGAAATTCAAAAACAATGAAATTTTCGTACCGGAAGTATTGATCGCGGCGCGCGCGATGAACGCGGCTTTGGCGGTGCTTCGTCCGGCATTGGCGGATTCCGGCGTAGAACCGGTCGGCACGGCTTGCATCTGCACGGTTAAGGGCGATTTGCACGATATCGGTAAAAACCTCGTGAAAATGATGATCGAAGGAACGGGTATCCGCGTGATCGACCTCGGGGTTGACTGCTCCGCTGAAAAGATCGTTGAGACCGTTAAGAACGAGAACGTTGACATCGTTTGCTTGTCCGCACTGCTCACGACGACGATGATGTATCAGAAAGACATCATCGACGCTTTGAAGGCGGCAGGACTTCGCGACAGAGTCAAAGTTATGGTCGGCGGCGCACCTGTAACGCAGGCTTTTGCGGATGAGATCGGCGCGGATGCGTATACGCCCGATGCTGCAAGTGCTGCGGAAAAAGCGCGTTCGTATTTTAACTGAGCGAAAACGAATGGAAAAGGGCAGTTTGCGAACTGCCCTTTTTTTATCATCGTTTTGCAAAACTTTTGTCATTAGGCAGACGGAAAGAGGTGTAAACAGGCGAAGACGCACGGCGGATCCGCGCAGCCGCGCCGGAAGAAAGGCTTTTCTGCATTTGAAACAGAAAAAAGAGAATACAAAAAAAGATACAGCTTTCAAAAAAAATTGAAAGCGGATGAAGAGACAAAGTTTTAAGAAAAAAATGGAAGCAGAAAGAAAAATCTGCCTGATTTTTGCGCACAAGCGCGGGATGCAGGCGGTAGGGAAATAAAAACGGCTTTGAAAAAGGCGCAGGAGTAACTATGCAGATTCAGGTGATCGGTGGAACGAAAACTCTTTTCGTCGAATGCGAAGAGGGGGAAAACCTTTTGGCGGTGTTGCAGCGGAGCGGCTTTAACATTGCGGCAGGCTGCGGCGGCAGAGGGGTATGCGGCAAGTGCAAAGTGCACGTTGCGGGCGGAGAGTACAAAGAAGAACGGGAAGTGTTGGCCTGCACGAGCAAGGCTTGCGAGGGGCTGATCGTCCGCGTTGGCGAATATGCGGGCGGCGGATTGACGGAGACGGCGCAAGAGGCCTTTGCCTGCGACGGGGAAGAGGGATACGGTCTCGCGGTGGATATCGGGACGACGACGGTGGCGTTTGCGCTGATGGAGCTTTCCACCGGAAAGACGCTGGACAAATACGCGCAGCTGAATCGGCAGGCATCCTTCGGCGCGGACGTGATCAGCCGCATCATGAGTGCGGAAGCGGGCAACGGCGCATTGCTTGCGGCGGCCGTGCGCGGACAGATCCAGGAAGCGATCGAGTCGCTGCGCAAGAAGCATTCGGTCGCGGAGATCAAAAAAGTGGCGGTCTGCGGAAACACGACGATGCTGCATCTGTTTTGCGGCGAGGACGTTTCGGGGATCGGCAGATATCCCTTTACGCCCGTCTTTGTGAACTATCGGGAGATTCCCGGGAGCGAGCTGGGGCTTTCGGCGAAGACGGTGCAGATCCTTCCGTCCGTTTCGGCGTACGTGGGTGCGGACGTCGTTGCAGGCTGCATTGCCGCAGGGCTGGACAAGGAAGAGGCGCTCCTTGCGGACATCGGTACGAACGGGGAGATGCTCGTGCACCGCGATGGGAAATTTTTATGTACGTCGACGGCGGCGGGACCCTGTTTTGAGGGCGCGAACATCGAGTGCGGCACGGGCGGCGTGGCAGGCGCGATCGATTCAATCGTCTTGAAGGACGGAAAGATCGAGTATACGACCATCGGCGGAAAAGCGCCGATCGGGATCTGCGGCGCGGGGCTCGTGGACGCAGTGGCGGTGATGCTGGAAAAGGGCGTCATCGACGAGACGGGCGCGTTCGACGAGGGTGAAAGGTTTACCATAACCGATTCCGTCTATCTCTCGCAAAAGGATATCCGCAATTTTCAGCTGGCAAAGAGCGCCGTATATTCGGGTATCCGCGTCTTGGCGGCGAGGGCTGGTCTGACGTTTGCAACGTTAAAGAAATTGTATATCGCGGGCGGGCTCGGCTTTTACCTTAGCGGCGAGAGCGCGCAGAGAGTGGGGCTTCTTCCCACGGAGAACGCGCAGAACCAGAAAGTTATCGGAAATGCCGCTTTGGCCGGAACGCAGGCCTGCATGCTGAGCAAAGAGGCGCTTGAAAGGGCGATCAAACTTGCCAAAGAAGCGGAATACATCGATTTATCGGCGGATCCCGAATTTATGGACGAATACATCGGCAACATGAGTTTCGGAGGCGCAGATGGAGAAGACGAGTGAAGAGATACTGTCCCGGATCGGAGACGATATCTGGCAATATGCGGAGCTGGACGCGGAGCAAGTATCATTTTCCGAGCAAGTCGTAAAGGCGTGCGAGGCAAATTTTTGCGGCAAGTACGGCAAATGCTGGACGTGTCCCCCGCATGTGGGGACGCTGGAAGCGTTAAAGAAAAAATATTCCGCATATCGGAAAGTCTTTGTTTTTACGACGAAGCACGAAATCGAAGACAGCTACGATTTGGACGGCATGACGCGCGGACAGATCGCGCACAACAAAGTCGAAGAAAAGTTAGCGAATGGCGGGCTTGGAAAGGTGGAAATTTTAGGCGTTGGCGGCTGCGGCGTGTGTGAAACGTGTGCCTATCCTGCGCCCTGCCGTTTTCCCGAAAAAGCGAAAACTTCGCTGGAAGGTTGCGGAATCGACGTCGTAACTCTTGCAAAAACGGCAAAAATCAAGTATACTAACGGTGTGAACACCGTAACTTATTTTACTGCGGTATTCTTCGGAGAAAGATGAATTTAAAAAATGTAGGTCTGCGGAACATTTTAAACTTTGCAGAGCTGGAAAAACTTTTTAAAAACTACTCGCTTACCAGCGGATTGGACGTTTCGCTGTACGATCTGAGCGGCGAATTGCAGCTGAGCATCTGCAAGGAAAACTCAGTCTGCAAAAAGATGCGCGATACTTGCGTATGTCGGGAAAAGATCGTGCAGAGCGGAAAAAAGGCGGACGAGTTGAAGAGCAGTTATATCTATGAAACGCCGTGCGGATTGATCATGTGCATCGTGTCCGTGCGTTTTGACGGGCAGGTCGTGGGGTATATTACGACGGGTCCCGTCGTTTTATGGGAAAAAGACGAGTATTTTTACGAAGAAGTGCAGGAAAAGTGCCGTGAATTCGGGGTAGAGGCGGACAAATCGCTCTTTTCACAGGTGCGGCAGGTGGATTGCGAGATGATGACCAGCGTTTCGGAGATGCTGCGTGTGCTGGTGGAATACATGGCAGGGGAGGAGCGCAAATATCTCGAACAGCGCCTGGAAATTTCGCGCATGAATCTGGAAAGAATGCGCGTGCAGCGCGAGATCGAGATCAAACAGAATCAAGCCTGTTATAACAAATACCCTGTTGAATTGGAAAAAGAGCTGATCGCCTATGTCCAGCTGGGCGATAAAACGAGCGCAAAGCGGATCATCAACCGTTTTTTGAACGAGATCTTTTCCTTTGCGAGCGGCGATTTGGAGATCATCAAGGCGAAGCTGTATGAGTTTTCCGCATTTCTCTCGCGGAGCGCGGTCGAAGCGGGCGCGCCGATCGCGGCGCTGACGGAAATCGTCAAAAAGAGTTCGCGGCTTTTATTGGACAACATCGATTTTCAGGATCTGTGCGCGAGCACGATCGAGATCATGGAAAACTTTATCGACGTCGTCTATCAGAGCAGGAGCAAGCGCATTTCGAGTACGCACCTTGCCAAGGCGATCCGCTACATCAACGCGAACTATGCGGAAAACATCGATCTTGAATCGCTGGCGCAGAGCGTCTATGTGAGTTCCTATTATCTGAGCCACCTGTTCCGCAACGAAATGGGCACCACGTTCAGCGATTATCTGACGAAGATCCGATTGGAAAACGCGAAGCGCTGTCTGATGGAAGGCCTTTCGGTGGAAAAGACGGCGGAGCTTGTAGGCTACAACGACGGAAATTATTTCATTAAAATTTTTAAAAAATACATAGGCGTAAC
>CASDTU010000079.1 GCA_949283775.1 uncultured Bacillota bacterium
TTTGCAGGCGACGATCCAGAGCTTTAAGACGATCTTGGACGGCGAAGTGGACGATTTGCCGGAGAATGCTTTCTTCAACGTCGGGGATATCGACGACGTAAAGGCAAAGGCGAAAAAAATGCGCGAAGAGGCTTAAAGATCATCGCTTTAAACATAACGCGGTTTTCAGGGTTTTCGATGGTAAAATATCGGTAGAAAAACAGTCGGTTCAAAAGTGTGAAGAAAGGATTTGTCTGCAAACTTTCAGGCCGAATATAAAACAGCGGCCGGGTTTTTGATCGGTCGGCGGAGAAGAAAAAACAGTGTTAGGAAGAGCGTGCCGCCATTCGGAAGGACACATCGAGTTATAAAGAGTGCGGCGGCAGGTGCTGGAGGTGAGGACGGTTGAATAAATTCTTTTTGGAGATCATAACGCCCGAAAAAACCTTTTATCGCGGCGAAGTGGAATGTATCAATATTCCGGCGCTCGGCGGTTCTGCGACGGTTATGGCGGGGCATCAGCCGATGGTGTTTGCCACGGAGCCCGGCGCGATCCGAATTACGGCGGACGGACAGACCCGCGAAGCGTTTATGAGCGAAGGCTTTGTGGAGGTTCGTCCGGATGAAACGATCGCCTTTTCGGAGGCTGTGGAGTGGCCGGAAGACATCAACGAAGTGCGTGCCAGAGAGGCGAAAGAACGCGCGGAAGAGCAGCTTCGGCGCAATCGTAGCGCGGAAGAATACAGGCTCAATCGCCGCGCTTTGCAGCGCGCTTTTGCGCGGCTGCGCGTCAAGCATCACGGCGATTATCGCGACGAATAGCGCAAGTGTCTGTTGACGAAATCGTTTGCGTATGAATCATTTCATGAAGAAAATTCGTTTATAAGGAATTTTCGTAAAAATTTTTTATAAACCGGCAACAGGATTGATCGATCAGTCAGAAGACAAAAGCAAAAAATCGGCGCACCTTTAAAGTCAGCTTTGAAGGTGCGTAACGTATGTCTGTGCAAAAAAAGATGAAATGTCTGCGCAAAGAAAATCATAGGTCTGCGCAAAAAAAGATGGAATGTCGGCCCGATGCCCTTGTCTTGCTCCGCATTTTTACAGCGACGATGATTTACGATTGAATTTTTGAAAGGCATGGTTTCGGGTCGAAAACGGTGAAAAAAGTGATACGGATTTTATTTGTGTGTTTGGGAAATATCTGCCGCTCGCCGATGGCGGAATTTCTTTGCAAAGATATGGCGGAAAAAAGCGGTAACTCCGATCGTCTCGTTATAGCTTCGGCGGGTACGAGTGCCGAAGAGGAAGGAAACTCGGTCTATCCGCCTGCGCGCAGGGAACTTTCAAAGCACGGGATCGATTGTGCGGGAAAGAGGGCCGTTCAAATGCGTGCGGACGATTATTTGAAGTACGATTATATCTTGGCGATGGAAGCAAGAAACAAGGACAGAATTCTGCGGATCTGCGGCGGCGATCCGCAGAAGAAGGTGTTTCGCCTGTTGGATTTTTCGCAAAATCCGCGCGATATTGCGGATCCGTGGTATACCGGCGATTTTTCCAAGACGTACAGCGATATTGTGGAGGGACTCAAAGGCTTTTTTGCGTTTTTGCGGCAGAAAAGAAGCCTTTGAAAAGGCGGGTGAGATCATATGAATTTTTTAGAAACATTTATCAATGTCGTACTGTTGGTAGTTTTGACGCTGCCGGGATATTTTTTAAAAAAAGTAAAATTATTGCCGGATAAAGCTGCGAGTACGTTTGCGGTCTTGCTGCTGTACATAGCGCAGCCTTTTTTGATGATGTCGTCGCTTTTCAATAAAACGTTTGAATCTGCGGACCTGCTCTCTTTTTTATGGGTGATTATCTTTGCGGTGGTATTGCAGCTGGCGGTCTATTTTGTGGCGAAGCTGTTTTTTGCAGGGTGTAAGGAAGAAGCTACAAAGCGCGCCTGCGTGGCGTGCTCCTATTTGGGAAACGTCGGTTTTATGGGGATTCCCGTCATGCAGATGCTGTTTCCGGATAATCCGGATATGATACTGTACACGGTCGTATACAATATAGCGTTCAATGCGATGACGTGGACGCTGGGCGTGTATGCCATTACGGGAGAAAAGAAGCGCATCGATCCGTTGAAGATCCTTCTGAATCCGCCGACGATAGCGGTGATCATAGCGCTGCCGTTTTTCTTTTTGAATGTAACCATTCCCGAGGAAGTGATGACTCCGATCCGGTATTTAGGCGATATGACGCTGCCTCTTTCGATGATCATATTGGGCGTTCGGCTGGCGGATATGCCGCTTCGGCGCCTTGTGGACAGTTGGAGAGTCTACGGGGTGGCGTTTGTCAAACTGATCGTATCGCCCTTGCTCTCGTTTGCTATTATGCTTTTGGTCGGATTGTTTGTGCCGATCGATCGTTTTGTTTTGATCGCGCTTTATATCATCGCAGCGATGCCGAGCGCATCCAGCGCATTGAATTTTGCGGAAATGTACGGAGGAGACCGCGAAACAGCGGCGGCAGCGACGGTGATGAATACATTGCTCTGTATTTTGACGATCCCCGTATTGATGCTGCTGTGTCAATTTTTCTAAACGGGAGCTGTAAAAACGTTGCGCTTGGAAAATACAATGTTCAAAGAAGGATGAGCAAAAGCGTTTGTTTGCAAAAACTTTTTGTAGCATTTTGCAAAGGTTGCACAATTCAAAATTTTTGTACGGAGAAATTTTGAAATTAAAAAATCGTTATAAAAGCAAGGCCCACTCTCCTTTGTAAAGGGAGTGGGCCTTGCTTTATTTTGATGGAAAGGATTTATAATGTAAGTAAGCCGCGCCTGTTCAAACTATTTTTCGGCATACAGCAGAGAATGCTTTATGCGGCGGGAACTCCGAGGCCGAACAATCCGAGCGTTACGCCGCAGAAAATCAGCAAAGAAAGCACGTCGGTAATGGTCGTGATGAAGGGGTTGGCGAAGACAGCCGGGTCAATATGAATGGTTTTTGCAAAGATAGGAATGCAGCAGCCAACGATTTTGGCAACGATAACCGCGAGGGAAATTGCCGTTGCCACAGCCAAGGAGTATACGATGGTGTAGGGGTATCCGAAGAGAAAATGATCGATCACTTGCAACTTTGCGAAGCAGACGATCCCGACGGATACGGCAACCAAAATCGAAACGCGCACCTCTTTCCAGATTACGGCGAGGATATCTTTCGGCCGAATCTCATCGAGTGCCATACCGCGGATGACGGTTACGGACGCCTGGCTTCCTGCATTTCCGCCGGTTCCCATGACCATAGGCATGCAGGCCACCAGAAGGGTCGAAAGCATCGTTTCATAGGTGTTGAGGATAAGACCTGTAAACGTGGCGCTGACCATGAGGATCAAAAGCCAGGGGATGCGGTGCAAATAAATGCGAAACACATTCGTTTCCAGATACGGTTTATCGGAAGGCGTGACGGAATTGATATAGGAAATATCTTCGGTAGCTTCTTCTGTAATGACGTCGAGCGCGTCGTCGACGGTAACGATGCCGACGAGACGGTTTTCCTGGTCAACGACGGGAACGGATAGCAAGTCGTAACGGCTCAAAAGGTGGGCGACTTCTTCTTTATCCTGCTGCGTATTGACGAAGATGAAATTGGTTTCCATAAAGGATTCGACCTTTTCTTCATAGGCGTGCAGGAAAAGATCTTTGACCGTAACGATTCCGAGCAAAGTTTTCTTGTCGTCAGTAACATAGCACGTGTAAATTGTTTCTTTATCGATCGCCTGTTTCCGGATCTTTGCGAAGCATTCTTGCACGGTCATATGGGTGCGCAGAGAAATGCATTCGGTCGTCATCAGGCTGCCTGCGCTGTCTTTCGGGTATTTTAAAATTTCGTTGATCTCTTTCCGCGTTTCGCTGTCCGCCTGCAATAAGATTCGTTTGACGACGTTGGCGGGCATTTCTTCCACCAGGTCGACGGTATCGTCGACGAACAGTTCGTCTAAGATCAATTTTAATTCTTTATCGGAAAAGGAGCGGATCAGAAGTTCCTGCTGCGCGCTGTTCATTTCGACGAAAGTTTCCGCGGCAAGTTCTTTCGGAAGAAGCCGAAAAACGACCGGTAGGTCTGTTTCGGAAAGTTCGGCAAAAATTTCTGCCAGGTCGACCGGTTCCAGCTCGGCAAGAAGCGGCTTTAAGAGCGCAAATTTTTTCTCTTCGAGATAGTCGACGATCTCTACGATTTTATCGTTTCGGTTTTCCGGCGTAGCTTTGAGCAAAACCTCGTGCACGACGTCGGCCGGCATGCTTTCCAACAGATCTTCTACGTTGTCGTCGATAATTTCGTCGGTAACCGATTGCAGTTTCACGCCGCTGAAATCTTTCAGCACTCGTTTTTGCGTATCGGTATTTAAGAGGACGAAAACGTCGGCGGCCGTTTCTTTGTCGAGGCAGTCGAACAGAGTGGTCAATTTTTCGCCGTCCAGGGATTCGAGGATTCTTGCGAGTTCTTCCAGGGACAAAGTATCGAGCAGGGAATGAAGATCGTCGATGCGCTGTTCGTCTAAAAGTTGAATGATTTTCTCCAGCATTCGCGGTGTCTGCCTCCTTATTGTTTATTCTAAAAAATTATAATTTTTTTGCTTAAATTTGTCAAGTAAAGCGCCCGTGAAGGGGTCGAAAAGGAAAAATTTTATAAAAAATATAGGGAAAAAATAAATCAAACGGGCAGAGAGTTGTTTCCTATCAAAAATTGTGTTATAATGAAAAGCAAAGAAAATAAGAAGCAAGGTCAGGCAGGAGAGAGAGCGATATGAATCAGAGAATGTATGAATTAGGCAGCAAACGCTCCGTCATTCGTGAAATATTCGAATTCGGAAAAAGCAGGGCAGCGCAGATCGGCGCCGAGAATGTATATGATTTCAGCCTCGGAAATCCGAGCGTTGCGCCGCCGCAGATCGTGGAAGATACCTTAATAGAACTGCTTCGTTCGGACAATCCTACGGCGATGCACGGCTATACGTCCGCGCAGGGTGACGCTTCGGTGCGCGGAGCGATAGCGGAATATATTGCAAAAACGCACGGCGTCGAGTGCGACCCTTCGTTTCTTTATATGACGTGCGGCGCGGCGGCGTCTTTGACGATCACGCTGTCGGCGCTCTGCAACCGCGGGGATGAGGTGATCACGTTTGCGCCGTATTTTACGGAATATAAAGTTTTTGCGGAGACGGCGGGTGCAAAATTGATCGCGCTTGCGTCGGATCCCGAAACCTTTCAGATCGATTTTAATTTGCTGGAAGGCGCGATCGGAAAGAATACGGCTGCGATTTTGGTCAATTCTCCGAACAATCCGAGCGGCGTCGTGTACAACGAACAGACGATCCGAAAGTTGGCGGAGATGCTTTGCAAAAAATCGAAAGAATACGGAAAGACGATTTATCTTATAACGGATGAACCGTACCGCGAGCTGGTATACGGCGGAGTGGAAGTTCCGTATCTTACTAAATATTATCCGCATACGATCGTATGTTATTCGTATTCGAAATCGCTTTCTCTGCCGGGAGAGCGAATCGGATATATCTTTGTAAACCCCAAGGCGGAAAGGGCGAAAGAGCTGTACCTTGCGGTATGCGGAGCAGGTCGTGCGCTCGGGTATGTATGCGCTCCGTCCTTGTTCCAAAAGATGGTCGCAAAGTGCCAGGGGATCACGAGCGACGTTTCCATCTATGAAAAAAACCGCAATCTTTTGGCGGACGCACTTCGGAAGTTCGGCTATCAATGCGTACAGCCGGACGGTGCGTTTTATCTGTTTGTTCGCGCTTTGGAGGAAGACGCAAACGCCTTTTGCGAGCGGGCGAAAAAATACAATTTGCTGCTTGTTCCCGGCGATGATTTCGGCTGTAAAGGGTATGTTCGGATCGCATACTGCGTTTCAACGGAAATGATACAAAGAGCGTTGCCTTCCTTTGAAAAACTTGCAAATGAGTATAAAAAGTGATTTTTATAGTACTATGTCAGACATATTATCGTAAAAAACAAGAAAAAATCTTGTAAAGGGTCAAGAGAGGCTGCGAGTCAATTCGCCGCCTCTGTTTTTTAATTCCGTTTTGAGTTTTCCTTCGTCGCGAGTATACTTTCAGAAAAAACCGATCCTAAAAGAGGTGAAAGATATTTTAAAGAGCAGAAAAAATATTTTAAAGAGTAGAAAGATCTTTTTGTATGCGTTTTCAGTTTGCGGCTTGTTGACGCACACTAAGGAAAGTCGAACAGAAGGGCAATGTTTCACCATTAAAAAAAACAGCAACAATGATTTAAAAAAACAGAAAGAAGGATTGCAAAAAAAACAGCAAGAATAATTGAAAAAAACGGCAATAAAAATTTTTAAAATCCCTGCCAAAACACTTTACTAATTTAGCGCAATAAAGTATAATTTTTAATACAAATAAAGATGTAAACATGCGAAAAAGAAGGAGAATTGTATGAAAAAAATTGTAGCAATAATTTGTGTATTTGTATTTTTGTTCGGCGGTATTGCGACGATGTCCGGATGTAAGCAAGAAACGAATAAGCTAATAGGTTTTGATATTGATTTGGCGCAAGCAGTTGCTGATAAATTGAATTTGCAATTGGAATGCCGTCTAATTTCATGGGAGGCGAAAGAAACAGAACTTTCCACAAATTTAATAGATGTGATTTGGAATGGATTTACTTATTCTGATGAACGTGCGCAGAATATAGATTTTTCAGGATATTATATGGAGAACAAGCAAGTTGTTATCGTGAAGAAAAGTGATGCTGAAAAATATAAGGATTTGGAAAGTATCAAAGCAGCTTCTGTGTTTACCGCAGAGGCGACGTCTGCAGGGGAAACCGTTATAGAAGATGTTTTTGAAAAAGAAAACAAGGCCGCAAGTTCTCAGCTTATGGTATTCACGGACGTGAGTACCGGAACGAGTGATATCGGGGTTGTTGATAGCACGATGGCTGGATATTATATAACTTCCGAAAAAGGCGGCTATCACGATTCTCTTTCGGTCGTTGATTTGGGAGACGCTGTAACATCAGAATATTACGCGATTGGTTGCCGAAAGGATAGTAATTTTGACGAAGTTTTAAATCATGTTCTTGCAGAGCTTTGGAAAGAAGGAAAGATTGCGGAAATCGCAACAAAATACGGGTTGCAGGATGTAATTTATAACGGTTTTGGTGAGTATGACGAATCTTACGAATTTCCAACGGATGGTGATTATTCTGCAATAAAAAAATCAGGGAAATTTGTTCTCGGTTATACGGTATTTGCACCCATGGCTTATAATGAAGCGTAAACGGAGTTGAAAATGTTTTTAGGTATTTTGGAGCAATTGGCAGAAGGTTTTTTGGTAACGCTTGAATTGTTTGGACTTACGCTGGTTTTTTCATTGCCGTTAGGCCTTTTGATTGCTTTTTGTACGATGTCTAAATTTTATCCCTTGAAATTATTTTTTCAGGTAATAGTGTGGATTGTTCGCGGTACTCCGTTAATGCTACAATTGTTTATTGTATGTTACGGTCCGAGTCTGTTTGGGTTAACGGCTTTGCGGGACTCATTTCTTGCCGCAACGATTGCTTTTGTTATTAACTATGCTTGTTATTTTTCAGTTATATTTAGAGGCGGTATCGAAAGCATATCAAGAGGACAGTATGAAGCGGGGCAAGTTCTTGGGATGAATCGGATACAGATTTTTTTCTGTATTGTTTTATTACAAGTCATAAAACGAATTTTAGCTCCTATTTCCAATGAGGTCATTACTCTTGTAAAAGATACATCTTTGGCGAATACACTTGGAGGAATTGTAGAAATAATAGCAGCCTCAAAAGTGGTAACAGGTACATATGCCGTGCCGCTTATTTATCCTTTGCTGGGAGCAGGTGTCTTTTTCTTGATTTTTATAGGCGCGCTCACGCTTTTGTTTGGGTTTATCGAAAAGAAACTAAATTATTTCAGGGTATAACTATGGCATTTCTTGAAGTAAAAGGATATCGGAAAAAATTTGGAGAAACACAGGTTTTAAAGGGGATTTCGTTTTCTTTGGAGAAGGGCGAAGTGCTGGCGATCATCGGTTCGAGCGGCGGCGGCAAGACGACTCTTTTGCGCTGTTTAAATTTTTTGGAAATACCTGATGAAGGCGAGCTGTATTTGAGCGGCGAAAAACTTTTCGACGCAAAGGAAAAGAATCAGAATTCCGATGCAAAGATCCGAAAAAAGCGCCTGCATTTCGGTTTGGTATTTCAGCAATTCAATTTATTTCCGCAGTATTCCGTCTTTAAAAATATAACGCTCGCGCAGGTCTTGCTTGCAAAAGCGGAATACAGGAGAACGCGAAAGGAATTTGCAGAGCAGTTGAAGAGAGCGGAAAGAGGAGAGCGAAAAGCATTAAAGCAAAAGCAGAACCTTTTCTTGCAGTCGATGAAAGCGGAGCAAAGGGAAGGAATCAAAGAAAAAGCTGAAAAATTGCTGGAAAGAGTAGGACTGTCGGATAAACGAAACGCGTATCCCTTTGAGTTATCGGGCGGACAGCAGCAGCGCGTTGCGATCGCCCGTGCGCTGGCATTGAATCCGGATATTCTCTGTTTCGATGAACCGACGTCGGCGCTCGATCCGGAGCTGACGGGGGAAGTGCTGAAAGTGATCAAAAGTTTGAAGGACAGCGGCAGCACGATGATCGTAGTAACGCATGAAATGGAATTTGCGAAAAATGTTGCGGATCATGTGATCTTCATGGCGGACGGCGTCATCGAAGAAGAGGGAAGTCCCGAAGAAGTATTTGACAATCCGAAAAGCGATAAAACGAAGGCATTTTTGCGCAAGTCGTTGGAAGAGATTTTTTGAGGCGCAGACATGAAAGAAAATGAAGCGATGAAAAAATTGTTGTTTCAAACGATATTGAACTGTAAGACCGAAAAAGATTGTGCAGATCTGTTCGAAGATCTTTGCACATATCAGGAAGTGGAACAAATGGCGCAGCGCGCGGCCGCGGCAAAATTATTATCCGAAGGGAAGACGTATGCCGAAATCATAGAATGTACGGACATATCTTCCGCGACGCTTTCGCGGGTGTCCAAGGCGGTGCAGCGCGGCAGCGGCGGTTACATGAAATTTTTGCCGAAAAATTTTGTTTGACGAGCGTTTTTCAGAAAAACGAGTTTGTCGCAAAGACGGCGATTATATATGCGGTTATTCGGTTATAATATGCGGAATCTGTTTGTTGGATCAGGTTCCGCATATTTTATGCAAGCTCAAAAGGCTGAATCGAAGGGACAGGCAAAAAATCACGGCTTTATGGATGCAAAGCGGCAAAAGTACAAAGATACAAAAGTACAGAAATACAAAAATATAAGAATACAGCGTTCCTTTACAGATGGTACAAATTTCGAAGGCCGAAAAGATGATATATTTTTTATAAAAAGCATAGTCTTTTTACGAAACGGACGCTGAAAACGAGGGTAAGATTCCGTAAAAAATTGACATCGTTTTACAAGAGTATTATAATAAGTAAAAGGAGAAAAAGCGATGGAAAACAGTCGTGGCGGAATGACCGATCAAGATTTTTTAGCGCTGTTTGAAAAGGCGGCGAAGGAATTAAAGGTACAGGAATCTTATCAATTTGCGCGCGAGTTGGAGCAATTTCGCTCCGATGCTGTGCTGGGGTATCGTACGGCGGGAAGTGAAGCGGAGAAGAGAGCCGGAGAATATATCTTTGAGAAGATGCAGCAAATCGGGTTGCAGACGACAAGGCATCCGGTTGTTTTAGACGGTTGGGAGTTTCGCGGAGCTTTTTTGGAGTACGAAACGGAAAGCGGGCATACAGCCGTACGGCTCGGCGGATATCAGACGCAGTTGTCGGTAAAAGATCTGAAGACGGAGTTGGTGGACGCTGGCAAGGGGACAAAAAAGGACTTTGACAAAATCGATGTGCGCGGCAAAATTGCATTGATCCGCATCAATCAGCGCGATGAATGGTGGATCAACTATCCGGCGTATCAGGCGCATTTGGCGGGTGCGGTCGCAGTGATCGCCGTACAGGATAAGGGATACGGAGAAGTGGATGCCAAAGCATTGAACGCGCAGGATATTTGCGGCCTGCCGGATGCTCCGGCTTTTTCTATGTCGAAAGCAGACATGAACGAAATTCTTTCCCATATGAAAAAGGGGAAAATAGCAATAAATTTCACGGCAGAGTCGGTGATCAGTCCCCAAACGACGACGTATAACATTGTCGGCACGATTCCTGGAAAGACGTCGCAGATGATCGCGTTATCGGCGCATTATGATTCCTATTTTCATGGTTTTGAGGACGACAACTGCGGCGTATCCATGATGCTGAGCATTGCGAAATCGATTTTGCTGTCGGGGTATCAGCCGATGAAGACGTTGGTGTTTATTGCCTTTGCTTCGGAGGAATGGGGAAAGATCGATTCCCGCTACGATTGGTCGGCCGGTGCATATGCGGAAATGACGCAAGGGCAGAACGATTGGCGCGGCAAAATGATTGCGGATATCAATTTGGAATTGCCCGCGATTGCGCACGGCAAAAAGCATTATATTCGCAGCGTTTTTGAATACAAACATTTTCTGCGGGATTTTTTAAAGGATCCGAAGGGCGTGGACGAATATTATCCGGAAGGAGTCGACGTCGTATGTCCCGTTCAGACCTGGTCGGATGATTTTTCGATGTCGATCAACGGCATTCCGTCGGTAGTCAACGAATTTGCTTCCGGCAGTTTTATGGAAACGCATTACCATTCCCAATTTGACGACGATACGTCGTACGATGAACGGATCTACGCATTTCACCACAGGCTGTATTTGCGCCTGGCTTTGGCGTTTGATCGGTGCGTCCTGCCGCCGATGGATTATTCTACGAGAATCAAACGGCTGATGCGCAGTTTGCGAGCTCCGCATACCGAGACGGAAGAGGCGGAAGCGTTTTTCAACGCGGCGGAGCAGGCGATCGAAATCGGCGAGGAATTGTATGAAAAGATCCGGATTGTAAACAATGCGAAAATACCGGAGGAACGGGAAAGCGTGGCGAGTGCGGTGCTTTTGGATGCGTTTAAATATTGTGAAGATAAGTTCGTATCGCTGGATTGGTATGAAAAGTCGATTTTTCCCCATGAAAATGCGCAAAAGAACATTGAGTATATGCAAAAAGCGCTGGATGCTCTGGCGGAGAAGGACGGCGAAACGGCAAAAAGCGCTATTATAGAAGTCGACGACAATAGCTATGCGGAGGCCTTCGACAGGCAGGTCACCTCGTATTTTACTTCGAAGGCTCTTACGGATACAAACACATGGGGGAGCGGTCGGCTGACGGGGCACAATGATCTGTTTGAGCTGCTGGGGTCCGTAATGAAAAAAGGCAAGGCAGAAAATCCGGATTTTTCTTTTGAAAAGGATGTTCTGCGTACAAAGATCGAGGTAGAGCGGAAAAATTTGGGATACATTCTCGAAGCGGAAACGGCGAGACTGTATATCCTGATTCATAAATTACAGAGCGCCATGATGGTCGTGGAAGCGTTGGAGCGTTAAATATGCAGATAAAAAATTTACATAAATTGCGACGGGAAGATTTTGATGCGGTTGTAGAGACGTTGACGGAATGTTTTTTTGAAGATCCGCTGTATAAGGCGTTGATACCGGAGCGCATTCAGAGGAAAGAGGTATTGCCCGAAATTTTTGATTGCGATGCGAATGAGATGGCGCAGTATTGTGATATGTATGCGGATTCGCCGCAGGTGAACGGGCTTATCATGCTGGAAGATCCGGCGGAACATAAGGGGGTAAGGAAGTATTTGGCAGAGCGGTACTTCGCGTATCTGACAGAGCAGCTATTGATCGAAGACGACGAAACGGGGGAGCTTGCCGAAAATTTTCGGCAAGCAAAGGAGTATTTGTCCTCCGATTGGGTATCCAGAGTGGGAGAAACGACGATTCACATCGTATATTTTGCGGTTCGGAAAGCGTATCACGGGAAAGGTCTGGCGCATAAATTGATTTCGCCCGTATTGGAATACGCGGACGAAAACGGCGTTGTCGTTGCGCTGGAAACGCATAACGAAAAAAATCTTGATATTTACCGCCATTACGGTTTTGAAGTGTTTGACAGCTTTTCAGGTAATTTAGGGCTCGTTGAATATTGCCTGACAAGGAAACCGAAACAAAAGTAAATTGCATCGGTCGATACAAAAGGCCCGAAGAGAGGGCGCGCCAATAAAATGGGCGCGACGATAAAAAGTGCGCGCCGATAAAAAGAGTTCGACAACAAAAAAATGAACGAATTGTTTTAAAAGATCGTTTTTTTTCGGTTTTCAACGCGATTTTTGAAACAAAAAACGCAAGAGGATGCAAAAAAATTGCAAATCAATTTATTTTATAAAAAAGTGCGGCAGGCGCTGATTGAATGCACCTGCTGCACTTTTTTTCTGTAAAGGGGAAGCAAAAAGGCTGTTTGCGTATTTTGCCGAGCGCGTTTTTTTTGAAAGATGGGCAAGACTGCCGCATATCGATACGAAAATTATGGCATCGCCGCGAATCGATGCGAAAATTATGATTTCGCCGCGAATCGATACAAAATTATGGTTCCGATTTTCTTACGCCGGAGATGTGTAAAAAGCGCGCCCTTTCGAACGAATAACTGAAAAGAGGCTTGTTAAAAGCATTGTATGTATGCGCCGCCACGAGCGGAAATCCTGCGCGAAAGCCCACGACGATACACGAGTGGTAAAAGTCGTTTGTTTCTCGGCCGAGTTGAATGACATCGCCCAATTGCAGCTTTTTTAAAGGTACTTCTTCCGCAAAGGGGCCTTCCTGTTCATTTTTGATTAAAAACTGGTAGAGATATTCCACGCCCGTCCAGGAAGGCGTCCGATCGTTTAAGGATTTGTAGTACCAACCGAAGATCGGAGTGTAGTTCATTTGATTGCTTCCGGCGTAGAGGCACTGTGAGACGAAATTAGTGCAATCGCCGCCGATTCCGTCAAAATTATAATACGCCGGATTTCTTCCGAATGCCCATCTTCTTGCGTAAATAACTGCTCTTATGCGATCATACTGTACTGTTTTCATATTTGCATTGTATGAACAGAACAAAGAAAAGGTGTTTTACGACAAAAAATTTTTGGATAGATTCGGCAAATACGTTGTCGGGGTTTTTTGGTTTTTAAAAATAAGCTGCTTGGCAAGGAAATGCGAAAAAGGGGACTGCGTTAAAAGATGGAAAAAAGCGGCGGCTGGATGTTTCCCGCAGTTTTTGATTTTTTATAAAAACGAGGCGTCGGAATTTCCGACGCCTTGCGTGCATATGCGTTTATTTGAAGCAATAAAAAAATTATAGCAAAAAGAAATTTCGTCTCTGAAAATTTGAACGGTCGCGTTGATATAAACGATGTAGGGTAAGGTTTGTCCCGTATGACTTTATCGGCGTGATCCGTTCGAAAACTTTTTATAAACAATCGTATATTTATACAGACAAGTTTCCAGCGAAACGGGAGAATCTTTTACTTTGTCATGCCTTCCTGGACAGCAACGGCGCATGCAACGGTCATACCGACCATCGGGTTGTTGCCGGCGCCGATCAAGCCCATCATTTCAACGTGAGCGGGAACGGAGGAAGATCCGGCAAACTGTGCGTCGGAGTGCATACGGCCGAGAGTATCCGTCATGCCGTAGCTTGCAGGGCCTGCGGCCATGTTGTCCGGATGCAGCGTTCTGCCCGTGCCGCCACCGGAAGCAACGGAGAAGTACTTTTTACCGTTTTCGACCGCCCATTTTTTATAGGTGCCTGCGACGGGGTGCTGGAAGCGGGTAGGATTCGTGGAGTTACCGGTAATGGAAACGTCCACTTTTTCCATGATCATGATCGCAACGCCTTCGTTTACGTCGTCCGTGCCGTAGCAGCGCACTTTTGCGCGTTCGCCGTTGGAATAGGGGGTCTCTTTCACGATCGTAACTTTTCCGGTGTAGTAATCGTATTTCGTCTGCACATAGGTGAAGCCGTTAATACGGGAGATGATATACGCTGCGTCTTTGCCTAAGCCGTTCAAAATAACGCGCAGCGGATTTTTACGGACTTTGTTTGCGTTTTTCGCGATACCGATCGCGCCTTCCGCAGCCGCAAAAGATTCGTGTCCTGCGAGAAAACAGAAGCATTCGGTCTCTTCGCGAAGGAGCATCGCCGCGAGGTTGCCGTGGCCGAGACCGACTTTCCGCTGATCGGCAACGGAGCCGGGGATGCAGAAAGCCTGCAAACCTTCGCCGATGGCTTCCGCAGCGTCTGCCGCTTTGGTGCAGCCTTTTTTGATAGCGATGGCCGCGCCGAGCGTGTATGCCCAACCCGCATTTTCAAAAGCGATCGGCTGAACGCTCTTTACGATGTCGTATGCGTCGAATCCCTTTTCATTGCAGATCTTTTTAGCGTCTTCAAAATCTTTGATGCCGTACTTGTCCATTACGGGACGGATCTGTTTAATTCTTCTCTCATAACCTTCAAAAGTAATACTCATAATATGCGGCCCTCCTTACTGTTTGCGGGGGTCGATGTATTTGATCGCCCCGTCGGCTTCCGTAAATCTGCCGTAATGACCCTGCGCCTTTTTGAAGGCGTCATCGGCAGACATACCGCTCTTAATGAAATCCATCATTTTACCGAAGTTGACAAATTCGTATCCGATCACTTCGTTGTTCTTATCGAGAGCCATGCGCGTGACATAGCCGTCCGTCATTTCGAGGTAGCGAACGCCTTTTTCCGCCGTGGAATACATGGTACCGATCTGGGAACGGGTACCTTTGCCGAGGTCTTCCAAGCCTGCGCCGATCACGAGTCCGTCATCCGAAAAAGCGGATTGGCTTCTGCCGTAAACGATCTGCAAGAACAGTTCGCGCATTGCGGTGTTGATTGCGTCGCAGACGAGGTCGGTATTGAGTGCTTCCAAAATGGTCTTTTTCGGCAAAATTTCTGCTGCCATGGCAGCGGAATGCGTCATACCGGAGCAGCCGATCGTTTCGACGAGGGCTTCCTGAATAACGCCCTGTTTGATGTTCAGTGTAAGTTTACAAGTGCCTTGCTGAGGCGCGCACCAGCCGACACCGTGCGTAAGACCGGAAATGTCTTTGATTTCTTTTGCCTGGATCCATTTTCCTTCTTCGGGAATCGGAGCGGGCCCATGGTGGGGGCCTTTGGCAACGCAAATCATTTCTTCAACTTCGCGAGAATATTGCATTTTTTTTCCTCCAAAAAATATTGACAAGGTTGGTTTTCGTATCTACCTTTAAAATTATACCACAGCTTGACAAAATTTTCAATGGTTTATAGGGGATAAACGGAAGAAGGATAAAAATTTTTTTAAAAAACGGCAAGAGTTTTTCCTGCGGTTTGGCGGAATTGTTTACAAAAATTTTTGAATGTGGTACAATATGAAAAGATCAAAAAGGATTAAAACGGAGTAAAAAAAATGGCTAAAAACGTAATGGATACACTCAGAGAGCGCGGATTTATCAAACAGACGGTATTTGAAGACGATTTGTATGAACTTTTGGGCAAAGAGAGTGTTCCTTTTTATATAGGGTTCGATCCTACGGCAGACAGCTTGCACGTCGGGCATTTTATGCAGCTTATCGCGATGAAGCATATGCAGTTGGCGGGGCACAAACCGATCGTATTGATCGGCGGTGGCACGGGCATGATCGGCGATCCTTCGGGCAGAACGGATATGCGCTCCATGATGACGCGGGAAACGGTGGATTATCACTGCGAGTGTTTCCGCAAGCAAATGGCGCGTTTTATTGATTTTGAAGGAGAAAACGGTGCGATCATGGTCAACAACGCGGATTGGCTTGCGAATCTTAATTATATCGATTTTCTGCGCGAGATCGGCGTGCATTTTTCGGTCAATAAGATGCTGACGGCGGAATGCTTTAAAACCCGCTACGAGAGGGGATTGTCTTTCCTGGAATTTAACTATATGTTGATGCAGGCATATGACTTTTTAGTATTGTTCCGAAAATACGGCTGTCGGTTGGAACTCGGCGGCGACGATCAGTGGAGCAATATTTTGGCGGGTGCGGATCTGATACGGCGCAAAGAACAGCAGCCCGCGTTTGCCATGACGTTTACGCTCCTTACGACGTCGGACGGCAGAAAAATGGGCAAGACGGCGAAGGGCGCCGTTTGGTTGGATGAAAATAAGACGAGCCCGTATGAATTCTATCAATATTGGCGCAACACGGACGATGCGGACGTGGAAAAGTGTCTGAAACTTCTGACCTTTTTGCCGCTGGAGACGATCAGCGAGCTCTGCGCGCATAAGGATGAGCGAATCAACGCGGCGAAGGAGACACTTGCTTTTGAACTGACGAAAATGGTACACGGGCAGGCAAAGGCGGAGGACGCGCAGGCAAAGGCAAAAGCGGCGTTCGGCGGAGACGTTTCGAATATGCCGACCGTTGAAATCGCAAAGGATGCCGTGTCCGTAGCGGACGTTTTGGTCGCGGCAAATGCAGCAAAATCCAAGAGCGAAGCGCGCCGGCTGATTGAGGGCGGCGGCGTGAAGATCGACGAGGAAAAAATCGAAGACGTCAACGCGCAGCTTCCGCAGGATTGCCTGAGCAAGGGTTCTTTTATCCTGCATAAGGGCAAAAAAGTGCATATCCGCGTGCTGATCAAATGAGTTATCTCAGCGTTTATGCCCCTTGCTCTTATGAAAAAATGATAGAGCGCTCGCGGTTCATTGCCAACATCGATCATGCGGAGAATGAAGAGGAAGCGAGGGCGTTTTTGCAAAAGATCCGCACGCAGCATATGCAGGCGACGCACAACTGCTTTGCGTATGTTGCGGACACACTCGGAAACCTCCTTCGTTTTTCCGACGACGGGGAGCCGCAGGGGACTGCCGGGATGCCGATCTTAGAGGTTTTGCGTAGCAAAAAGCTGATGCAGACGGTCGTTGTGATCACGAGATATTTCGGCGGGATCAAGCTCGGCAGCGGCGGATTGGTGCGCGCTTATTCGGGTACCGCCGCGGATGCTCTTGCGAAAGCGGATATTCGGGAATACACACCCTGTCAGGAACTGCTTTGCACCGTTCAATACGAAAATTTTGACGCTTTTAAGAAATTTTTATCCCAAAAGGATTGTACGATCGAAGATACGCAATACTCGGACAAAATCCGTGTAAAGGTAGCTGTCAAAGAAAATATAGCCGACAAGTTTTGCTCCGATGCCGCGGACTTTATGTCCGGAAAGATTGTTTTGGAAAAGGGAAAGGGATTTATTTTTCCGTTTCCGGTAACGGATTTGCTGCGGCAGAACGATTGAAAAACAAGCGAAACGCGCCGTTTGAGAATATATCGGCGCAAAAAAGACTTGCGCGATGTGGTTTTATGCCGTTTCGTCTCCGGGTCTCTTAATCCTTTTGTTTTGAAGCTGTTTTTTTTGAACAATTAATGATTTTTTACCGGTGTTTTGACCGACGCATTTTATTTTATGGATGTGGTCGGCAAGGCGTATCAAATTATTTATTTAATCGGAACGGAATCGAAAAAATCGATTGTGCTAATCGAAAGAATGTGTTTCGCAAATTATTTACAAGTGGAAACAGTTGTGGTATAATTGTAAACAGAAGGAAGAAAACAGCGGATTGATGCTGTTTAGAAAAAAGGAAGTGTTATTATGGAGATCATCAAAGCAACAAAGTTAAAGGAAAAGCCTGCCGACCAAAGCAAACTCGGATTCGGCAAATATTTTACCGACTATATGTTTACGATGCGGTATAATACGGAGAAGGGCTGGCACGATGCGAAGATCGAACCGTATGCGCCGGTATCGTTCGATTTGGCGACGACGGTATTCCATTATGCGCAGGGAATTTTTGAAGGGCTCAAAGCCTTTAAAAACGAAAAGGGCGAGATTCGGGTTTTTCGTCCGGAGGAGAATTTTAAGCGCATGAACCGTTCGGCAGAGCGGATGTGCATTCCGGCTATCGACGAAAAGTTTGTATTGGAAGGATTGTTTGAACTTCTGAAATTGGAGAAAGATTGGATTCCGACGGCTCCCGGTACTGCGCTCTATATCCGTCCGACGATCATTGCAACGAAGATCGCGCTCGGCGTACATGCGAGCACGGAATATCTTTTCTTTATTATTCTCTCGCCTGTCGGAAGTTATTATGCGCACGGGTTGGCGCCTACGCGCCTGTTGGTGGAGGATTACTACACGCGCGCGACGGTCGGCGGAACAGGTGAATCGAAATGTATCGCAAACTATGCAGTCAGTTTAAAGGCAGGGGAAGAGGCGGAAAAGAAGGGCTTCGATCAGGTTCTTTGGTTGGATGCAAACGAAAAGAAATATGTGGAAGAAGTCGGTTCCATGAATATGTTTTTTGTGATCGACGGAGAAGTCGTGACGCCTGCATTGGTCGGGTCGATTCTTCCCGGCATTACGAGAAAGAGCAGCATTGAGCTTTTGCGTGCGAACGGTTACAAAGTTTCCGAGCGCCGGGTTTCGATCGATGAAGTGATCGAGGCGCAAAAGTGCGGCAAGCTCAACGAGGCGTTCGGTACGGGTACGGCTGCCGTTATTTCTCCGGTCGGGACGATGGAATATAAGGGCGTAGATTATGTCGTGAACGGCGGCGAAATGGGCAAAATAACAAAGTGGCTGTATGACACGATCACCGGCATTCAGACCGGAAGATTAGAAGATAAATTCGGGTGGGTAACAAAACTTTGATTTTCGATAAATTATTTCCGAAAAAAGCGAATGAAAAAGCGATCAAAAAATTCTGGAAAGAATTTGAAGAGCGCGCGGATTTGTATGCCAATATTTTACAGGATGACGAGACGGACAGCGACGATTATCTGTGGATGATGGGCATGGTGCGAAAGTCGCTGAAAATGTGCTGTCTGGATACGACGGTAGGGTATGATTTCACGTTTGAAAAGCACCGTGAACCGCCTCGGCTTGTGTTTTTTAATAAGAACGACGATTATCTGCGCAGTGTCGGAGAAAAACTCTTGCAATATTATCCTGCGTCGTTAAAAAATGTAATAGCGTTCACCGTTGCGGAATAAATCGCTTTAAAAATTCAACAAACATACAATATCAATTCCGCGCCTTTTTGGCGCGGAATTTGTTATAAATCATAAATTTATACAGTTTTAATAGTACCATGTCAGACATAAAATCGGTAAAGAGGTGTTTTCATGGCGGAAATAACGTCTATTACGCCGCAAATTAAAGACAGAGAGAGAGTGAATATTTATCTGGACGGAAAGTTTTATTGCGGCATAAAATTGAAAACGGCGCTGCGCTGCCGTTTGAAAGTAGGCGATCATATTGAGTTTTCGCGCCTCGATGAAATTCAGTTGGAGAACGAAAAATCCCAGGCTCTGGATAAAGCGATGACGCATCTGACCGCATCGATGAAGACGCAGGGACAGATGCGGGATTTTTTAAAGAAAAAGGGCTATGTGGATTTGGTAATCGACGCCGTATTGGAAAAATTAAAGGAGTACGGTTTTGTCAACGACGAAGAATATTGCCGGCAGTTTGTGGAGAGTGCTTCCAAAAACAAGGGCAAGCGCCTGCTCGCCGTGGAGCTGAAAAAGCGCGGTGCGGCGGAAGACAGTATTGTATCTGTATTGGAGGATTTGCAGGATGAATCGGACGCCGCAAAGTCGGTGCTCGGTAAATATATGAAAGACCGCGAGATCACGAGAGAGAACCTTCAAAAGGCGTATCGGCATTTGCTGTCGAAAGGGTTTGATTATGATACGGCAAAGGATGCGATTTCGTCTTTGAAAGATGACGAATAAGGGCTTATCGGAAGCCGAATACGAGTATGCCAAAAAGGTATATGGAAAAGAAAAAAGCCGTTTAAGGAGGGAAAATCGATGCAGGCTGTTTTGACTTGTGCGCAGATGCGCGCTGCGGATAAATATACGATTCAGACGCTCGGAACGCCGTCGCAGGAATTGATGGAACGGGCGGGCAGCGCGATCGCGGAAGAGGCTGAAAAAATCCTGCGGCTGAAAAATCTGCACTCGGTTTTGGCGGTATGCGGCGGAGGAAACAACGGCGGCGACGGCTGGTGTGTCGCTCGTCTGCTGGCGGAACGGGGGTATAGGACGGCCGTCTATACGCTGACGGATAAATTCTCTTCGGACTGCGCTTTGCAGAAAGAAAAATACCGCGGCTTGGTCTATACGCAGTTTCCGGAGGAATCGTTTGACATGATCGTCGATGCGGTGTTCGGGACGGGATTTCACGGTGCGCCGGAAGGCGTGTTTTTGGATGCGATCGAAAAGATCAACCGAAGCGGAGCTTTTGTTTTATCCGCCGATATTCCGAGCGGATTGAACGGGGATACGGGTACGTATTTTTCTTGCGTCAAAGCGGATTGCACCGTTACGATCGGAGAGCTGAAGGGCGGCTTGCTGCTTGCGGACGGTGCGGATGTATGCGGCAGAATCCTGCGCAAAGATATCGGGATCACGCTTGCGGAACGCGCGCAGGCAGGTAGAAGCGAGGCGAAAGATTTTCTGCGTTTATTTCCGCCCAAAAAACAAAACACGAATAAGGGAAGTTTCGGAAAAGCGGTGATCATCGGCGGGAGCGTACAGTATTCCGGCGCGCCTCTTTTGTCGGTATCGGCGGCGCTTCGCTGCGGCTGCGGATATACCGAACTCATATTGCCGCAGGAGCTTTTCTGTTATTGCGTCGGAAAATTGCCGGAGATCATTTTGACTGCGGCGCCTTCGCAGGAAGGAATGTTTTCGTATGATGCGGAGTTTTTAAGAGAAAAGATCAAGGGCGCGGACTGTATTGCGATCGGTATGGGCTGCGGCGTATCGCGCTCGCTGTACGATATGATCGCTTTTTTGCTCTCGGAGTATCGCGGAACGCTGCTTATCGATGCGGACGGGATCAACAGTTTGGCGAAATTCGGGGCAGATGTTCTGCGGGAAAAGGGATGCCGCGTGATTTTGACGCCGCATCCGAAAGAATTTTCAAGGCTCAGCGGGGAAGATTTTACGCAGGTTTTGCAAAACGGCGCGCAGCTTGCAAAAAAATTTGCCGCGGAATACGGCGTCTTGATTGTTTTGAAGGGACATACGAGCGTGATCACAAACGGTAAATTTACGATTTTCAATACCGAAGGAACGCCTGCTTTGGCAAAGGGCGGGAGCGGAGATGTCCTTTCGGGTATCGTTGCGTCGATTGCGGCAAGAGGCGTAAACGCAATGGATGCGGCGGCGTGCGGCGCTTTTCTGCTTGGGAGAGCGGGAAGAATGGCGGAAGAAAAGCTCGGCGAATATTCCGTAACGCCTTCCGACGTCATACAAAATCTTCCTGCCGCGATTTTATCTTTAAAAGCAGAATAAAATAAATTTTTCAACTCTTTTGCCTTTATCGGTTTTGCCGCGCCGGTTTAGAAAAATTGGTTTTATTCAAGTTTTCTTTTATTCAAAGAAAGTGGAACTTTTCTGCGCGTAAGTATCTTATGCGGTCGTGTTAAAAATGAAATGGATATTTCTTTTTCAATTAGAGAAATAGCTCTCAGCTTTTATAGTTACTGCTGTGGGAATGCGTCTGTTTTATATAAGTAGCGGATATAAAAAAGAATTGTAGGGGGAATTTATGAAAAGAAAAAACCTACGTCCATTATCCGCAAACTATTGGATAAGTTCATTTTTTTTTGTGTTTGGTTTTTTGTTTGTGGTTTTTGGCGGAGCATTTCGAATTGATTCCGCAAAAGTAGGAAAAAGGTTTGCGTTTTTCTATATGTTTTTGTGTTTGGTAATCTTTTCTCTTTGCAGTGGTCCGTTGATTTTCTGGGTTTTATTTTTTCAAAGCAGGCTAGGGGCTCGATTGTTCCTTATTATAACGTTGGTGCTTACTTATTTTGTAGTTTTTGCGGGAACATTTTTTTGTTTTTTGGTTTTAAAAAAGTTGGATGTTTTGATTTTGCAAAGGCAAGCAGAGCTAATCCAAAAAGATCTGTTGTAAAGAATGGGAAAGAGTATAAAAAACCTTGCAGTGGCAATACTATTTTTGGAAGATTACTCCGAACGGTTTTTGCGGCTTTTTACATATACTGTTAGGGGAGGATTTTCCGAAAGAGAAAGTAAGCGAGGTTGCGACAAATGGAAATCAGAAGGGGGGAGCTGTATTACGCCGATCTGAGTCCTGTGGTGGGCAGCGAACAGGGCGGAGTACGCCCCGTTCTTGTCGTACAGAACGATATCGGAAACAAATATTCTCCGACGATCATTGCGGCGGCTGTAACGAGCAAATTGACAAAGGCAAAGCTACCCACGCATATTGAAATTTCCGGCCATAGTTTCGGATTGCAAAAAGATTCCGTAATTTTATTGGAACAAATCCGAACGCTGGATAAAAGACGGTTGAAGGAGCGGATCGGGACTTTGCCGGAAACGACGATGCGCAGGGTTGACGGCGCTTTGTTGATCAGTTTGGGATGTGCCAAAATGTAAATGTAAAAACAAGAGCGCGAATGCAAGTTTTGCATTCGCGCTCTTTCTATACGCTCTCTCTATATTCGGTATCGGAAATGATTTTTTTAAGTTTAAAGCGCAAAAAGGAAGGCAAAGGATAAAAAATCGTCAACGGTTTTGCGGCTCATCGTCATTTTCGCGGATCTCCACGCGCCGAATTTTACCGCTGATCGTTTTAGGCAATTCGTTTACGAATTCCACCACGCGCGGATATTTATACGGAGCGGTCGTCTTTTTGACATGGTTTTGAAGTTCTTTGATCAATTCGTCACTGGCTGTATAGCCCTTTGCGAGGACGATTGTAGCTTTGACAAGCTGTCCGCGCACGCCCTGCGTATCTGCAACTCCGGTGATGGCGCATTCCAAAACGGCAGGGTGTTCCATCAAGGCGCTTTCGACTTCGAATGGCCCGATGCGATATCCCGAGCTTTTAATGATGTCGTCTTTTCTGCCGACAAACCAGTAATAGCCTTCGCTGTCGCGGTAGGCGAGATCGCCCAAATGATAATATCCGTCGTATTTTACGGTAGAGGTGAGGTTGTCGTCGTGATAATATCCGTCAAACAAGCCTTCCTGTTCCTCGCGAAGTCGGATGCACATTTCGCCGGTTTCGCCTTGTTCTACGGGTTTTTCCTCATCGTTCAGCAGCTGAACGTAATACAGCGGGGAGGGTTTGCCCATGGAACCGGGGCGAATATCCACGTATTCGGAAAACGCGGCGCAGACAATGGTCGTTTCCGTTTGGCCGAAGCCCTCGTAAATGACATGGCCGGTTTTTTGCCGGATTTGCCGATAAATTTCGGGGTTTAAGGCTTCGCCGGCGGTCATCATATAGCGGATATTGGACAAATCGTACTTGCTGAGATCGGTTTTGATCATGAACCGATAGACGGTCGGGGGAGCGCAGAAAGTATTGACTTTATATTTTGCAATTTGTTTCAGAAGATCGTCGGGATCGAATTTGCTGTGGAAGTCATAGACAAAGATCGCTGAGCCGCAGAGCCATTGTCCGAACAGTTTTCCCCAGCTTGCTTTTGCCCAACCGGTTTCCGCAAGCGTAAAATGAAGTCCGTCGTCTATGCAGTTGAGCCAATATTTTGCGGTAATGATATGTGCCAGGGTATAGCGCTGGCTGAGGCAAACCATTTTCGGCAAGCCGGTGGTTCCGGAAGTAAAATAGATGAGAATGATATCCGATTTTTTTCTTTCCGCCGCATAGGGGGTGGAAAGGACGTCGCTCTGTGCCTGAGTTTCCTGCGAGAAATCGATAAAGCCCGCGCGTTTTCCCAAAGTGGCGATCGACTGAACGCAGGGAACTTTTTTTGCGGCCTTATAGATATTTGTGCAGAGTTCATCGTCGTTGACGGAGACAACCATTTTGATATCCGCTTTTTCCATGCGGTAGACGAGATCTTTTTCCATCAGCATATGCGTTGCGGGGATGCCGATCGCGCCGATTTTCGAAAGCGCCATCAAAGTGGTCCAATACTCATATCTGCGCTGCAAGATGACGAGGACGGTATCGCCCTTGGAGATCCCGTGCGAGAGGAAAAAGTTTGCGACCTGATTGGATTTTTTTTGGATTTCCGCAAAAGAAAAGATGCGCTCTTCCCCCAAATCGTCGCACCAGACGAGTGCGCGTTTGGAAGGTTCGAGGCGCGCATATTCGTCTACAACGTCGTACGCGAAATTAAAGTTGTCCGGAATGTTCAATTTAAAATTATTGAAGAAATCCTCGTAATTTTGAAAATGATGAGCATTCGAAAAACGGTTTAAAAGATTCATAGGTAAATGTCTCCTGCGGCAAGTATCGCGCGGTTAAAATTCCACGAATTATTATAGCATAATTGCAGAAAATAATAAAGTATATTTTACGAAATCTTTTGAAAGAGTTTTAGTTTTTTGTATGAATATTTGCAAAATGGGCAACAAAATGGTATAATACAGGCAAACGGAAAAACGGAAGGGAAAAAGTATGCTGGATAAACTGACATCGGCGATTTTAAATATCGTAAATGAACAGACGGACGGCAGTTATAAAGTGCTGGAAACGAGTGATTTTATCAATATGCTACCGGGCAGGGTCCGGACCGATGCCGCGGGGATCGAAAACGCGCTGCAATATTTATCGGAGCGCGGCTATATCGATCTGCGGTATTCGGAAAAGGGCACGTATTGCATCACGTCATTGCCGAAAGGCAGGACGTATACGGAGAGTGTGATGGCGGACAAGTCCAAGGGCAAACGTACTTTTAAAAATCAGATGATCCTGACGTTTTTCGGCGCGATGCTGGGTGCGTTTTGCGGCGGCTGTCTTGCCGGGCTGCTGTTTTTGTTTGTATTGTGATCGGGAGAAAATTCTATGCTGAATAAACAAGAGAACGAGGTCATGCGCGCAGTATATGAAATGTGCGACGGAAAAGAGAGCTGTCTTGTAAGTCCCTTAGAGATCATGAGCATCTTGCCGGAAAAGCGGAAATATACCCCGGAACGCGTTGAAGCGATTTTGCATTCCCTGGAATTGGACGATTATTTCGATTTGATAGAATCGGATCGGAAGGGGGAGAAGATGTACGTCATAACGCTGCATGCAAACGGCATCGCATACAAGCGTACGAGCATCCAGATGAAGAGAAGCATCACTTTTAAAATTGTTTTATCGGTAGCCGGAGCGGTGATAACGTTCGTCGTCGGAAGGATTCTTGTCGGTATTTTTTCTTGAAGGCAGCGAAGCGCACAACAATTGTTTTGCGCTTTTTTAAAGATAAAGCATCCGCATAATGCAAGACAGGTAAAATTTGTTTTTTGTTTTTTGCGCCTTTTCGGGAAAATATCGTTTGACTTGTTTTAAAAATCGCATTATAATAGTATAAACATATGTTTGCAAAAATCGGAAGAAGAGAATGAATAAATTTGAATTGGTGTCGCGGTTTTTTCCGACGGGGGATCAGCCGCAGGCGATCGAAAAATTGACGGAAGGCGTTTTGGATGGAATTCGGACGCAGGTGTTGGTCGGTGTGACGGGCAGCGGAAAGACGTACACGATGGCAAATGTCATAAAAAACGTAAATCGGCCGACGCTTGTCATTGCGCACAACAAGACGCTTGCCGCGCAGCTGTGCAATGAGTTTCGTGAATTTTTTCCGCATAATCGAGTAGAATATTTTGTGTCGTACTATGATTATTATCAGCCGGAGAGCTACATTCCGAGCACGGATACGTATATCGAAAAGGATATGTCGGTCAATGATGAGATTGATAAATTGCGCAACTCGGCGACGGCGTCTTTGGGTGAGAGGGAGGACGTGATCGTCGTGGCGAGCGTTTCCTGCATTTACGGTCTGGGCGCGCCGGAAGAATATTTCGATCTGGCGATCTCCATGCGTCCGGGCGACAAGATGGAGCGAGATGAACTTCTCCGTCGCCTGATCGAGCTTCAATACGAGAGGAAGGACGTGGATTTTACACGTTCCTCGTTCCGCGTGCGCGGCGACACGGTGGAAATTTTTCCTGCGGGCAACTCTGAAATTGCGATCCGCGTAGAATTTTTCGGCGATGAAATCGACAGGATCTGCGAAGAAGAGGTGGTTACGGGGAAGATCACGGCCGAGCTGAAGCATATCTGTATTTTTCCTGCCAGCCATTATGCGGTCGGAAGCGCAAAGATGCAGGCGGCGCTCGCGGCGATCGAGACGGATTTGGCGGATGAAGTGAAAGCGTTTCAGGACGGCGGAAAGTTGTTGGAAGCGCAGCGCTTGGAACAGCGCACGCGGTATGATCTTGAAATGATGCGCGAAGTCGGCTATTGCAGCGGCGTAGAAAATTACAGCCGCTATTTTGACGGCAGAAGGCCGGGTGAATCTTCTTTTACGCTGCTCGATTATTTCCCGAAGAATTTTTTGGTTTTTATCGATGAAAGCCACATGACGATCCCGCAGATCCGTGCGATGTACAACGGCGATTTTTCGCGGAAGACGAATCTTGTCAATTACGGATTTCGCATGCATTCCGCGTATGACAACCGTCCTTTGACGTTTGAGGAAGTTGACGCGCGCGTACCGCAGATGATTTGCGTATCGGCAACGCCGGCGGAATATGAACTGAAAGAAGCGGGGCAGGTGGTTGAACAGATCATACGGCCGACAGGGCTTTTGGATCCCGAAGTAGAGGTGCGTCCGATCCGCGGGCAGATCGACGATCTTCTCGGCGAGATCAAAAAAGTGACGGCGACAAACGGGAGGATCCTGATCACGACATTGACCAAGCGGATGGCGGAGAGTTTGACCGATTATTTAAAAGAAAACGGCGTTAAAGTGCGCTATATGCACAGCGATATCGATACTTTGGAGAGGATCGACATTGTAAATGGGCTGCGCAGTGGCGAGTTCGACGTTTTGTGCGGTATCAATTTGCTGCGGGAGGGCTTAGATATGCCGGAAGTCAAACTTGTGGCGGTCTTGGATGCGGACAAAGAGGGATTTTTGCGCAGTGAAACGGCGCTGATCCAGACGATCGGGCGTGCGGCGCGAAATGCAGAGGGGCGCGTTATCTTATATGCGGACATCATTACGGGCAGTATGCGGCGCGCGATCGATGAAACCAAGCGTCGCAGACAGATCCAGGAGCAGTACAATCAGGAGCACGGGATCACGCCCAAAACGATCGTGAAAGAAGTAAAAACTTCTTTGAATATAACCAAAAAGCATGCGGCGGCGGAAAGTATCCGTACGGAAGACGTCCCTGCGGAGATTGAAAAGTTAAAGGCTTTGATGCGCGTCGCGTCCAATCAATTGGATTTTGAGAAAGCGATCGAAATACGGGATACGATCAATCAGCTGAAAAAGAGATTGCGGAAATAGGCGAGGAACGATGAAAGAGGAGATATTTGTAAAAGGCGCAAAAGAGAATAATTTAAAGAATATAGACGTGCATATTCCGCGGGATAAACTCGTTGTTTTTACGGGGGTATCGGGCAGCGGCAAATCGACGCTGGCATTTGACACGATTTTTGCGGAAGGGCAGCGCAGGTATGTCGAGAGTCTGTCTTCTTACGCTCGGCAGTTTTTGGGTCAGATGGAAAAGCCGAACGTGGAATCGATCGACGGGTTGTCCCCGGCGATTTCGATCGATCAGAAGACGACGTCGCACAATCCGCGCTCGACGGTCGGAACGGTCACTGAAATTTACGATTATATGCGGTTGTTGTTTGCCAGAGTCGGGATCCCGCATTGTCCGCAATGCGGGAGGGAAATTCGCCGCCAGACGGTCGATGAGATTGCCGACAAGATCATGGCGCTGCCGGAAGGCAGTAAAATTCTGGTGGAAGCGCCGGTCGTGCGCGGCCGCAAGGGCGAATATGTCAAAAATTTAGAGTCCTATCGGAAGAGTGGGTACGGGAGAGTCAAGATCGACGGTATCGTTTATGATTTGCAGGAAGATATCCGTCTGGACAAAAATATAAAGCATTCGATCAGTGTGGTCGTGGACCGATTGGTTGTGAAGGACGGGATCCAAAAGCGGCTTACGGACAGCTTGGAAAATGCGCTGCATCTTGCGGACGGGCTGGTCGTGATCGACAAAGACGGGGAAGAAGAGTTGTATTCCGTAAAATACGCCTGTCCGGATTGCGGCATCAGCATCGAAGAGATCGAGCCGCGGCTGTTCTCGTTCAACACGCCGTACGGTGCGTGTCCCGAATGCAGCGGATTGGGTTTTAAGCGTTCGATCGATCCGGATTTGATCTGCCCCGATAAGACAAAGACCCTTCGCGAAGGGGCGATAAAGATCAGCGGATGGAATTTGGATTCCTCCGCAATGACGCAGATGTATCTCACCTCGCTGTCAAAAGTGTATCATTTTTCGCTGGATGTTCCGGTTAAGGATCTTCCGCCGGAAATCTATACTATGCTCATGTGGGGCAACGGCGGCGAAAAAATCGATCTGGAATACAATGCGTATCGGTTTTCCGGCAGCTATAAGACGGCATGGGAAGGTTTCGCGACGAATTTGCAGCGCCGCTACGATCAGACGCAGTCGGACGGCGTGCGCTGGGATATCGAGCGGTATATGCGTACGAGCGATTGCCCCGTGTGCGGCGGAAAGCGCCTGAAAAAGGAAGCGCTGTCCGTATTTGTCGGCGGGAAAAATATTGCGCAGCTGTGCGATCTTTCCGTCACGGACCTGTATGCATTTTTTGAGGAATTGAGCCTTACGGAAACGGAGCATAAAATTGCGGACGTCATTTTAAAAGAGATTCGGGCAAGGTTGAATTTTTTGCGGAATGTGGGGCTGTCGTATTTGAATCTTTCCCGAAACGCGGCAACGCTGTCGGGCGGCGAATCGCAGCGGATCCGCCTCGCCACGCAGATCGGGAGCGGTTTGACGGGGGTTTTGTATATCTTGGACGAGCCGAGTATCGGGCTTCATCAGCGGGACAACGAAAAGCTGCTCAATACATTAAAGAGTTTGCGCGATCTGGGCAATACGCTGATCGTAGTGGAGCATGATGAAGATACGATGCGTGCGGCGGATTATATCGTGGATATCGGGCCGTTGGCGGGCGTGCACGGCGGAGAGGTTGTTGCCTGCGGAAGCGTGCAGGACATTGAAAATACGCCAGGGTCGATCACGGGGGATTATCTTTCGGGCAGGAAGAAAATAGAGGTTCCCCCCGTTCGGGTTCCGGTCGGAGATAAATTCTTCCGCGTGAGCGGTTGCAGGCAAAACAATTTGAAAAATATCGACGTTCGTTTTCCCGTGGGATTGATCACTGCCGTTACGGGCGTGTCTGGATCGGGAAAGAGTTCGCTGGTCAACGAGATCGTCTATCCGCTCATGGCGAACGGTTTAAACGGCGCGCATATGGCGACGGGGAAAAGTGACGGGTGCGGCGGATTGGAATATTTTGACAAAGTCATTGCGATCGACCAGTCGCCGATCGGCAGAACGCCGCGCAGCAATCCGGCAACGTATACGGGCGTATTCACGATGATACGGGAATTGTTTGCCGCAACGACGGACGCGCGCGAGCGCGGCTACAAAGCAGGCAGGTTCTCCTTCAATGTCAGCGGCGGTCGGTGCGAGCACTGTTTCGGCGACGGCATCATCAAGATCGAGATGCATTTTTTACCGGATATTTTTGTTCCCTGTGAGGTCTGCGACGGAAAGCGCTACAATCGCGAGACGCTGGAAGTGCGCTACAAGGGGAAGAATATATCGGAAGTATTGGATATGACGATCGAGGAAGCCTGCGTCTTTTTTGAAGCGGTCCCGAGCATTTATAATAAATTAAAGACGATCAACGATGTCGGGCTCGGGTACATTAAGCTCGGGCAGAGCGCAACGACGCTTTCGGGCGGCGAGGCGCAGCGCGTAAAACTTGCCGCGGAATTATCCAAGCGCAGTACGGGAAAAACTTGCTATATTTTAGATGAACCGACGACGGGACTTCACAGCTATGACGTTGACAAGCTGATCAAAATTTTACAGCGGCTGCGCAGTACAGGAAACACTGTAATCGTCATTGAGCATAATTTGGACGTCATCAAGATCGCGGATTGGATCGTCGATCTCGGGCCGGAAGGCGGCGATGAAGGAGGGCAGATCGTCGCGGAAGGTACACCGGAAGACGTAGCAAAGCACCCTGAAAGTTATACGGGGAAATTTTTAAAAAAGATGTTAAATTGATTTTTCAAACGGTTGCGGGCAGGAATGCGCGCTAAAAATAAAAAAGGTACGAAAAAAGGAAGGGTGATCGCATGAGAGCGTTCCGCCTTCCTTTTAATTATATTTTTTAAAAATGGCAATAATTTGCCGTTTTTCAGTATTTTAATAGTAGTATGCCAGACATAAATGCCTAAAAATTAAAAAATATTCTCAAATGTTACGCTATAAGTTTGCGGTATTTGTTCACAGATGGTGAGCAGGACTTCTATTTTGGAGAGAGCGTCGTCGTAGTTTTTTGTTTCGATATAGCTTACGGCTTCTCCCAGCCAATAGTCTATATAGGAAATGTCATTGTGCGGAATGACGACGTGGAGCTGTTTTTTTTCTTTTTCCCAAAGGGCCGTTACGGCATCGGCGTCATCGCGGGAAGCTGTAAAAGTGCGCACTTTTTCTTCAAGCGTTTCCAAAGCTCGGTTAAAGGACGCAAACTGTGAGTTGACAAATATTGTTTCGAAAATGCCGGCGCAAAGAATGAGCGCGGCTGTAAGAAGAAACGATAAAATTGTTTTTACCATGAGCATCCCTCCGGAAGTTTGATCCGTAAAATGCGATATTTTTCACCCTTTGCCTGGAAATAGATTTTCCCCGTTCCGTCGAGCGTGAGGATAAAAACTTTTTTGACGTTTTTTATTTTTTCTCCGCGTAAAATTTCATTAAAAAAGTCCTCGTTGGTTCCGGAAAGTTTTAAATTTTGGGTTTGGTATTTCCCGTCGTCGATGATCAGAAGCGGCAGGGATTCTTTTTTTTCCTGCGGCACGTCTTCGCGCGCCATGGCGGTAAATTTGCCGTTGGCTTCGTAGAGCGCGTAGGAAACTTCGTCGAGAGAAAAATAGCCGGCGGTGCGCATGGATTCGATCAGGTCGGTAAGATCTAAATGATTTTTTTTCAGCTGCGTGATGTCGATGCCGTTTTTATTGATCACGATAGACGGTTTGCCTCCGACGATGGTGCGGAACGGTTTCCAAAGCAGATCGAGCATGAGCATGAGCTGATGCAGCAAAAAAATCGTAAGAATGGACACGATGCCGTACAGCAGTGGTATCGAAGTGTCGGCCATGGGGATGCAGGCCAGCTCTGCGATCAAAAGAGTGATCACAAGTTCAAAAGGCTGCATTTCACCGATCTGTCTCTTTCCCATCAGCCGCATGACGGCAAGCAAAGCGATAAAAATAAAGGTGGTTCGAAGAAATATCAATCCCATGCAAATAGTATGGCGATACGCGAGGAAAATATACGGCGGCAGCGCGGCGCACTGTTCGGTATCCTATTATCATTTTTTAAGTTTACTATCTTTGCTGTTTACAATCTTTATAGCGTATAATTTTTATCGGCGTTTTTTTCGCGCGATCTTTATTTGCCGAAATTTTTATTATGGAATCAGGTTTCAGATCGTTGTAAAGAAATTTCAGATTTTTATAACCGAAGTTTCTGAAAAAGCCCGGTTGCTTTTATTTCTGCCGATATTTAAAAAAAGGCTTATGCAAAGGTGTTTTTTCTCTTTTGTACTTTTACCACGGCATAAAAAAATGATACTACAATCGGTCAAACAATTTTTCGATCCAGGCGGAAAAATAAAACGCAAAAAAATATTTAAAAAAAGCAGGGCATACGGTTGCCTTTTGCAAGAGAAAGATGTATAATTTAGACAAATTTAGCAGAGTAGCTGAGGCGCGTTAAGTGTTGCGAAACGGGACGTTGTTCGCAAACGAAAGGAGAGATCCTGCGGTGCCGATGCGCGTCCGTTGCGAGGATAAGCCGCCGCAGTTCGGCGTGCCTGTTTTTCTACGGACCTCTCAATGCGGGAGGTTTTTTTCTATGTTTGCAAAGTTGGTATCGTCCTTTTCGTCGGCCCTGTTTACGAAGACGTTCATGGCGCTTTCAGCGGCAAAAAAAATAGCGTATTTGGCTGTTTTTGCTGCGATTGCCGTTGCGGTCAACGCCATATCCATCGATGTTACGCCGTCTTTTAAATTATCTTTGACGGCTACGGTGGGGTTTTTGGCAGGGAGCCTGTTCGGGCCGGTCGGCGGTTTTTCGGTAATGTTTATCGGGGATATCATCGGCGGTTTTTTGGCCGGGTATGTGCCGAATCCCGTTATCACGATCGGAACGAGCTTTTTAGGACTGATCCCGGGTATTATCGTTCCGTATTGCAAATGGAATATCGGGATCAAAATTATCCTTTGTTTCGTATTATGCGGATTGATTTCTACGATGGGCATCAATGCGTACGGCACGTATTTGTTTGTGGCGAGCAAATATACGTCTTATTGGGCGTATCTTGTCATAGCGCGTGTTCCGCAGCTTGCGGTAACGCTTGCGAACGCCGTGTTTTCGTATATTGCCGTCAAATTATTGAATCGTTCCGGAACTCGTTTTACGATCGAATAAATTTGTTCTGCGAGAAAAGCTGTTGAACGCATATGGGTGGGCAATCACTTTTTGTTCATAATTTTTTTGTTTTTGATTATAGTTATTTCGTATCCGTTTTTTGAAGAAGCGGTTTTCGTAGTCAATTGGAAAAGCCGCAGGCTGCAAAAAAAATTGCAGCCTGCGGCTTTTATATGCCGACGAAAATTTGTCTCTTACGATTTTTTGACCAAGGTTTTGATCCAACGCGGCTGGGCGAGGTCGAGCGAAAATAAAAATAAGATCTCGGCACACAGGAGAACGACTCCGCAGACGATCGCCGCGGAAACGGGAAGCAAATAATAGGAAAGAAGGTTGTGCAGCAAAGATCCGAACAAAATCGCCGGCAGGATACTGACGGCGGATAAGGCGGTGTGTTTGAGAAAGCGCACCTTTTCTCTGCTCTTTTTCTGTATCAATATTAAATTTAAAACGGCGCTGAGGACGGAACTTGCCGCCATGCCGACGATAAGGGCATAGATTCCGATAAACTGCGGCAGAAACCAAATACAGCCGAGCGTAACGGCTGCGCCGATAAAAAAATACAGACAGGTTTGTTTTTCATAGCCTAAGGAATTCAGGATACTGTTTGTTATCATTCCCAAACTCATCGGAAGCAGCATAAAACAGCTGTTTCGGATGATTTCGCCTCCCTTTGCATTGGAAAAAAGAATCAGACCAATATCTTTTCCGAGCACAAAGAGGGGCGGGATCAGAAGGCATGCAATCAAAGTGGTAATTTTTAAAGCCTTCTCGATGGTATCGCGCAGTTTTGTAAATTGTGAACGAAAAAAGTTTTCGGCAAGTTCGGGAACCATGACGAGAGCGAGGGAGCCGATCAAAGTGGCGGGAATGGATAAGATGGGCATGCTCATTCCCATAGCGATCCCGATTTCGCTCATCGCTTCGCCGGACGTGAAGCCGGCGGCGATCAAACGGGCAGGCAGTAAAAGGGAAATGGCGGAGTTGATGAGTGAGTTGGAGGTTCGCATACCCGTGATCGGCAGTGCGGAGCTGAGCAGCGGTTTGAGTTGGCGTCTCGGATTTTTAAGTTTTCCGCCTTTCAGCAGGAAATAGACGGAAGCGAGTGTAAAGGAGACGAGATAGGAAAAGACAACGGCAAAGGCGATTCTCTTTGCGCCGTCAAAGACGTCCGTCATTCGCGTTACGAGGAATACGCCCATGAAAATCATGCAGAGTTCCTCGATCAAATCGATGATGCAATAGGGGAGAAATTGTTTGTTGCCCCAGAGAGCGCCGCGCAGAACGGAATAGACGGAATTAAAGGTAAGGCTCGGCAGTAAGATCAATAAGACGCTCATGCAGCGCGGATCGGAAAAGAGCCAGTCAAAGGCGCCGTGTCCGAAAAAGAGGATGGCGAAAACGGGAACGGAAAAGCACAGGACTGAGACCAAGGCTGCGGAGATAACGGATTGCTGCGCATTTTGGTTGTTTCGGGCGCGGTATTTGGTGATCAGCCTGGAAACGGTCAGCGGAATTCCGGAAGCGGTTGCCGTCGCGAGCACGGCGAAGACGGAAAGAGCGATTTGATAGATGCCCATGCCTTCCGAGCCGAGAGTTCGGGACAAAATGATTCGGTATAAGAACCCGAAAAACTTTTCGGCAACGGAAAAGGCTGTAACGTATGCGGCGGTTCTGTAAAGATTTTCTCTGCTCAAAAGGATCACCTCGCGACTTGGTTTTTCAAACATAAAATGTTCTTTTGAATATTTATATATGGCTGTCCGGTAAAATATGCGTTTTTTCGACAGGTTCCGCGGCTTCACAAAGAATCTGTGCGCCCGTTTTGTAAAAAAGCGGTCATATTTTGCCGAAAGCCTCATACAATATAATGGTGAGGCAAAAAAATGTATCGATTAAAAGAGAGTTCATGGAACAATCCGTTTGGTTTATATTTCGTAGCGGCAGGCGACACGCTTTTAAAGGTCAGTGAAAAAGTCGGATTGCCTCCGGCCGTATTTGTGCGCGCCGCAGGATTGAAAGAATTGCCGAAAGAGGGAACGCTGTTGGTGTTGCCGAGCAGGGAGGGAGAGCTGTATACGGTCGAGGCGGGGGAAACGCTTGATTCGCTCTGCAAAAAGATGCAGGTGAGCCGGGAAGATTTTGTACGGCTGAACGGGTGCGCATATGTGTATCCGACGCAAAAAGTTCTCCTTCCGCCGAGGGGAACGGATCGGGCATAAAAAATTTTCTCATTTTAAAAAACTTTTTGAATGAGAAAAAGGCGGAAAAACGGAATCCGATAGGCGAAGCGTTCGGAAGGCGCAGCCGCGCTGTCTATTTGCAGGCGAGGAAAAAGAAGGTGTTAGGCGAAACGTCCGGACGGCGACAGTCGCGCTGTCTATGCACAGGCGGGGGAAAAGAAGCTGTAACAGAATGGCGTATGGATACATATATTGAAATATAGAGATCGCATAGCGATTTTCTTTGAATTTTTAACATTCGGAGGTTGAAAATGTCGTTTTTTTCTAATTTTCAAACGGACAAATGTCCCGGTCCGATCAACGGCAATCCTGCAAACGGCTTAAATGAAAAAGTGTGTATACAAGCGCAGCGTGTTTTTGACGCTTGCATTAAACAGGGACAAAAAGACGGAATCATTTTGAATATTACCGATCCCGTGCCTTCCAATCCTACATATCCGCTGACGTTTATCAGTGCGCGCAGCACGTCTTCGGAAGGGACGGTTACGTCTTTTCAAGTAGACAGATTGCCGGACAGGGCGAATTGCGCGCGCGTTCAGGCGACGGTGCAGATACCTGTTGAAGTGGTCTATACCGATGCCAACGGAACGGAAGGAAAAGCGCAATCCTATATAACGGTCAACGAAGACGTGATTTTATTTGTGCCGCAGCCGTCGATCATGCCTTACGAAGTGCAGAGCGTGGTAAGTGCGGTTTCTCCGGAAGGGACTTTTAACGCGCAGGACAATAATTTTGTCGTAGATATGTGCATAACGGTCATTTTGAAGATCATTATCAACGTCGATTTGCTGGTTCCGTCTTACGGGTATTGCGTGATCCCGCCGGCGCAGGAATATACGCAGGAAGTATGTGCAGGATTTTTTGAATTGCCGCTGTATCCGCAGGGAAACACAAACTGCGGCTGCAACAATTGCAACAAGTAGCGAGCTTGGTAAGCGAAAACGCTTAAATGAGTACAAAAAGCCGGTATTTGTAGTATCGGCTTTTTTATTTGCAGGAATTTTTGATTTGCGGGCGATAAAAATATAAAGCTGATAAAAATAAAAGGTGGAATTGAAATGATGAATTTCGGCGGAACAGAGGCTGACGATAAAGTTTCTCGCTGTATGATTTGCGGAAACCAAGTAAAAAGAGGAAAAAAACTGTGTGATTGTTGCAGCGAGAGCCTGATTCTCTGCGATATGGATAATTACGTGGCAAAAAAGGAGAAGGATAAAATTTATTTGGTTCGAAGTGCAAATGCTTTTAAATAAGACAAAAATATGGTACAATAAAAGAAAAACAGGAACAAGCGGAAATGAAAATTTTTGCCGTAAGCGATTTGCATCTGCCCGGGAATCAGGACAAGCCGATGGACATTTTCGGCGGGAATTGGGCCGGACATATGGAAAAAATAAAACAGAATTGGGAAAGCAAGGTCGGGGAAGAAGACGTTGTTCTGATCGCGGGCGACATCAGTTGGGCGATGACGCTGCAAGATGCCTTGACGGATTTGCGCGACATGGCAAAGCTTCCAGGCAAAAAGATTTTTATTCGGGGTAATCATGATTTTTGGTGGTCGGGAATCACGGCTCTTCGCCGCAATGCTCCCGATCAACGGTTTTATTTTTTGCAGAACGATTGCGTTCGGATCGAAAACGTTGTGATATGCGGTTCGCGCGGCTGGGCGTGTCCCGGAAGCGCGGATTACAAAGAGAGCGACGAAAAAATATACAAACGGGAAGCGGAGCGCTTTCGTCTGGTATTTAACAGCGTCGAAAAGGTGCGGAAAGAGGGGGACAGGGTGATTTGCATGATCCATTATCCTCCGTTTAACAGCAAGAAGGAGCAATCGCTTTTTACCGAACTATTTGAAAAGAACGGCGTAGATGCGGTCGTTTACGGACATCTGCATCAAAACGCCGGTTCCTATCCTTTGAAGTGCGACCGCGGCGGAATAACATATTATTTGACTTCCTGCGATCTGCTCGGATTCGGTCTTGCGGAGATCGGATGATCGGACCTTACGGGAAAGCCGATCTTCTTTTCGGAGATCGGATGGCGGATGCCGCTGTTAGATGAAAGCGTGTTCAGCGAACGGCGAAGAAAAATCCTTTTGTGAAAAAAAGAAAAATTTGTTTGAATTGCTTTACATTTTGAGGCGGAATGTGTTAGAATAAAGTTCGATAAAAGACTTTAACAGTTGGTACAGAGATGCCGCAAAGTCCGCAATCGAACAGATTTACGATAGGAAGAACGTAGATTCGTTTCTTTGTTGAACCAGCACTTGTGCATCTCCATGCATAAGTGCTTTTTTCATGTATAAGTGTTTCATGCATAAGTGTTTCATGTATAAGTGTTTTTTTATAGATAAAATTGCTGTCTTCGGCGAAAACGGGCGGGGGATTTGAAAAAGGTAGTGAGCTCTGCTGAAAAATGCTGCGGACAAAGGGAGGGAAGCGGATTGGCTGAACATATTTTAATGGATTCGGCGGCGATCGGGCGGACGCTAACCAGGCTTTCGCACGAGATCGTGGAAAAAGAAAAGGGCACGGACAAGATCTGTCTGATCGGTATCAAGCGGCGCGGAGAAATCGTGGCGCGGCGGATACAGGCTCTCATTGAAAAGTTTTACGGCAAGCAAGTTCCCTGCGCGGGTATCGACATAGGGCTGTATCGCGACGATTTGGTGAGCGTTTTTTTTGTTCCGGACGCGCAGGCAAACGAATTAGGTTTTTCGGTAGACGGAAAAAATGTGGTTCTGTGCGACGATGTTCTGCATACGGGAAGAAGCGTCCGCGCGGCGATCGAGGCGATTTTTGATCTGGGCAGGCCTGCTAAAATTTCATTGCTCGTGCTGTGCGACCGCGGCGGAAAGGAAATGCCGATCAGTCCCGATTTTGTCGGGAAGAACGTTCCTACTTCGGCGAAAGAATTCATCGACGTGCGCTTGCGCGAGATTGAAGGGGAAGATTCGCTGGGGATCACCGGTAAAACGGAAGAGTGAAAATAAATTTTACAGAGGTAGAATTGAATGTTAGGAAAAGATTTGCTCGGAATGTACGAAACTTCTGCGGAAGATATCGTGACGATCTTGGATACGGCAGTCGGCATGAAAAAGCTGCTGACGCAGAATTTGAAAAAACTTCCGCATTTGCAGGGCCGCACGGTAACGACGCTGTTTTATGAAAACAGCACGCGCACCCGCTGCTCTTTTGAATTGGCGGCAAAATATTTGGGCGCCGGGACAGTCAATATCAGCGCTTCTTCCAGTTCGGTGCAAAAGGGCGAAACTTTGATCGATACGGGATATACGCTGGACGCGATGAAAAACGACGTGATCGTGATCCGCCATCCGATGGGCGGAGCGCCGCATTTGCTGGCGAAGCACGTAAAAGCCTCCGTCATCAATGGCGGCGACGGGATGAACGAACACCCTACGCAGGCGCTTTTGGATTTTTATACGATGCGTGAAAAATTCGGATCTTTTCATGGTTTAAAAGTTGCCATTCTCGGGGATATTAAACATTCGCGTGTAGCAAAGAGCAATCTTTTCGGACTCAAAAAGTTGGGCGCGGAAGTCGTGCTGTATTCACCGGCAACGTTGATGCCGCAGGGGATTGAGCGGCTCGGCGCAAAAGTTGCGCGCTCGAAACAAGAGACTTTGAGCGGAGCTAACGTTGTGATGGGGCTTCGGATCCAGCTGGAGAGAATGCAGGGCGGGTTGTTTCCCTCTCTTTCGGAATACAATCAGTTTTACGGGGTTCAAGAGAGCGATCTTGCGTATGCGGACAAAGATTGTATCGTTATGCACCCGGGGCCGGTCAATCGCGGAGTGGAATTGACCTCGGACGTGATCGACGCGGGCAACAGTAAAATAACGGAACAGGTTTTAAACGGTGTGGCTGTTCGAATGGCGGTTTTATTTTTGCTGGTAAAAAACAGACAGGGAGGAGAAGTCCGTGAATAAAAGGATTTTGCGCGGCGGTACTCTTGTAATGCCGCAGGGATGTAAAAAAGGAGATGTTTTGATCGAAAACGGTAAAATCGCGGCGATAGGGGACGCTGTCGCGGCGGACGGCGCAGAGGTAATTGATGTTTCCGGACTGCATGTCTTTCCGGGCCTGATCGATATGCACGTGCATCTGCGCGAACCGGGATTCGAATATAAGGAAGATATCGCTTCGGGTAGTGCGGCGGCGGTGCGCGGCGGCTTTACGCAGATCTGCTGCATGCCGAATACCGATCCCGTCTGCGACAATGCGGCGGTTGTCGGATATATCGTATCGAGGGCGAAGGAGGTCGGACTCTGCAAGGTGCGTCCGATCGGTGCCATTACGGCAGGGGAAGAGGGACAGCAGCTCGCGGAAATCGGAAAAATGCAAAAGGCTGGCGCGGTGGCAATCAGCGACGACGGAAAACCGGTCATGAATTCGCGCGTCATGCGGCTGGCGATGGAATATGCTTCTGACTTCAATATGCTGTGTCTTTCGCACTGCGAGGATAAGAATCTGGTGGATGGCGGCGTCGTCAATGAAGGCTACAACAGCACGCTTGCGGGGCTGAAAGGGATTTCGCGCGCGGCGGAAGAAATTATGGTTGCAAGGGATATTATTTTGGCGGAAACGCTCGGGACCCGCATTCATATCTGTCATGTATCGACGAAAGGCGCCGTTCAGCTGATTCGGGAAGCGAAAGCGCGCGGCGTGCGCGTAACGGCGGAAACGTGCCCGCACTATTTTACGCTGACCGATGATGCGGTTGTTTCGTTTGACGCAAATACGAAAGTCAATCCTCCTTTGCGGGAAGCGGAGGATGTGGCGGCGATCAAACAGGGACTTAAAGACGGAACTTTGGACTGTATTGTGACCGATCATGCGCCGCATCATGCGGATGAAAAAAATGTGGAGTACAATCTCGCCGCTTTCGGGATTAGCGGGATTGAAACTTCCTTTGCATTGTCCTATACCAATCTCGTCAAGAGCGGAATATTGACGCTTTCGCGGCTCGCGGAAAAAATGAGCGGTGCGCCGGCACGGATCTTAGGGCTTTCCGGCGGTGAACTGAAAGAGGGCGGCGTTGCGGACATAACGGTTGCGGACCTGTCAAAAGAGTATACGATCGACAGCAAAGATTTTCTTTCGAAGGGGAAAAATACCCCGTTTACAGGAACGAAAGTGTTCGGTAAAATTCAATATACGATCGTCGACGGGCAGGTAAAATTTTCCGATGTTATAAAGTAAAATTAACAATCGCTGAATGTGCGATGTAAAATCGTGGTGGAAATGCGAAGATTTGCAAGGAGAAAAAATCGGCGTCGCAAAAGCCGGAAGGCTTGTTTATGAAAAGGAAAACGCCGCGTCGCAAAAGTTGAAAGTTTACGCATTCAAGAAGAAAACGTTGCGGCGCAGGAACGATTTAAGCGCGCGAATAAACAAAACAATATGATCAAACGCTTGGCAGCGGTAGAAAAAGGAGAGCAGGTTTTTATGGGATATAAACAGGAGTTCATTCGGTTTTTGGCCGAATGCGGGGTTTTAAAATTCGGGATGTTTCAATTAAAGAGCGGGAGGATCGCGCCGTATTTTTTAAATGCAGGTGAATATAAGACCGGTGCGCAGATCAAGCGCCTTGGGGAATTTTATGCGGACTGTATGCAGGAAAATAAAGTAGAGGCAGAAACGCTGTTTGGTCCGGCGTATAAGGGGGTGCCGCTTGCTTTGTCCGCTGCGGTGGCGCTGTATGAAAAATACGGAAAAGACGTAAATTTCTGCTTTGACAGAAAGGAAGTGAAGGATCACGGCGAAGGCGGTATGTTTGTGGGGAAACAGCCGCAAAGCGGAGAAAAGATCGTTATTATCGAAGACGTGATGACGAGCGGAAAAGCATTAAAAGAGGTTTTGCCGAAACTTCGCGGCGCGGCGAACGTAAACATTACGGGAATGATCATCACTGTCGATCGGATGGAAAAAGCGTTGGGAAGCGAAAAGTCGGCGGTGCAGCAAGCATATGAAGAGGAAGGCGTAAAAGTGTATTCCATCGTAACGATTCAGGATATCATTCAGGCGCTGCAAGAGGGTGTGATTGAAGGGAAAGAACATATTCCCGCCATAAATAAATATCTGGCGGAATATGGGGCAAAGTATTGAGGTGAAGAGTGATGATCATTGATGAATTGATAACGAAAATTCAAGAAACGCAGAATCCGACGGTGGTGGGGCTCGATACGAGTTTTGATTATTTGCCGGATGAAATGCGAAACGAGGTTACGGATTTTAAAGGCGCGGCTCGTGCAATTTATGAATTTAATAAAAATTTAGTCGATTCTGTTTGTGACATAGTACCTTGCGTAAAGGTTCAAATCGCGTATTATGAGATGTACGGCGTCGAAGGGCTGCAATGTTTTTTTGATACAATAGCGTATGCGAAAAAGAAAGGCCTGTTTGTCATGACAGATGCAAAGCGGAACGATATCGGCGCGACGGCGGAATGTTATGCGAAAGCATATCTGGGAAAGACTTCTGTCGGCAAACGGGAATATTCCGCATTTGATTCCGATTTTCTGACGGTGAACGGTTATCTCGGTTCGGACGGGATCAAGCCTTTTCAGAATTGGATGCAAAAGCGTAACAAGGGCATTTTTGTGCTTGTAAAAACTTCGAATCCTTCAAGCGGCGAATTGCAAGATTTAAAATTGGAAAACGGAAAGACAGTATATGAATATATGGGCGAGCTGGTGGAAGGCTGGGGCGCTGATTTTATCGGTGAATACGGATATTCCTCCGTCGGAGCCGTCGTAGGGGCGACGCATCCTAAACAAGCCGAAATTTTGCGGAAAGAAATGCCTCATACCTTTTTCCTGATTCCCGGTTACGGCGCGCAAGGCGGTACGGCACAGGACTTGAAAGTTTGCTTTGACACGCAAGGGCTTGGCGGTATCGTCAATTCTTCAAGGGGAATTCTCTGTGCTTACAAGCAAGAAAAATATGCCGGCAAGTCTTATATGGAAGCGGCGCGGCTCGCTTGTATTGCGATGAAAAAGGATTTAAATTCGGTTATTTAGCTATAAATCAAGTAGTATGTCAGACATAAATATTAAAAATAGAGAGAATTTGCGATGAAAGAGTTAACATTGAAAGTTCTAAAAAACGAACCGATCGCAGCCGGAATTTATCGGATGCGGCTTGAACTTCCGGAAAAGACGGAAGGGATCCGCTGCGGACAATTTATCAATATCTCGGTCGGCGACGCTTCGCACTTGCTCCGTCGGCCGATCGCAATTTGCCAAAAGGATGAAAGTTCCGTTACGATTTGCTATCAGGTCAAGGGAAACGGGACGAAGAATTTGAGCGGCGCGAAGGCGGGCGATATTTTGCAGAGCGTTTTGCCGCTCGGGAACGGGTTTATCTTAGAAGAAAAGGAAAAAAAGATTGCTCTTTTAGGCGGAGGAGTCGGGGTTTTTCCGATGGTTTCAGTCTTGCAGGAGTATGCGGGAAAAGGGAAAAATTTTTATTCGTACGTCGGTTTTCGCAATAAAGACGCCGTTTGCATGGAAAGCGAATTTCAACAGATGTCGGAAAAAGTTTGTTTTGTTACGGACGATGGCAGCTATGGGGAAAGAGGCAACGCGGTTGAAGCGTTTTTGAAAGAATATGATTCCTTGTTGCCCGATGTGATTTTTGCCTGCGGGCCGCTTCCGATGTTGCGCGCGCTGAAAAAAGCGATGCGCGATTTCGCGATCAAAACGCCCTGTTACGTTTCGTTGGAAGAGCGAATGGGCTGCGGGATCGGGGCTTGTCTTGTCTGCGTTTGTAAAAAATCGGGTAAAGCGGAGAATGTTCGGGTTTGTAAAGACGGGCCTGTTTTTGAAATCGACGAGGTGGAAATTTAATGGCTGATTTAAGCGTAAAAGTTTGCGGAGTACTTTTCAAAAATCCTGTCATTGCGGCGAGCGGTACTTTTGGATTCGGCAAAGAATTTAATGAAATTTATGATATCGGAGCGCTCGGAGGTATCAGTACGAAAGGCCTGACACTTGAACCTCGGCTTGGAAACGCTACTCCCCGCATTGCGGAAGGGCATGGAGTGATTCTAAATTCGGTCGGCTTGCAAAATCCGGGCGTAGATCGTTTTTTGGCGGAAGACTTAGATTTTTTAAAAGCGTCGGGCACGGTCATAATCGCAAATGTCGCAGGGAAAACGTTGGAAGATTATGCGCAGATCTGTGCGAAGCTGGACGGGAAAGTGGATATGATCGAGCTCAATATTTCCTGCCCGAATGTTCGCTGCGGAGGCATGGCGTTCGGAATTCGGCCGGAAAGCGTCGAGTCGGTTACGAAATCTGCGAAGAGTCAGCTGAAAAAAACGCCGCTTATAGTGAAGCTGTCTCCGAATGTTGAAAATATAGCCGTCAATGCGTTAGCGGCGGAAAAGGGCGGGGCGGACTGTGTTTCGCTGATCAATACTTTGACCGGCATGGTGATCGATATTGAAAATCGCAGGCCTTTGCTTGCAAATAATACTGGCGGAGTATCCGGAGCCGGCATCAAGCCGATTGCGATTCGGATGGTTTACGAGGTTTGCCGCGCAGTCTCGATACCGGTCATCGGTATGGGCGGCATTACTTGCGCCGAAGATGCGTTGGAGTTTATTATTGCCGGTGCGAGCGCAGTGCAGGTGGGAACTGCCAATTTTACGGATACGATGGCGATGCCTAAAATTATTTCCGGTTTGAATAAATGGCTCGATGAAAGGAAAATACCGAATCTTTCTTCTCTGCGCGGCACATTGACCGTCAACGGATGACGGTGGAAATCGGTAAATAATTCATCGTTTGAGAATTATAGGTAGACAGCGGCGCAGCCTTTTTAAAGGCTGCGCCGCTGTTATTTTGTTTTAATTTACGAAAAAATTTTTCATTGATATGTTTGCCTTTGCGCCTGCTGCCGTAAAGCTGCGGACACGCAACGGCTTTGATCGCTGCCGCAAAAAGTTAAAACATTTTTTTACAGAAGTTTTTAAAGATATTTTTTTATATTGAGATTTTAAAGTATATTTTTGTTTAAAGAGTTTCAAATTTAAAGAGTTTCAAAAAAATAATTTTGGGACCGATAATACCTGATCAATTTCGGCAGACAGCGGATGGTGGCTTTATAGCCTACGCCGTCGTGAAGGAGTAAAATAATTTTATTTTTTCCTTTGGAAGAGTTGATCGCATTTTTAAAAAGCTCTTCGGGGGAAGCGTTCTGGGAGACGGCGTCTTCGACAGAAGCATTCCAATCGTAGTAGTGATAGCCGGCGTTTAAAACGCTCGCGATCAGCTTTTTGCTTAATGAAAAGGATCCCCCGGGAAAGCGGTATAAGGTCGTTGAAAAATCCGGTAAAACGTTTTGGATCGCAACTTTGCATTTTTGAATATCGTTTAATAAAGCATCGGACGAAGCATAAATATTTTTATATTCATGTGAATAGGTATGAATGCCGATGGCGTGTCCTTCTGTATGGATGCGCCTTATAATATCTTCTCTGTTTTTAATTTGTTTCCCGATCACGAAAAAAGTGGCGTGGATTTTTTCTTTTTTTAAAATGTCTAAAATTTTAGGGGTGGTCGAATCCGTGGGGCCGTCGTCAAAAGTTAAACAGATCGTTTTGACGGGATCGGGAATGCTTTTTGCTTGCGGGCAAATCGTCGGATAACTCCAAACAATGGCGGCATAAAGGAGTAAAAGAGCGATCAGGCCGCATCGGCAGGAAAGAGAATAACGTTTCATAAAGGTAGTTTGTGCGGAAAGTTTTTTTAAATTCTGCAAAACAGGAATTCAAGGTTTTTATTTTGTAAATCGAGAACGTGAATTTTGATTTTGTAAAACGGCAAATACAAATTTTTATTTTGTGATTTGGGAAATGTAAATTTTCATTTTTGAAAAAATTATCATTTGTATTCGGATCGCTTTTCGGAAAAGCTGCCGCTTCGGTAAAAATCCGCAAACGTTGCGCGAAAAAAAATGATTGAAAAAACAAAAATATTTTTGCAAAAAAACAGTTGACAAACAAAAAATGGTGTGCTATTCTAAATAAAACCGATGAAGTAAAGTAGTAGCCGGCTATTGCGAATTTTCAGAGAGTCTCTGGCGGTGGGATAGAGGCAGTTTGACGTTTGGTGAATGGATTACGGAGGGCGGGAGCGAAAGTTTCAGTAGTTTCCGACGTGGCTTTCACGTTACAGGAAGAGGATATGATAGTATCCGGAAAGAGTCGATCGATATTCAGAAAGGAATATTCGTTTCGAGAATTTGGGTGGCAACACGATTTTATTCGTCCCAAGCGAATAGGATCGTGTTTTTTTATTGTAAAAATTGAAATTGGAGGTAGGAACAATGGCAAAACAAGAAATCCCGTACAAAATTTATTTATCAGAAGATGAGCTGCCGAAAAAATGGTATAATATAAAAGCCGCGATGAAATCGCAGCATGAACCTTTTTTAAATCCGGCAACGGGTAAGCCCTGCACGGCAGACGATCTGCGTCCGGTTTTTTGTGATGAATGTATCGAACAGGAATTAAATTGCACAGATCTGTATATTGACATTCCGGAAGAGATCCGCAATTTTTATAAAATGTATCGTCCCTCGCCGCTTGTCCGCGCATATTGTTTGGAAAAGGCGCTGGGTACTCCTGCCGAAATTTATTATAAATTTGAAGGCAACAACACGTCCGGTTCGCATAAATTGAACTCTGCGGTGGCGCAGGCGTATTATGCAAAAAAGCAGGGGCTGAAATCGATCACGACGGAAACGGGAGCGGGACAATGGGGAACCGCGCTTTCGATGGCGGCCGCGTATTTTGATTTGGATCTTACGGTTTATATGGTAAAGGTATCCGGCGAGCAGAAGCCGCACAGAAGAGAAGTGATGCGCACCTATGGCGCAAACGTGATCCTGTCGCCGTCCGATACGACGGAAGCCGGCCGTAAGATATTAAGAGAATTTCCGGGGACGGGCGGATCGCTCGGATGCGCGATCAGCGAGGCGGTGGAACGGGCGGTTACGTCGGATTCCTGCCGCTACGTGCTCGGAAGCGTTTTGGATCATGTGGTACTGCACCAGTCGGTCATCGGTCTGGAAAGCAAAGCTGCCATGGAAAAATACGGCGTAGCGCCGGATATGATCATCGGCTGCTGCGGCGGCGGTTCGAACTTTGGCGGGCTGATCGCGCCGTTTATGGGGGATAAGATCGCAGGGAAGAACGACATCGAATTTATCGGTGTAGAGCCTGCAAGCTGTCCTTCTTTAACGCGCGGCAGATATGCCTATGATTTTTGCGACAGTGCGCGAATCACGCCGCTCGCGAAGATGTATACGCTCGGCTGCGGGTTCATGCCTTCGGCGAACCATGCGGGAGGACTTCGGTATCACGGAATGAGTCCGATCGTTTCGAAGCTGTATCATGAAGGCTATATGCGCGCGGTGGCGGTGGAGCAGACAAAAGTATTTGAGGCGGCGCAGATGTTTGCGCGGATCGAAGGGATACTGCCTGCGCCCGAATCGAGCCATGCGATTCGCGTTGCGATCGATGAGGCGCTTCGCTGCAAAGAGACGGGTGAAAAGAAGAAGATCCTGTTCGGGTTGACCGGGACCGGCTATTTTGATATGTCGGCGTATAAACAGTTCAACGACGGAACAATGCAGGACACGATACCGGACGATGCCGCTTTGGAGCGCGGCTTTGCGACGATTCCGCAAGTTCAGGAGAATATTTAAAAAAATCGTTTACTTTTGCAGGTAAAAATGCTATACTAAAGGGGAAAACATATCGTTTTCCCCTTTAGTATAGGGAGAAAAATCAGCGAATCAGGGTGAAGGAGAAAAAAGATGATACATACGAGCGTATTCGGTAAAACGTCGGACGGGCGCAACGTCCTTGTATTCAAAATAAAAGACGGCGCAAACGAAGTGACGATTTTAAATTTGGGTGGGATCATTCAGTCTTTAAAAGTAGCGGATAAAGACGGAAAACCGGTCGACGTGGTTTTAGGCTACAACGATGTTGCCTCCTATGAAAACAATGACGGATATTTGGGCGCCTTGATCGGAAGGTTCGGAAACCGGATCGAAAAGGGGCGTCTGGTGCTTGACGGCGTAGAATATTCGTTGGCGTGCAACGAGAGAGGAAATCATTTGCACGGTGGAATCGAGGGTTTTAATAAAAAAATATGGAATCATGTTTTTGACGGGCCGGACGGAAATATATTGGAGCTGAGCATGACAAGTCCGGACGGGGAAGAAAATTATCCCGGGAATTTGCGCGTGCAGGTACGCTATACGCTTGTAAACGGGGAGCTTCGCATTGAATATATGGCGATGTCGGACAAAAAGACGGCGATCAATCTGACGAATCACGCATATTTTAATTTGGACGGGGAAGGCCGCGGGAGCGTGCTCGATACGTTTTTGCAGATCGATGCGGACCGCGTGATTCCGTCGGATGAATTTTTGATCCCGCACGGCGATTTTAAAGACGTTGCGGGTACGCCGTTTGATTTCCGGAAAGGCAGGCGCATCGGGGAAAAAATTGCCGATACGGATGATGCGGACATTCGAAACGGAGACGGCTATGATATTTGCTTTGTTTGCAATAAGGCGCAGAATGAATATGCCAAAATTGCGGAAGCGGAAGCAGGAGATTCGGGTATCGTGATGGAAGTGTTTACGGATATGCCTGCCGTGCAGCTCTATACGGGGAACGGTTTGAAGCAGGACGGAAAATCCGGACATTATTCCCGTTACAGCGGCTTTTGTATGGAAACGCAGTTTATTCCCAACAGCGTGAACTGTCCTTCGTATGCGGCGCTCGGCGATCCCGTCTATGATAAAAATAAAATTTATCACTTTACGACTGCCTATCGGTTTTCGGTAAATAAGGAATAAACGGCAAGGAATAAACGGCGCGGATTGAGATCCGATCTTTTCGTAAAAATTATAAAATTCAGGAATAGAAAGCAAAAGGTTGCGGTATGAAATATTTAATAGCATCGGATATACACGGTTCAAAGTATTATGCGGAAAAAGTGGTGGAACGCTTTGAAGCGGAAAAAGCGGATAAGTTGTTTATTTTAGGCGATCTATACAATCACGGTCCGCGAAACCCTCTTCCCCGAGAATACGATCCGATGGGGGTAGCAAAAATTTTCAATTCCGTCACGGATCGATTGGTCGTGCTCAAAGGGAATTGCGACAGCGATGTGGACACCTATATTTCGGATTTTGAGTTCGTGGCGGAGGCATGGCTGGAAAGCGGGAATAAAATGATATTGCTGCAACACGGCGATCGATATTGCATAGATAAATTGCCCAAGGGGAAGACGGATGCGCTGATTTACGGCCATTACCACACGGGTTTTATCAAGGAGAAAGACGGTATAACGGTGGGAAACTGCGGTTCTGTTTCTCTCCCGAAAGACGGAACGGCCAACAGCTACATGATCGTGGAAGACGGTGCGATCACTTTGAAAGATATCAGCGGAACTGAACTGTGTTATAAGAAAATCTAAACCTTCGGCGGCGCTTTAATGGATTACGTTTGCTTGACTTTTGAAAGGAATACGGCTAAACTTTATACTGAAATTTGAAACGAAAGGAGCATATCTTATGCAAAAAATACGTTTGGGCATCGTTGGTTACGGTAATTTGGGTAGAGGCGTGCAGCTTGCTGCCACGCAGAATCCGGATATGGAAGTTGTGGCGGTTTTCACAAGAAGGGATCCTGCTTCCGTAAATACGGTCATTCCTGTAAAGGTGGAAAAGTACGAATCTATGCGCGACTATGTCGGCAAGGTCGACGTGATGATCTTGTGCGGCGGCAGCGCAACGGACCTGCCTGTGCAGTCGGTTGAAATTATTCGTATGTTCAATACGGTGGACAGCTTTGATACGCACGCAAAGATCCCCGCCTATTATGAAGCTCTCAACAAAGAGGGGAAAGCGTCCGGAAAACTCGGTGCAATGAGTATCGGATGGGATCCGGGCTTGTTTTCTCTGGCGAGGATTTATTTCGGCGCTGCGCTGAATGAAGGCAGCACCTATACGTTTTGGGGCAAAGGCGTCAGCCAGGGGCACAGCGATGCGATACGTCGCGTTGAAGGCGTTTTGGATGCCCGCCAGTATACGGTTCCTGTTGAAAGCGCGTTGCAGCGGGTTCGCAGCGGTGAAAATCCGCAGCTTTCCACGCGCGAAAAACATACGCGCGAGTGCTATGTCGTGGCAAAAGAGGGCGCCGATCTGAAGAGAATCGAAAAGGAAATAAAAGAAATGCCCAATTATTTTGCGGATTATGACACGACGGTGCATTTTATTTCCGAAGAGGAGCTCAAAAAGAATCATAGCGGAATTCCGCACGGCGGATTGGTGATCCGCAGCGGAAAATCGGCGGCTGACAATAAATTTTTGATGGAGTTCTCTTTAAAACTTGACAGCAATCCGGAATTTACGTCGAGTATTTTGGTGGCGTATGCGAGAGCGGTTTACCGTATGCATGCCGAAGGAAAATGCGGCGCGGTTACGGCTTTTGATATTGCTCCGAAATATTTGTCTTTATTATCGGAAGAAGAACAGAGAAAACAGCTTTTGTAAAATTAGTTGATGCCGCGTTTTTACGCGGCATATTTTTTGCGCGATCGAAGCGATTGTATTGCACGTTTGGGGCAGGACAGCCGCGGACGCGGGGAGTAAAAGCTGCGGCGAAAGGGAAAAAGCGGCGGTGCCAAAAACATTATCCCAAACGGAATATATATATGAAATCTGCGTCTATACAATTGATTGCGCCGTTTGAGCCTATGCCAAAAAGTGCGCCGATTGACTTATGCAAAATAAACTGATCGTTTGCGTTTATACAAAAAATAAACTCACCGTTTGCGCCTATACAAAAAATAAACTGATCATTTGCGCCGAATACAAACGTTCCTTTTTGCAAGAGCATTTTTTCAAATCGTTTTTTAGGCTAAATTTTGAAATAATTACAAATTTCCTGTCGATTTTGTTGACAAAGACGGCAGGATGGATTATACTAAATCTGTAAAAAATCTGTGTGTTGCTACAAGATATTGTATAGATACGAAAAAACTTTTCGCGACTGGTGGATTAGCAGGAAACTGCGGGGGAACGGAAAGTGATTTTGCCGACCACCTGGGCAGTTGATTTTCGGCTGCGCAGGTTTTTTTATTGTCAAAAAAAAGGCGCGCTTTAATTTTTTGCGTTGTATTGCAAAAAGTGTTCTGTCGCCGAAAACAAAACGCGGCAAACGGTTTGCGGTGTTTTAAAAAAAAGAATTTGATTTACAAAACGGGAGGCTGAGGATGTCAAAGGAATTTAAATCAGGAACATATTTGGAGCAGATAGACGTAAGGAATTTTATTCAGACCAATTATACGCCGTACGAAGGCGACGCCTCTTTTTTGTCTGCGCCGACGAAGCGCACCAAAGCGCTTTTGAGCGAAGTGGAGAGATTACTGCAGGAAGAGACGGAAAAAGGGGGAGTTTTGGATATCGATACGGAGCGCGTATCCTCGCTATTGACGTATCCGGCCGGTTATATCGATAAAGAAAAAGAGATCATTGTGGGATTGCAGACGGATGCTCCTTTAAAGCGAGGAGTTAATCCGTTCGGCGGGATCCGTATGGCGCGGCAGGCGTGCGAGGCATACGGATATAAATTGTCCGACATGGTGGAGACGGAATTCAGCTACAAGACGACGCACAACGACGCCGTGTTCCATGTCTATACGGACGAAATGAAGGCAGTGCGGCACGCGGGACTTTTGACCGGTTTGCCGGACGCATACGGCCGAGGGAGGATTATCGGCGATTATCGCAGGGTCGCTCTGTACGGCGTAGATGCATTGATCGAAAGCAAAACGGCGGACAAAAAGAAATACAGCGACGGCGACATGGATGAGAGCAGGATCCGCACGCTGGAAGAGCTCTATAAGCAGATCGATTTTTTGAAAAAATTAAAAGATATGGCGCTGCTGTACGGAATCGATATAGCAAAGCCCGCGCAAAACGCAAAAGAAGCCATTCAGTGGACATATTTTGCGTATCTTGCGGCGATCAAGGAACAAAACGGGGCTGCCATGAGTTTGGGCAGAGTCAGTACGTTTTTTGATATTTATATCGAACGGGACATAGAGCGCGGCGAATTGACGGAAGAAGCGGCGCAGGAGCTGATCGACGATTTTGTATTAAAACTTCGGATCACGCGCCAGCTGCGTACGCCGGAATATAACGATCTGTTCGGCGGCGATCCCACCTGGACGACGGAAAGCGTCGGGGGGATGGGGGAAGACGGCAGAACGCTGGTCACGAAAACGTCCTATCGCATCCTCAATACTTTATATAATTTAGGAGCCGCGCCAGAGCCGAATCTGACGGTATTGTGGTCGGAAAACTTGCCGAAGGCGTTTAAAGATTTTTGTGCAAAAATTTCGATTGACACCGATTCCATACAATATGAAAACGATGATCTGATGCGTCCAATCTACGGGGACGATTACGGCATAGCGTGCTGTGTGTCGGCCATGAAGATCGGCAAGCAGATGCAGTTTTTCGGAGCGCGGTGCAATTTGGCAAAGCTGCTGTTATTGGCTTTAAACGGCGGCAAAGATGAAAAGAGCGGGGTGCAGCTGGCGCCGAAGGGGGAGAGTTTTCGCGGTCCGCTCCAATATGTAGCGGTGAGGAAAGCGTATCATACCTATATGGCATGGCTCTGCAAGCTGTATGTGAATACGCTGAACGTGATTCATTATATGCACGACAAATATGCCTATGAAAAAATCCAAATGGCACTGCACGATACGGAAGTCGAGCGTTTTTTAGCTTGCGGCGTGGCGGGATTTTCCGTGGCAGTGGACTCGCTGTCTGCGATAAAATATGCGAAAGTTACGCCCGTGTACGGCGAATCCGGACTGATTTGCGATTTTAAAATCGATGGGGATTATCCGAAATACGGAAACGACGATGACAGGGTCGACCAGATCGGCGTCGAATTGCTCAAAGAGTTTTCCGATGAGCTGAAAAAGACGCCCGCTTATCGCGATGCAAAGCATACGTTGTCCGTTTTGACGATAACGTCGAACGTCGTATACGGCAAAAAGACGGGGGCGACGCCGGACGGGCGTGCTGCCGGGGAACCTTTTGCTCCGGGTGCCAATCCCATGCACAATCGGGACAGCAGCGGTGCGCTCGCGTCTTTGAATTCGGTCGCAAAATTGCCGTATGAATATTGTAGGGACGGAATCTCGAATACTTTTTCGATCGTACCGTCCGCACTGGGAGAAAACCGCGAAGAACAGGCCGAAAATCTGTGCGATCTGTTGGACGGATATTTCGGGCAGGGCGCGCATCATCTGAATGTAAATGTTTTTGACAGGGATAAACTGATAGCTGCGATGGAGCATCCGGAACTCTATCCGAACATTACCATTCGGGTTTCCGGATATGCGGTTAATTTTCATAAACTGTCCAAGGCGCACCAGTTGGAAGTTTTAAAGCGGACGTACCATGCAAGAGTATAAAAATATTTTTCGTAAATTTGAAAATTGATCGAAGCGGCATTTCGGAGAAATACGTTCGGACACGGAGAGCGATTCAATTCGTAAAAAAAGAATTTGATGCGCAAAGGAGCAGTGATATGCCTGAGTCCTGTTTTGAAGTTGGTAAACAATGCAATGCGGATCCGAGCGGCGAATACGGTTACATCGATTCCGTGTATTGCGGTTCCGGGGTGGACGGCGCGGGGCTTCGGTGCGTGGTGTTCTTTTCCGGCTGTAATTTGCGGTGTCCGTTTTGCCACAATCCGGAAACGCTTTTTAAAGCGGGAGAAAAAACTACGGCGGAAGAGTTGGTCCACAAATTGAAGAGGTATAAGGGATATTTCAAAAGGGGCGGCGTAACGCTTTCGGGCGGCGAGCCGTTCTTGCAAAAGGCATTTGCTCTGCGGCTGATACGTGGATTGCATTCGGAGTCGATTCATGTGTGCATAGAAACGAACGGGCATATTGCCGATGCGGAACTTTTAAAAGAGGCGGACAGTATTCTCTGCGATATCAAAAATCAGGAAACGGACGATTTGTCTGTTTATGATTCTTTTTTGAATGTTTGCGAAAAAATCGGGGTAGAGTATTCATTGACAAACGTTTTGGTGCCCGGGAAAAATGATGGCGCCGAAAAGCTGACGGCGCTCGCTTTGTTTTTAAAGGGGCATTCGGCATTGAATGCGATAAAATTTCTGCCTTTTCGCAAGCTTTGCATGGAAAAATATGAAGCGATGCATCTGCCTTTTTTATATGAAGTATTTCGCGAAGCGAACGAAGAAGATATTGTTTTTGTAAATGATTTTTTAAAAAAGCAAAGTACTATGCGTGACATAAAATAATATTATCGGTATAAATATGGGAGTGAGAAACAACAACGAGAGCGTCCGGCGAAGATTGGCCGGCGCTTTCGTCGCCTTTACAGGAAAGATCGCAATTCGGAAAGCAAATGGCAGAGGCAATTTGTTCGGTTTAATTGACAAAACGGTTGCGGCGTTATATAATAAAATACAAATTCGGAATAAAATCAGGAGAGAAAATTTCAATGATACGATTGATAAAGAACGGTTGTTATTATATGGGCGGTGCGCTGGTCAAAGAAAACCAGGCCTTTATGACGGGGGAACAAAAAGCGAAAGCGCAGCGCGGCACAATGGCATACCGTATATTGAAAGAACATAATATCGGAAACGAGCAGAATCTTCAATTAAAATTTGATGCGATTGCGTCGCATGATATTACTTATGTGGGAATTATCCAGACGGCGAAAGCGAGCGGATTAAAGGAATTTCCTCTCTCCTATACTTTGACGAACTGCCACAATTCGCTCTGTGCGGTCGGCGGCACGATCAATGAAGACGATCACGTATTCGGCCTTTCGGCCGCCAAAAAATACGGCGCGAATTTTGTGCCTCCGCATTTGGCCGTCATTCATCAATATATGCGCGAAGTCGAGGCGAAGGTCGGGCGGATGATTTTGGGCAGCGACTCGCATACGCGTTACGGCGCTTTGGGTACGCTTGCCGTCGGCGAGGGCGGACCGGAACTTGTGAAGCAGATTTTAAATAAGACGTACGATATCCGCCGTCCGGAAACGGTGGCCGTCTACTTGCGCGGAAATTTGAGAAAGGGCGTCGGGCCGCAGGACGTGGCGATCGCGCTTTGCGGCGCTGTCTTTAAAAACGGATTTGTAAAGAATAAAATTCTTGAATTTATCGGGCCCGGAATCAAGAATCTTTCGATGGATTATCGGAACGGCATCGATGTAATGACTACGGAGACCGCATGTCTGTCTTCGATCTGGGAAACGGACGAGAAGACGCGCGAATATTATAAAATACACGGGCGCGAAGAAGATTTTAAGGAATTAAAGCCCTCGGATCCTGCCTATTACGACAGCGGGATCGTGATCAATCTGAGCACGATCGAGCCGATGATCGCGCTGCCGTTCCATCCGAGCAACGCGTTTACGATCCGCGAGCTTTTGGCGCATCCGAAAGAAATTTTGGAAGAGGTGGAAGCCGCGGGCAGAAAATTGCGCGGGGACGACGCATTTTCATTGACGGATAAGATCCGCGATGACGGTTTGTATGTCAACCAGGGGATTATAGCCGGCTGTGCCGGAGGTATGTACGAGAATATCGCGGAAGCATATGAAATTCTCAAAGGCAAATCGACGGGCAGCGATGAGTTTTCTTTAAGCATTTATCCTTCCAGCCAGCCCGTATTCAAATCGTTGGTGGAAAACGGATATATAGCGGGGTTGATGGAAGCGGGCGCAATCGTAAAAACGGCATTTTGCGGTCCTTGTTTCGGTGCGGGCGACGTACCTGCGAACAACGGGCTTTCGATCCGCCATACGACCAGAAACTTTGAGAGCCGCGAAGGCAGCAAACCGGCTGCGGGACAGCTTGCGGCGGTTGCTCTGATGGATGCCCGTTCGATCGCTGCAACTGCGGCAAACGGCGGACGTTTGACGCCGGCTACGGAGGTTTCGTATGTCAAGAAAGTTAAAAAGTATTATTTTGACGGCGAAATTTATAAAAACAGAGTATATCACGGCGCAGGAAAGGCGCACAAAGAAGAAGAACTGAAATACGGGCCGAATATTGCGGATTGGCCGAAGATGATACCGCTCGGCAAGAACGTTTTGATCAAAGCGGTGAGCGTTTTGACGGATCCCGTAACGACCACTGATGAATTGATCCCTTCCGGAGAGACGTCGTCCTATCGTTCCAATCCCTTGAAGCTCGCGGAGTTTGCATTGTCGAGAAAGGATCCCGGCTATGTTTCGCGCGCCAAAGAGGTCAAGGCGGAGGAAGAGCTCCGCAGAGAGACGGGTACGCTTTCCGAAAAGGTGTTAAAGGAGCTGAAAGGATTTGTGCCTGCGGACGGAACGATTTACGGAAGCTGCGTCGTTGCCGTCAAGCCCGGAGACGGATCCGCAAGGGAGCAGGCAGCGTCCTGTCAGAGGGTGCTGGGCGGCATTGCGAACATTGCAAAGGAATACGCCACGAAGCGGTATCGCAGCAATCTCATCAACTGGGGAATGCTTCCGTTTACAGCAGAAAAGTTGAATTTTAAAGTCGGAGATTTTATTTATATTGAAAATATTGACCGCCTGATATCGGACGGAGCGGAAAAGATTCCTGCAAAGCACATCAGCGGGCACACGGTCAAGGATATTGAATTGAGTGTAGGCGCTCTGACGTACGATGAAAAGCGAATTATTTTAAAGGGTTGTCTTATCAATTTCAACGCTGCAAAATAATTGTGATCCGAAAAACAAGTTGGAATGAAACACGAAAGATCCGCGCGGAAATGCGCCGCGCGGATCTTATTTTCAAATTGAGCGGAGGATGAGCGGACAGTGTTGACGTTAGACGATTATAAAAACAGTATCGATTTGCAATATAAAGAGAAAGAATGGAAGATCCTCTCCGAATCGGAGAAAAGCGATCTTTGTGATTCGCTGCTCAGCGTACTACTGGAAGAACGCAACGAGATAGCGGCTTTTTGTTATCCGTATTCCGTCAAGCGCGAGCTGATTTGGGGATATTTAAATCAGCGCCAGCCGAATCCTGTGAGCAAGGAATTTTTACAATGGCAGGATGAGTTGTTTACGTCGGAAACGGCGGAACGGGGGATCGTCGATACGGAAAAATTTACTTACGAAAGCGGCATAGCATTGTGGAGAGGCGACATAACGCGCCTGCAAGTCGATGCGATCGTAAATGCGGCGAACAATTCGTTGCTGGGCTGTTTTATTCCGCATCATAAATGTATCGATAACGTGATCCATTCAAGGGCGGGCGTACAAGTGCGTCTGGACTGTTCGAAGATCATGGGTGCGCAGGGAGAGGCGGAACCGTCCGGATGCGCTAAAATCACGCTCGCATACAATTTGCCGTCCAAATATATTATTCATACAGTTGGGCCTATGGTCGCCTTGCGGGTGAATGACAACGACAGGCGTATCTTGCGGAACTGTTATATTTCTTCTTTAAATTTGGCGCGCGCGATGTTTTTGAAAAGCATTGCTTTTTGCTGTATTTCAACGGGTATTTTTGGCTTTCCGAACGACGAAGCGGCCGCAATAGCCGTCGGTGCCGTTAAGAATTGGCTGTTGGAAACAAAGTATCCGATCAAAGTTGTTTTCAATACATATTTGCAAAAAGATCAGGAAATTTACGAAGATGTTTTAAAAAATACAAAATAAAAGATGCGGCGCCTTTTCTATAAAGAGGAAAGGCGCCTTATTTTTCGGCACGGATCGATCCGTGCCGTTTTTCAGCGAAAAAAGCCGTGCGACAATCACTGTATCGTACGGCTTTTTAACAAAAAATTTGCAGTAAATATATAAGCCTATAAACATTTTGCTGTAAGTATAAAAGCAAATTGCTGTTTATCGGTAAAGACGTCTTAAATTTTATGAATCTTCGATCCTTTTAAATTTGCAGACGAGTTTATCGGCAAAGAATAAAAAATCACATACTTTTGCAATATTTTTTTTCGGGGTTTGCGCGGATAATAGGGCGGTTTTAGGGCAAAATGTTTGCAGGGCGCAGCCGTCGTTTGAAAAAAGCGGTCGTTTAACCTCGAAGCGGACTGGATTTTGTCAAAACTGTAAAAGAGATAGAGGGCGGCGGCTATACAGAGCACGGCAGCCGTCAATAGAAAAGTTTTCTTGATCATACCATCAGTTTGCGCGTTCGATGGAAAATTATGCAAATATCCTGTAAGCAGGGCAAATCATGCGCTCCGAATGCTTGCTTTTTTAGAAAAAATAGGATATACTATGACCGATAAAATTTAAACCTGAATCGAAGGGGATATCCCAACGGTAAAGGGGCGAACTATAAAAAATCTTTGCAGGGATTTTACAGTCCTCCTTTTTGCCGCGTCGAAAAGGAGTTTTTTTATGTCGGAAAACAGGGTCGCGATCGTCAGCATTATCGTGGAAGATACGGATTGTTCAGAAAAACTCAATGCGATATTACATTCTTTCGGTGAATATATCATCGGCCGAATGGGTATACCGTATAGAGTAAAGAAGATATCCGTCGTATCGGTCGTGATGGACGCTCCGTCGGAAGTGATCAATTCGCTGACGGGCAAGCTGGGTATGCTGGAGAGCGTAACGGCCAAGACGCTGTTTTCCAAATATTAAACTCGGTTTCGCCGACGCAAGTTTAAATCAAGAGAAAGGAGTCATTATGAAAAAGAGTATTGCAATTGTGTTGGCCGCTCTTCTGTTGGCGGTCGGTATTGTGACGTTTTCAGCCTGCCAAAAAGACGGCGGCAGTGAAACGGGCGACGGAGTGCAGGCGGACGTCTATATGCCGGACGGTGCTCCGGCGCTCGCTTTGGCGCAGCTGATGGCAGATGAAATGCAGTTCGGGGCGAAGGTAACGTACAATATCGTCGATTCAACGGCGATAACGACCTATGTTACGGGGAATGAGACGAAGGCAGAGCTGTGTATCCTGCCGGTGAATCTGGCGGCAAAGACGTTGGGCAGCGGAGAGGTGTACCGGATGCTTGGTACGGTCACGCACGGAAACATTTATTTCCTTTCCGCCAAATATGAAGAAACGCTGACCGTGGAAACGTTAAACACGTTGATCGGAAAAACGGTAGGCTGTATCCAACTGAACAACGTAGTCGGCTTGACTTTGCAGCTTGTGTTGAAGCAGAACGATATCGCGTATACGGTCGTGGAAGACGTCAGCCAAAAAGTTGCGGACAAAGTGAACCTGATCGGGATCAACAATCCCGCATCGGAAATACTTCCGACGGCGGAATTTGACTACATGGTTGCGGCGGAGCCTGTCGTGACGGCAAAGACGAGCGCAACGCCCTTGAAGCTGGTCGGGGATTTGCAGGCGCTGTATGGGGAAGGCGGATATCCGCAAGCGGTTTTGGTAGCGAAAGCGGCGTTTATTGAAGAAAATGCGGAATTTATTGAAGATTTCACGGCGGCGGTTTCGGAGAATGCCGCATGGATCTTGAAGGAAGATACGAGCGCGAATACAATTTATACGACTTTGGCAGCGCATTTGCCTGACGGGAAAACGCCCACGTTTAAGGAAGCAAATCTGACGAAAACAGTTCTTGCAAACTGTGCGATCCGTTTTGAATCCGCAAAAAACTGCAAAGAGGAAGTGAATACGTTTTTGCAAAAACTCGGCGAAGTGGCCGGGCAAAGTTTTGCGGTATCCGACAGTTTTTATTATGTCGGGTAACGGTGGGACAAAAAACCGTTGCGTTTAAGCTGAAAAAAATTGATCACAGGATAGAAGATGAAAAAGTTGGCGGACAATAAAAAATTAAATTATCTGTTTTCCGTGCTGACGGTTGCCTTATTGTGTGCGGGATGGATCATTGCCGCGGCGAAGATCGGCAATGAATATATTCTTCCGACTTTTTCGGACACGGTCAAAAGCATAGGGCAGCAGCTGGCGTCTTCCTCGTTTTGGGTCGCTTTTGCGCGCACGGTGGGAAGATCCGTTCTTGCATGGCTGATTGCTTTTTTTGCCGCGGTTGCGCTGGTATCGATCACTATGCTGAGCGATAAATTTTCAAAATTTATCGCTCCGGTAGTCAGCCTGCTGCGTACGCTGCCTACCATGGCGATCACTTTGATGCTTTTGATCTGGACGACGCCGCGCGTTGCGCCGATCATTGTCGCGCTTTTAATGCTGTTTCCCTTAAATTTTGCGCAGCTAAGGACATCCTGCGCGGGGATCGATCCGAAATTGACGGAACTTGCCGTCGTTTACAGATTTACCTTTAAAACAAAACTTTTTAAAATCTATATACCGATGCTTCTTCCGGATATTTTTTCGCAAGCGGGGCCGAATCTGTCCCTCTCGCTGAAAGTGATGCTGTCGGCGGAAGTGCTGGCGGGGACGTTTCGCTCCGTCGGCGGATTGATGTATGATGCGTCCGTCTGGTCGCAGATGGCGACGCTCTTCGCTTTGACCATTTTAATGCTGATAACGGGCGGCGTATTGGAATTCGCTTTGGGGAAACTGACGCTGCTGACCGATCGCTGGACGAAGGGAAGGGGGAACACGCTGCCGCAAAAGGTGTCTTATGATTGAACTGAAAAATATAACGAAGAGGTTCGGCAAGAACTTTGTTTATAAAAATTTCGATTTGACCTTGCAGGAAGGAGAGATCACCTGTGTTTGCGGCCCGAGCGGCTGCGGAAAGAGTACTTTGCTCAATATTTTGGCAAATATAACGGGATATGAAGGCACGATAACGCCTAAATATCCGTGTTCGTACATTTTCCAGCAGCCCCGCCTGGTTCCGTGCCTTACGGTTGAAGAGAATTTAAAACTCGTTTGCGGCGATATGAGCCAATGCGAAAGTATGCTCAGGCGCGTCGGACTGGAAGATAAGCGCAAGGCATATCCGATCGAATTGTCCGGAGGACAGGCGCAGCGCGTTTCGATCGCGCGGGCGTTTTTGCATCCTGCGGAATTGATCTTGATGGATGAGCCTTTTTCCTCTCTGGATACGGCGCTGAAAATAAAAATGATCGAGCTGTTTTGCGATTTGTGGAAGGAGCAGAGCCGCAGCGCGGTATTTGTTACGCACGACGTGGAAGAGGCGTATATGCTCGCTCAAAGGGTGATCGTGCTCCAAGACGGGCAGATTACGGCGGATTTTTGTGAAGAGAGCGCCATCCCGCGCAAATACGGAGAGAGCTCTTCGTTCAGAGAAAAAATATTGCAGGAATTGGTAAAAAGGGAAACCGTTTCCGAAAATCAATAAAAACGAGAAAGAGCGTTCGGATATTGATTTTTGGGAAACGGTTTTATTTTTCAGGAACGAGGGCGGAAAAGTTGCTGTTTTGCATACAAATATGGTATACTATAAAAAAAGGCAGAAAAAGGAAAAGCTGACATGAAAACGCTGGTTATTTCGGACTTGGACGGAACTCTTCTTACAGCGAAAGAAAATATCTCCGCATACAGCATGGAAAATCTCAATCGAATGATCGATGCGGGGCTGCATTTTACGTATGCGACGGCCAGATCGCTCAATTCCGCGGCGAAAGCCTGCTGGGGATTGCGGCAGATCCTGCCGGTGATTTTATACAACGGAGCGCTTATAAAAGAGCCTGCGAGCGGAAATACTATTTATGAAAATTATTTTAAGGCGGAACTGCGCCGGCAGATCTGCGCCATTTTGAAAGAGCTGAACATTTCGCCGCTCGTTTATTCCTTTAAGGAAGGGAAAGAACGCGTTTCCTGGGTTCGCGGGAGGGAAACGGACGGTATGCGCAGATATTTGTCCCGTCGATCGGGGGATTCGAGATTGAATCCCGTCGGCGATCCGCAGGATTTGGAAGGCGATGGCGTTTTTTATTATACCTTCATCGATGCGCTAAACAGCGTCGAGCGGCTGCGGAATGCGGTACAGCAGCTTACAGGAATCAGGATGATTTTTCAGCAGGAAAAGTATCAGTCCGGTTATTGGCTGGAAATCATGCCGGACAACACGACGAAGGGCGAAGCCGCGAAGGTTTTGAAGGAGCATTTAAAGGCTGAGCGGGTCGTTGTATTCGGCGATGCGCTCAACGACAGAGAGCTGTTTGAAATGGCGGACGAGCGCTATGCGGTCGGGAATGCGGAGCTCTCCTTAAAAGAGATCGCGACCGGCGTGATCGGATATTCGGAGGAAGATTCCGTGGCAAAATTTTTGATGCAGAATTTTGAACGGTATAAATAAGCGGGGATATGGCTATGAAAAAAGAAAAGAGAGCAAAGAGTACTTTTTGGAAGGATTTTAAAGCGTTTATTTCGCGCGGCAACATCGTCGATCTTGCCGTAGCGGTCGTAGTCGGGGCCGCGTTTACCGCGATCGTCAACAGCCTGGTGAACGACATTATCAAACCGCTGATTGCGCTGCTTGTCGATGAAGATATGAGCGAGCTGATAATTGTTTTGCGGGAGGCGGTCGTCAACGAAGCGGGCGAAACGGTCAAAGAGGCCATTACCCTCAATTACGGCAATTTGATCATGGCGATCCTGACCTTTCTGATCGATGCGTTCGTCATTTTTACGGTGCTCAGAATCGTAACGAGAGCGAAAAAGCATTTAAAAGAAGAGGGCGAAAAGTTCTTTGAAAAGCTGAAGAAAAAGGAAGAGGAACTGGAAGAAAAGACCGAAGAAGCGGAAAAAGCGCAAGCGGCCGAAACACAAACGGCGGCTTCCGCAGAAGCGCAAATCGCGGCAGAAAAGCTGCCGCAAACGGGTGAAACGGCCGAACAAGTGCTGTGCGAAATTCGGGATCTTTTGAAAAATTCTGCGCTCGCTATTCCTGCGGGCGAAAAAGCCGAGCCGCGCTCTTTTGATGCCGAAAAAGAGGAAAAATAAGTGAGGGCTATTGCCTGAAAAAGGGACAAATTTTATCCTGAAAATTTTAAAAAATGCCCCTCAAACAGTTTTGAAAAACGAAAGTTTATGGTATACTAAAAGAGGAAAGGATACGTAGTATCGGTTTTACGATTTTTTCGAAAAAAAGTGCGGAAGCGCTTTTCGTCAAAAGAGGAAATTCACATGGGAAAGAGGTCTCTGCACAATTGTTTTATAGATCGGGTTCTGCGGCTGCGGGAAGCGGCGCAAAAGCTGTGCGGCGTATTGTACCCTTTCTCAAAGAACTCGGAAAATTGTATGGAAAATTGTATAAAATAGAAAAAGGGCAGGTTCGTAAACGGCCGTGTTTTGACACGCGGGGTTCGGGCCTGCTTTCTTTATCGCGGTTTAATTGATCAATGTCTGCGGAAGGAAAAAGCCGTTTCGCAAAAGCAGTACGAGCAAGCAGACGTTGAGTGCGATCAGCAGGGGCAGCAGGAGCATCAAAAGCAGGTTGTCCGTTTTGAATTTGAGCAAGAAAAGAGCGGCGTAGGCTGCGAGCGCGCCGCCCAGAAATCCCGCTAAAAATAATTTTCCGTACCGAAAACGGCTTGCGGCGTTGCGTTCGGTCGCCGCGCGTTTTTGTGCTTTTACCAGCATGAAGGAATAAACATTGACGGCAAGCAAATAAACAGCGAGCAGAATATACAGCATAGACGGACTCCTTTTTTTAAAAGTATGCGTAAAGAGAGCTGTTTTAAACGAATAAAACAAAAAATGGTTTTGGCCGATGGAGGTAAGTATGGCAAAAGTTGCAATATTGATGGGAAGCAAGTCCGATTTCCCCGTAGTGAAGGCAGCCGTTGAGGTTTTGAAAAAATTTCAAGTCGAAACTAGCGTTCGGGTCATATCGGCACACCGCACGCCGGACGAAGCGCATAAATTTGCTGCGGATGCGGAAGCAAACGGCTATGAAGCGATCATTTGTGCCGCAGGAAAGGCGGCGCATCTCGGCGGTGTGATCGCCGCATACACGACTCTGCCCGTGATCGGGCTTCCGATCAAGACGGACATGATGGGCGGATTGGACAGCTTATTGTCGATCGTGCAGATGCCTTCGGGGATTCCGGTTGCGACGGTCGGCGTAAACGGCGGAGAAAATGCAGGGCTTTTGGCATTGCAGATTTTGGGGATAAAATATCCGGAAATCGCTTTGAAATTAAAAGAATTCAAAAAGCAAATGGCGGAAAAAATTGCGAGCGACGATGCGGCATTGCAAGCAGAGATCGGCAATTTATAAAAATTAAACAGGAAAAAATTTTGGAGGAATCGATAAAATGGAAAAACTCGGTCAGCTGTATGAAGGAAAAGCAAAAAAGGTGTTTGCGACGGACGATCCCGATATCGTAATCGTGGATTATAAGGATGACGCCACTGCGTTCAACGGTTTGAAAAAGGGCACGATCGCAGGGAAGGGCGTGATTAACAACAAGATGAGCAACATGATGTTTGCGATCATGGAAAAGCACGGTATTCCTACCCACCTCGTCAAAGAGCTGTCCGATCGCGAAACGGCGGTCAAAAAAGTGCAGATCGTTCCGCTTGAAGTGATCATCCGCAATACGGCGGCAGGCAGCTTTTCGAAGCGTTACGGCGTTCCGGAAGGAAAGAAACTGCCCGTAACCGTTTTGGAATTCAGCTATAAAAATGACGAACTCGGCGATCCGCTTATTAATGACTCGCAGGCGCTGGCGATGGAACTCGCTACGCCCGAAGAAATCGATACCATCAAAAAGATGGCGCTGAAAGTCAATGAAGTGATGGTAGAGTTCTTTAAAACTTTAAATATCAACCTCATCGATTTCAAATTGGAATTCGGCCGCTATAAGGGGCAGATCGTTCTTGCGGACGAGATCTCGCCGGATACTTGCCGTTTCTGGGACATGACGACGGGCGAAAAGCTGGATAAAGACAGATTCCGCAGGGATATGGGCGGCGTGGAGGACGCTTATAAAGAAGTGTTTGCCCGTTTGACCGGCAAATAAGGGTTTAAAAAACAAAATTAGTAATTATGCGCGCTGAAATATCTTGGTTTTGGCGCGCTTTCAAAGCGGGCGGAAGGAATGATTTGAATTTTTGCACATTTCGCTTTGAAAAGAGTGTATCCGTTGCGGCTCGTGCGGGAGTAAAGCGGATCATTTGAATGTCAGCCCTTGCGGAAACTGTGTTTTTTTAGTTCGCGCGAGGATTGGTTTAGCATCGCATTGGAGAGTAAAGAAGCAAAAGGAGAGAGGAAAAATGGCGATTTCCTATAAAGACAGCGGCGTTGACGTTGAGAGAGGATATAAGGCAGTAGAGTTGATGAAAAAGCACGTCAAAACAACTTTTGACGAAAATGTTTTGGGAGATATCGGTTCTTTTGGCGGTTTTTATTCGATCGCCGGCGAAAAGATGGAAGAGCCGGTGCTCGTAGCGGGAACGGACGGCGTCGGAACCAAATTAAAATATGCGTTTTTGGCGAATAAGCACGACACGATCGGGATCGATGCGGTCGCGATGTGTGTGAACGATATCGTATGTCAAGGAGCGAGGCCCTTGTTTTTCCTCGATTATTTTGCTACCGGCAGATTGTCGCCCGAAGTGGTGGCGACCGTTGTTTCGGGTGTTGCGGAAGGATGCCGTCAATCCGGATGCGCCTTGATAGGCGGAGAAACGGCGGAAATGCCCGGATTTTATGCGGACGGCGAATACGATATCGCTGGTTTTGCCGTCGGTATTGTCGATAAAAAGAAAATCATTAACGGCAAAAACATAACCGAAGGCGACGTTTTGATCGGGATTGCGTCCAGCGGCGTTCATTCCAACGGTTATTCGCTGGTAAGAAAGTTGTTCGGCGACGAGGATTTAAAGGAACTCGATCTTTTTGACGCGCGTCTGAATGATACGGTTTTGAACGCGCTGCTTACGCCTACAAAAATTTACGTAAAAACAATACTGAATCTGATCGAAAAAGTATCCGTTAAGGGGATTGCACATATTACAGGCGGCGGATTTATCGAAAACGTGCCGCGCATTTTTCCGGAAGGGATTGGCTGCAACATCTATAAAGATTCCTATCCTTTGCCTGAAATATTCAAGATCATGCGTGAAAAGAGCGGTCTTGCGGACGCGCAGATCTACAATACGTTTAATATGGGGATCGGTATGGTCGTGTGCGTAGCGAAAAAAGATGCGGACAAGACTTTGGAGGTTTTGCGTTCCCTGGGCGAGACGGCGTATCGGATCGGCGAGACGAAAAAAGGCAAAGGGGTTTCGATTAAGTGAAAAAGATAGCAGTATTCGCGAGCGGCTCCGGCAGCGATTTTCAGTCGATCATCGATGCAAACGAGCGCGAAAAATTTTGTGAAATTTCCTTGCTCGTCGCATCAAAAGAAGGGATTTATGCGATCGATAGGGCAAAAAAACACGGTATCGAAGCGCTTGTTCGCAATAAAAAAGACTATGCGTCCGTGGAAGAAATGTATGCGGACATTATCTTGCAGCTGCAAAAGCGCGGAATCGATTATGTCGTATTGGCCGGCTATCTTTCCATGATTTCCCCCAATTTTGTACAGGCGTTTCCGAACCGGATCATCAACATTCATCCGTCTTTGATACCGAGTTTTTGCGGAAAGGGATATTACGGGCTCAACGTTCACCGCGCGGCTTTGGAGTACGGAGTAAAAATTTCGGGGCTGACGGTGCATTTTGTGGACGAGCAGTATGACAGCGGCGCCATCATATTGCAGCGCGCCGTGGAAGTGCGCGAGGACGATACGCCGGAAAGTTTGCAGGCGCGCATTTTGGAAGAAGAACACAGGGCTCTTCCGGAAGCGGTCAGACTTTTGACCACAGGTAAAATTCGCAAGGAAGGCAGAAAAGTTACGATCGTAAAAGGATGATGCCAGCCGGGCGCGCATTGTTGAGAAGTATAAGAGCGCGGGCGCAGTCAAAGAGCAAGTCTTTTTGACAGCGCGTGCAGAACGAAAAAATTTAGATTAAAAACGTTGGGAGAAACAGACAATGAATATTTACGATATTTCGGATATTGGTGCGCTGATAAAGGACAACAGTTATGTCGGCAGAGGGATCGTGATCGGCAGGAGCGATAGCGGTAAGAAGGCGGTCTTTGCATATTTTATCATGGGCAGAAGCGAAAACAGCCGCAATCGTATTTTTAAAGAAGAGGGAGACGATCTGATGATTTACCCGTTTGACGCGAGTAAAGTGGAAGATCCTTCTTTGATCATCTATGCGCCCGTGCGCACGATGAAAGATTGCGTGATCGTTACAAACGGCGATCAGACGGATACGGTCTTTGAATATCTGAAAAAGGGAAAGACATTTGAAGAAGCGCTTGAAACGCGCGAATTTGAGCCGGACGCTCCCAACTTTACTCCCAGGATCAGCGGGATTTTGCATTTTTCCGACAAGGATTTTACGTATAAACTCAGCATTTTGAAAAGTGCCGACGAAAAGGGCAGCGCGTGCAACCGTTACACGTTTTCCTATACTTCGAGAAACGGGTTGGGGCACTTTATTCATACCTATAACTGCGACGGAAATCCGATTCCCACCTTTACGGGGGAGCCGGAACGCGTTCAAATCCCGGACGATATGGAGGAGTTTGCGAAAACGTTGTGGGACAATTTGAATGAAAGCAATAAAATTTCTTTATACGTTCGTTCCATTGATCTTGCGACGGGACAGTATGAAAAAGTATTGATCAATAAAAACAAGTAAAGGAGAAAAGCAGATGAAAGAGTTTCAGTTAAAATACGGTTGCAATCCCAATCAGAAACCGTCGCGGATCTTTATGGCGGACGGAAGCGATCTTCCGATTGAAATTTTGAACGGCAAACCCGGTTACATCAACTTTCTGGATGCTTTCAACAGCTGGCAGCTCGTAAAAGAAGTCAAAGAAAATACCGGCATGGTATGCGCTACTTCCTTTAAGCATGTCAGTCCCACCAGTGCGGCCGTGGGGAAAAAACTTTCCGAGCGTTTAAAAAAATCCTGCTTTGTTGACGATATCGATGGGCTGGACGATTCACCTTTGGCGTGCGCATATGCGCGGGCGAGGGGAACGGACAGGATGTCTTCCTTCGGCGATTGGATCGCTTTATCGGACGAATGCGACGAAGTTACCGCAAAAATTATTTCCAGGGAAGTATCGGACGGCATCATCGCGCCGGGATACTCTGCGAAAGCGCTTGAAATTTTAAAAGGAAAGAGAAAGGGCGGATACAATATCGTAAAGATCGACAAGGATTATAAACCGGATCCCATCGAGCGCAAACAGGTATTCGGCATCACTTTTGAGCAAGGCAGAAACGAGTTTAAGATCGATGCGCAGCTTTTGCAGAATATTGTGACGAAAAATAAGACGCTGCCGCAGGAAGCAGTTACCGATCTGATCATTTCGCTCATTACTTTAAAATACACGCAGTCAAACTCCGTGTGCTTTGCGGTCGACGGACAGGCGATCGGAGTCGGCGCAGGCCAGCAGTCGCGCATACACTGCACCCGTCTTGCCGGAACAAAAGCGGATCTGTGGCATCTGCGGCAGAGCGACAAAGTCTTGAACCTTCAATTTGCGGAAGGGGTAGGACGTCCGGACAAAAACAATATTATTGACATTTACCTTTCGGACGAAGCGGAAGACGTCTTGGGCGACGATGTGTGGAAGAAATATTTTGCCGTGCGTCCCGAGCCGTTTACGAAGGAAGAGCAGAAAGCGTACCTTTCCAAGATCACGGGAGTATCGCTCGGAAGCGACGCCTTTTTCCCGTTCTCGGACAATATCGAGCGCGCCAGAAAGAGCGGCGTTTCGTATGTTGCGCAGCCCGGCGGTTCGGTACGGGATGATTTGGTGATCGAGGCCTGCGATAAATACAATATGGTGATGGCGTTTACGGGAATGCGCCTGTTCCATCACTGATAAAAAGATTTTGCTTACAAAAAGGCACTGATAAAAATTTTTTTGCTTACAAACAGAAAAAGATGGAATTTTTGAAAGAGAAAGCAACGGAGCGGTCAGCCGTACTGATCGCTGCAATGTTTTTTAAACGGAAAAGAAGAAACGGAGAAGAGAATGAACGTATTGGTAATTGGAAACGGCGGAAGAGAACATGCAATTATAGCGGCGCTTGCCAAAAGCCCTATGGTCAGAAAGATGTATTGCATGAAGGGCAATGCGGGGATCGCGGAACTTGCGGAGTGCGTGGACGTTGACTATTTGAATGTAAAGGCGGTCGGGGATTGGCTGGACACGCATGAGGACGTGAAATATACGGTCATCGCTCCGGACGATCCGCTCGCTTTGGGCCTTGCAGATGAGTTGGAAAAGAGAGGTCACCGCGTGTTCGGGCCGAATAAAAAGGCGGCGGAGATTGAATCCAGTAAAGCGTTTGCGAAAACTCTGATGAAAAAATACGGTATTCCGACGGCAAAGTACGAAACGTTTGATAACTATGAAAAGGCGTTGGAATATGTAAGAGGAGGCAAATTCCCCGTGGTATTAAAGGCGGACGGACTTGCTCTCGGAAAAGGCGTTCTTATCTGCGAAACGCTTCAGCAGGCGGAGGACGGTTTAAAGCAGATTATGCTGGATAAGGCGTTCGGCTCCGCGGGCAATAAAGTCGTCATTGAAGAGTTTTTGACGGGAAAGGAATTTACGCCCGGAGAGGAAGTTTCCGTGCTCACGTTTACGGACGGAAAAACGATCGTTCCGATGATCGCGAGCTGCGACCATAAGCGCGCCTATGACGGAGATAAGGGCTTGAATACGGGAGGTATGGGAACGTTTACGCCCTGTCCTTTCTATACTCCGGAGATTGCGGACGAAGTGATGGAGCGCATTTTATTGCCGACGGTCAGGGCGATGAACGCGGAGGGCAGGCCGTTTAAAGGCGTTTTGTATTTCGGCCTTATGCGCACTCCGGAAGGCATGAAGGTCGTGGAATACAATTCCCGTTTCGGGGATCCGGAAACGCAGGTCGTTCTCCCGATGCTCAAAACAGATCTGATGGAAATTTTCCAGGCGATCACGGACGAGCGGCTTTCCGAAATTAAAATCGAATGGGAAGAGGGCGCCTGTGTGTGCGTCGTTTTGGCAAGCGGCGGGTATCCGCAGCATTATGAGAAAGGAAAAGAGATTAAAGTCGGCGATATTGATCCCGACAGTATGCTGTACCATGCCGGAACAAAGAGAGAAAACGGCGTTTTGAAGACAAACGGCGGCAGGGTGCTCGATGTTTGCGCGAAGGGCAAAACAATCGAGGAGGCGCGCCGTAAGGCATATGCGAATGTTTCGAAAATTTATTTTGAGGGTATGCAATATCGTAAAGACATCGGGATAAAATATAACGCGAAAGGTTAAGATAGTATGATATACAGAATATTCGTAGAAAAGAAGGAAAATTTGCAGGCAAAAAAGATTCGCGCGGATTTAGACGTGCAGCTGGGGATCGGCGTAGAGGATCTTCGCGAAGTGATCCGCTACGACGTAGAGGGTTTGGATAAAGAGGAGCTCGAAGCGGCCGTCGTCAACGTATTTTCCGAACCGCCGGTCGATAAGGTATGGTATGAAACTCTGCCTGTGGAAGAAGATTATAAAACATTTGCGATCGCGTTTTTGGACGGGCAATACGATCAGCGTGCGGACAGCGCGGCGCAGTGTGTGCAGCTTCTGACGCAAAAGAACCGCCCGCTCATAAAATGCGCGCGGGTATTTGCCGTAAAGGGCGTTACGGACGAAGAGCTTGCAAAAATCAAAAAACACCTGATCAATCCGGTAGAAAGTTCGGAAGTATCCCTCGAAAAACCCAAGACGCTTGTCCGCGCAAAGATGGAAACGCACGACGTTGCGGAAGTTTCCGGTTTTATCGATATGAGCGTGAACGATATTGCGCAGTACCATAAAGCCAACGGTTTTGCCATGAGCGTGGAAGACTTGGTTTTTGTCCGCGATTATTTTAAGAAAGAGGGCAGAAATCCGACGGAAACGGAAGTGAAAGTGATCGATACGTATTGGTCGGACCATTGCCGCCATACGACGTTTTCGACGGAGATCAAGGACGTTCGGATCGAATCGGACAATCCGCATATTCAAAAAGCGTATGACCTCTATGGGGATTTGTATAAAGAATTCAACGCGAACCGCGAAGAGAAATATCCGTGCCTTATGGATATTGCTACGATCGCGGTGAAAAAACTGAAAAAAGAGGGCAGACTGGACAATCTCGACGTATCCGACGAAATCAATGCCTGCTCCATCTGCATCGACGCGGAAATCGACGGTAAAGTTGAAAAGTATCTCGTCATGTTTAAGAATGAAACGCACAATCACCCGACGGAAATCGAGCCGTTCGGCGGCGCGGCGACTTGCCTTGGCGGAGCGATACGCGACCCGCTCTCCGGCAGGACATATGTCTATCAGGCAATGCGCGTGACGGGCAGTGCGGATCCTCGCGAAAAGTTGGAGGATACGTTGCCGGGAAAACTTCCGCAGCGCGTTATCACAAAGACTGCCGCCGCCGGTTTTTCTTCTTACGGAAACCAGATTGGGCTTGCGACGGGGATCGTCGATGAAGTATATCACAGCGGGTATAAAGCGAAGCGTTTGGAGACAGGCTTTGTGGTCGGCGGCGCAAAGCGCGACATGGTGTATCGCAAAAAGCCGAAAAAGGGCGATATCATCATTCTGCTCGGCGGAGAAACGGGGCGCGACGGCTGCGGCGGTGCGACGGGATCATCCAAAGCGCATGATTCCCACTCGGTAGAAACGTGCGGCGCGGAAGTGCAGAAGGGAAATCCTTTGACCGAGCGGAAACTGCAACGACTTTTCTTAAACAAGGAAGTTACGAAGAAAATCAAAAAGTGCAACGACTTCGGCGCGGGCGGCGTGTCGGTCGCGATCGGGGAACTTTCGGACGGATTGGTCATCGATCTGGATAAAGTGCCGCTCAAATACGAAGGGCTTTCGGGAACCGAGCTTGCGATTTCCGAATCGCAGGAGCGCATGGCGGTCGTAATAGCGGAAAAGGACAAGGGCGAATTTATCCGCCTTGCGGCGCAGGAAAATCTGACGGCTACTCCCGTTGCCGTCGTTACAGATGATCGCCGCATGAAGATGATGTTCAAGGGCAGGGCAATCGTCGATATTTCGCGCGATTTTTTGGACACCAACGGCGTAAAACAGGTAATTTCGGCATCGATTGCGGACAATGTGACCGGTTATTTTGACTTAAAGAAAAAAGACTTCCGTGAAGATCTTTTGCACGCGCTGTCGTCTCTGAACGTCTGCTCGAAAAAAGGCCTTTCGGAAATGTTCGATTCGACGATCGGAGCGCGAAGCGTCTATATGCCGTTCGGCGGAAAGACGCAGCTGACGCCGGCTATTGCGATGGCGGCAAAGATCTGCGGCGGAGAAACGGATGTCGCAACAGTTTCCGCATACGGATATTCCTCGGAGCTCATGAGCAGCAGTCCGTTTACGGGCGCCATTTACAGTATCATAGCCTCTGTTGCGAAACTGATCGCCAGCGGGTGCGATTACGATGCGATCCGCTTGACATTTCAGGAATTTTTCATGCGACTCAACAAGGATCCGAAGCGTTGGGGCGTTCCGTTGTCGGCGCTTTTGGGCGCGTTGTACGCACAGATTCAATTAGGATTGGGCGCGATCGGCGGGAAAGACAGTATGAGCGGAACGTTTGAGCATATCGACGTGCCGCCGACTCTGATTTCTTTTGCGCTGGCTCCGGCGAAAGCGAGCGAGCTCATTACTAACGTTTTGACGCAGACGGGTACAAAACTGTATTGGATTCCGATGCATAAAGATTTCAGCAAGATTCCCGATTTTAAGGAGCTTGCAAATATGTATCGCGAGATTCATCGCAATATTTTAAACGGAAACATCGCGTTCGCAACCGTTGTGGAAAACGGCGGCATAGCGGCGGCTGTCGCGAAATCCTGCTTCGGAAACGCGTTAGGTTTCCGCTTTGAAGGCGACTGCGACTGCCTCTTGTCCGAGCATTACGGCGAAATTTTGGTTTCGTTAAAGAATCCGGACGAGCTTTCCTGCACGAAGATTTTTGTCGGCGAAACGATCGAAAAAGATTTTGTTTACGATAAAGAAAAAGTGACGGAAAAAGAAGCCGTCGAAGCGTTCTGCGGCACGCTCGAAGAGGTGTTTGCAAACCATGCGGAAGCGAGCGGTAAGGCAAAAGACGTCGATTTCGATTGTCAGGGCAAACGGTATACGAATATTGCGGTCAAGACGGCAAAGCCCAGGGTGTTTATTCCGGTATTTCCGGGCACGAACTGCGAGCTGGATACGGCGCGCAAATTTAACTTGGCGGGAGCGGAGAGCGAGATCGTTGTCGTGAAAAACCGCAGCGCCGTAGACATTGAAGAGAGCGTGAAAGCGATTTCTTCGGCGATCGCGCGCGCAAATATCGTCGCGTTCCCCGGAGGATTTTCGGGCGGCGACGAGCCGGACGGAAGCGGTAAATTCATTGCGACGACTTTCCGCAATCCTTATATTGCCGAGCAGATCGAAAAACTGTTGAACGAGCGCGACGGTTTGATCCTGGGTATATGCAACGGTTTCCAGGCGCTGATCAAACTGGGGCTTGTCCCTTACGGAAAGATCGTACCGCTCACTTCGTCGAGTCCGACGTTGACGTATAACCGCATATCCCGCCACGTTTCGACGCTGGTCGATATTCGCGTTTCTTCCAATAAATCGCCGTGGCTGTCGTCCTGCAAGGTGGGGGATGTCTATACGGTTCCCGTTTCGCATGGGGAAGGCAGAATTGTGGCGCCCGTAAAGGAATTGGAAAAAATGGCGCAAAACGGTCAGATCGCGACGCAATATTGCGATTTATCCGGAAAGCCTACGATGGAATATCCTTTCAATCCGAACGGTTCGGCCTGGGCGATCGAAGGCATTACTTCGCCGGACGGGCGCGTATACGGTAAAATGGGCCATACGGAGCGCAGCGGTGAAAACTTATATAAGAACTGTACGGGCGAATTTGATATGAAGCTGTTTGAAAGCGGCGTAAAATATTTCAAATAACCTCCGCAGAAGCTGTTGGATGATAAAGAGGGCCGCGGCATTTTTATAAAAATGCCGCGGCCCTCTTTCAATAATTTCATTCGGAAGGATCAAAGATGATTCGGAAAGGATAAGAAAAGTCATTTTATTTAAAAATACACATGAAAGAATTTGACTTTTAAATTTCTTTTCGATATAATAATTAAGCTAAATTGCGGAAGATACGCGAATGCTTTGCAGTTTTTCGATGCAAAAATGCTGCTATGGCTCAGCAGGTAGAGCACGTCCTTGTAAGGAATATCGAGGCGAAAAGCGGGGTCGCCGAAACTCCTCAAAATTCGGCAAAAACTTCATTTGCTGATATGGCTCAGTAGGTAGAGCACGTCCTTGGTAAGGAATATCGGCACATAAAACGGGGTACGCCGAACCCCCTCAAAATTCGGCAAAAACTTCATTCGCTGATATGGCTCAGTAGGTAGAGCACGTCCTTGGTAAGGACGAGGTCGCGGGTTCAAATCCCGCTATCAGCTCCACATAAAAATGCACAAATCATCGCGATTTGTGCTTTTTTTCTATGGTTTTATGCGTTTTTCAGAATATTTATGCAGGCAGAAAAAAGTCCTGAAATCAAATGGTAGTAAAAATTTTCAAAATGGTGGTAAATTTACAGACGAATTTTTCGTCTATTCCGTGAAAAAATTTTTGTCCCGAAAAAACTGTCTGTACCGCTCGAAAACTGCCTAATTCTGCCCCAATGGTAGTAAAATGGTAGTAAAAGTTTT
>CASDTU010000080.1 GCA_949283775.1 uncultured Bacillota bacterium
GGGCGCTCTTTGATCTCTTTTATAAAGGGACGCGGAAAGGAAATACAGTGGCGTGACAGCGTTTTTGTGGAGTTTTTCGGCTTGTCCGACTGCGCGACGAATATGGTAACGTGCCGGCATAAAAATTGGAAGTACGGCTGGACGTGTTCCAATAAGGATGAATTGTATGATCTATCTTCCGATCCGTATGAAACGAAAAACTTGATCGGCGATCCGTCATACGCGGAAATTCTTTTCTTGCTGCGGAAAAAGATGTATACATTTATGTGTGAAAGCCAATATCCGGGCGCCTATGCTTTTTTGCGGAACGTGCTCGGATGGAATATAGACCGGCAATACAGAGAGGAAAAGGATCCGCTCGTGCCGGAAGATTTTCTGACAGATACCATGTGGTAAACGTCAAGAAAAAAAGGCGCTCAAAGCAAAGGAGCCAAAGGATGCCGCGCACATCAGGTGCGGCATCCTTTTTTGCGGAAACGGCTTTTTTGCAGAAAAAAAACTATAAAAAATTTAGGAAAATGTATAAAATATAGAGGAATCACAGAATTGTTGATTATGGAAAAATATTTGTTACGTATATAGAAAAAAAGAATATTTTGACGTTTATCGAATGATTTTGCGGCATTAAAGCAGAAAACGATGAAAAAAACCTCAAAAACGCACAGGAAGAAATATAGAGAAACATTATAGAAAAGTATCCATAACGAATTGCCATGAAAAAACATAGATAAAATATAGATAAAACTCAGATTGTTGTTATTGACAGGTGAAAAATGTGTTGGTATAATGGTAAAGCGAATAAAATCTGTAACACAAGGAAGGTATGTAAATGCAAGCAAATATCAACGGAAAGCCGGATTATGAAAATCTGGAAGTGCTTCATAAAAACACGTTGCCGAGCAGGGCATATTTTATTCCGGCAAAAGATTTGAGGGAAAATTTAAAGAGCGGAAACGGGAAAAACAGGGATAAAAGCAGCCGGTTTTATCTTCTCAGCGGCAAGTGGAAGTTCCGATACTATCATTCGCCGATGCTGGTGGAAGACGAGGCTGTATCGGCAAAAAATGAATTAAAATGGGATACGATTGACGTACCTTCCTGCTGGCAGAGCCTCGGATACGAAAATCCGTTTTACGTCAACAATGATTTTACGTGTCAGGCGATACCGCCGCTGGTTCCGAATGCAAATCCGGTCGGCGTTTATAAGCGTACCTTTACAGTGCCCAAGCGTTTGGGAAAAGACGTTTATCTGACGTTTTTGGGGGTAGCAACCGGATTTCATGTATACATAAACGGAAAAGAAGTCGGTTACAGCCAAGGCACGCACAACATGAGCGAGTTTGCCGTTCGCGATTTTTAGCAGGAAGGCGAAAACGATTTGACCGTCGTATGTTATAAGTGGTGCGACGGGAGCTATTTGGAAAGCCAGGATATGTTCCGCTATAACGGTATTTTTCGGGACGTCTATCTGACGGGGCGCGGGAGCAGCTCGATCTATGATTTTGAGTTTCGGCGCACTCCCGCGGGGGAGGAGCTTTGCGGCGATTGGAACTGCGAAGTAAACGGCAGCGTAACCGGAGAGATGAGCGGCAAAATCAAGATCGCGCTTTTGGATGAAAACGGAGAAGAAGCTGCGGCGGCGGAGATCCCCGTGTCGGAAAGTTTTCACGCGCAATTTACCGTGCGGAATCCGAAGTTATGGAACGCGGAACAGCCGAACGTGTATACGTTGGCGTTGCGCCTTTTCAAAGGCGGCAGAGAGATCGAATGCGTCAGTCATACTGTCGGGTTTAAAGTGATCGATTATACGGGGCCGTCCTTTAAGGTCAACGGAACGCCCATTAAGATCAAGGGCGTGAACCGCCATGATTCCACGCCGGATAAAGGGTATGTGATGACCTATGAGCAGTTGGAAAGAGATCTGTTTTTAATGAAGCAGTTCAACGTAAATACTGTTCGAACATCCCATTATCCTCCGGATCCGAGGTTTTTGGAGCTTTGCGACCGAATGGGATTTTATGTCATCGACGAAGCCGATCTGGAATCGTACGGGTCCCTTGCGATGAAGGACAACATGGATTATTTCGGCAAAAATCCTGATTGGAAAAATGCATTTTTGGATCGGATGGAAAAGCTGTATTTCCGCGATCGGAGCCATACGTGCATCATCATGTGGTCTTTGGGCAACGAAGCGGGCATCGGCGAAAATTTCGATCATGCGTATGCGTATCTGACGGCAAAGAAATCCGGGATCCCCGTGCAATATGAAACCTGTTTCCGGGAATATTTTTATAAAGAAAAGGGATACGATATCGTATCTTTGATGTATCCGTCTTTGGAACTGATCGAAGATTGGATGCATCGGGACGATCACAGGCCTTTCTATATGTGCGAATACTGCCATTCGATGGGATTGGGCCCGGGCAGTTTTAAAGAATATTGGGAACTGATCTATAAATATGAAAAATTTATCGGCGGCTGCGTGTGGGAATGGTGCGATCATGCCGTCTATCATAAGCGCGGGAAATATCAATACACGTACGGCGGCGATCACGGGGAATATGTACATGACGAGAATTTCTGCTGCGACGGCTTGATGTATCCGGACAGGACGCCTTCCACGAGCGCCTACGAGATGAAAAACACGTATCGGCCCGTCTTGTTCCGTTTGGTCCAGACCGGCGGCGATTTTGTCGAATTGGAACTTTTCAATACGCGCAATTTTACGGACACGGCAAAAGATACCTTTGTGTATGAAATTTTGCAAGACGGCAAGGCTGTCGGAGCGGGCGAGTGGAAATTTGTGATTCCGCCGTATACGAAAGAGGTGAAAAAGATCGCGGTTTCTCTTCCGGCGGCGGGCGAACTCGCGCTGAACATACAAACCAAGGACGAAACGGGCAGAGAGATCGGGCTGGATTCGATCCTGCTTCGGGAGGCGGCCGTGCAGCTTCCGCAGAGCGCGGCGGGAGAATTGGTTGTGGAAGAAAACGAAAAACAGCTTATTTTGCAAAGCGGCGGCGACACGCTCGTGTTCGATAAATATGTATGCACGTTTACGAGTTTTGTCGTTGACGGCACGCAGCTGCTTTCGCAGGAGCCCTTGAACGAAGGGTACGGCGCATTCTGCAAGAGAGTAAAGGGCTTTTATCTCAATATTTGGCGCCCGGTAACGGACAACGATCTGCGCTATAAGAAAGAGTGGTATGATATAGGATACCACATGATGTGGACGAGTTTTCGTGAATGCAAGATCGAACGGGCGGAAAACCGGGTTGAAATTATCGTCAAGGGATTTTTGTCGCCTCCGAAATACAGCGGAAAATTCCGCTTTGAAACGACGTACACGGTGGGGGCAGATCTTGGCATACAGGTATCGTCCAAGCTGATCGCGCTGGAAAAAGATCTGTATTTTCTGCCGAAGTTCGGCATGATGTTTGAAATGCCGAAGTCGTTTGAAAACGTAGAGTGGTACGGAATGGGCGAGAGAGAGAATTACAGCGATATGCAGCAGAGCGTGAAGCTCGGCATTTTCCGAAAGAAAGTCGGGCAGCTGCGGGAGAACTATATTGTACCGCAGGAGAGCGGAAACAGGGAAAAGATCCGCTGGGTCAAATTCACCGATTCGGAAGGAAGCGGCCTTGCGTTTTACGCTGTCGGAAAGACGCTCTCTTTCAATGCGTCGCCGTATCCCATGCGGATGATCGATGCGGCAAAGCACAGAGAAGATTTGAAAGAGACCGACAACATAGAAGTGCATATCGACGGATTTGTCGGCGGGATCGGTTCCAATTCCTGCGGAGAGCCTCCGCTCGCGCAGTATCGGATCATTCCGGATCCGGAAAAACCGATCGCTTTTGCATATAAGATACTGCCGATCCGAAAAAACAAGCAATCGGATTCAATCAAATAAAAAAGAGTAAATATCGATCCGGAAAAAATTTCCGGATCGAAAAAATAAAGAGGGAAATCATGTTACATTTTAGTGAGGGTCAATTTTCAGAAATCAAAGAGCGCTATGAAAAATGGTGGAACAGAAAATCCGACGAGATCATTGTCGGCGGGATCGTAAAGAAGCACGCGCCCAGCGAACCGGAGCCGAAAAAGCCCATGCTGTCGCAGTGGAACGTGCACGAGCATTTTACG
>CASDTU010000081.1 GCA_949283775.1 uncultured Bacillota bacterium
AGATCGGGGAAACTCGCACAAGTTCGCACAAGCTCGCACGTTGCTTTTGCTTTGCAGGGAAAGCGAATCGCCAAGTATCCTGAAAAAGGATGTACGACGTTTAAAAAAGGACAAAAAGTTTCAAAAAGCCGCTCCGAGTTAAAGGGCGGCTTTTTGTGTATACGCTTTTCGTCTGCAAAAGCATATACGGAAAAAGATGCAATGATCGCCTGAGAAAATAGCAGGGGGGAGTCTGTATACATTCTGTGATTTTAATGTTCTTTATCGAAGCACCACATACTTTCAGGGTATATAATTGCATATTCTACTACAAATTTAAATTATTGTTTCAAGGTGTTGACAAAATAGAAAAAAAGATGTATACTATTTTACAGTAAAATAAATGACGGTGTTACCGTGAAAGGAGAAAAAATGAAAAAGTTATTGGCTGTTTTTACTTCTTTGCTGTTGCTGTTTTCGTTTTCCGTATTCGCCTTTGGCTGCGATAAGGAACCGAGTGCAAGCGGTGGAACGATTTCCGGGGACTACAAAGAACCCACGGATGAAGAATTAGAGCAAGTCGTCGAGAGTTTGGACCTCAACAAGATTTTCGGCGACCCTACGAAAGAAGGCTGGAAGTTCGGCGCTTCCGTTGAAGCAGATTTTAATGTTGTGATTGATTATGCGGGCGATCAAATTGCTGTCGATATGGGATTAGAATATAAAGAACTTATTGAAAACAAGGGGACGGAAGGTTTTGCCGCTGCCGGAAACGGATCCCTTGACGGAACGTTCAAGGCGGATGCAGGGATAGTAGGAGAGGACGCTGTCAACAATACGGTGAAGTTTAAAGTAAACAACGACGCTGAATATCTGTACGTCGATGCGTCTGAGAGTACGGGTATCGTAACGGAAGGGGCTCCTGATAAAATTAAAGTTCCGTTCTCTTATATTATGGACGGTCTTGGCAATTTGGGCGGGAATACCGACAAACCTAATCCGAACTATCCTGTCGATACGCTTGCGCAGGAAGAGGAATCTTCTGCACTGATCGACATTGACCAGCTGAAAGCTATGTTGGAGCAATACGGCGTAACTATGAAAGTCGATATGAAAGGCGGTATCAAGATTCAGTTGATCGCCAGCGCAGAAACGTTAAAGACTGTTGTGGACGCGATTTTGGGATCAGCCGGTGCGCCCGCAGAAGTGACAAATGCGATCAGCTTTTCTAAGTCTGTTTTAGAAGTATATCTGTCCTTGTCCGAAGAGGGTGAATTTGCCGCTGCTTCTATCAAGCTCGATGTTGCGGCTTCCGTAAACACCGGCGGTGTCAATACCCCGAATGATTCGGATATTTCGACGATGGCGGATACTGCCGATGAACAGGTCGTGAATATAACGGCAAAAGCGGAGATCAATATCAACGCTTCTACGGACGCGGTTACGCTTCCCGATTTTTCGGATTATGTTGACGTAACGGCAAGTGCGGTATAAATCGCAGCGCGCTAAAAAGAAATTTAAAGCGGAGCCGCATTTGCGGCTCCGCTTTAAATTTTGATTTTTGATCAGGAGAAACGTATGTTTTCACTTGATAAAAAGCGAGCATGTATTTCACTTGATTAAGAGTAAGATTTTGATTGCTTTCTTTCACTTGATCAAGAGTATATTGATGGAAATAAGAGTTTCCGTATATGTCAAAGTGCGAAAAAAAAGGAACGGTTTAAAGCGCAGTTCCCAAAGGGAATAAAATCAAAATAAAATTTTTATAGGAATTGCACTTTCAAGCGAGAAAAGAGCGAACTATCGAAAACGGTAGTTCGCTCTTTTATTTTTGTCGGAGATTTTTTGAAATACCTGTTTTCATTCTTGCCATTTTTTTGGGTTTATGCTATACTGTAACTGCGACGTTAACTTCATATTTTTCCATCTAACGGATACGAGCAGGCATTTCGTATCTCTATTTTTCCGTTAGATGGAAGTTAGCGTCGCAGCAATCGGAGATACTGATGCAGGGGCGTGTCTTCGGTTGAAGGCACGCCTTTTTAATTTAGAGCAAAGCCCCTTTGAATATATTTATTATATTTTGCAGGAGGCAGAAATGAAACGGAAACTGTTATTGGCAGCGATGACCGTTTTAATGGTCGTTGCATGTGCGGTAGGTTTTACGGCTTGCGGCGATAACGGCGGAACGAGCGTTGACGGCACATACTTTCTGTATGTGAATGATACACTCGATAAAACGCAATTCATCACGCTGGACGATAAGACCTGGACGGACGACGAAGGTGAAACGGGCGAGTACAGCCTGTCCGGCAGCAGCATTACCCTGTACGCGGAACTTTTGGGCGAACAAGAGGAATTTGCGAGCGGAACCGTGAAAGACGGCGTGCTGACATTGGATATAATGGGCGTACACATCGTCTATTGCAAAGAGGGCGCAACGCCGCCTTCCGACAGCGG
>CASDTU010000082.1 GCA_949283775.1 uncultured Bacillota bacterium
TGTGCGGTTCGGTGGTGGCGAGAATGAACACCGCGTGTTTGGGCGGTTCTTCCAGCGTCTTTAAAAGGGCGTTGAACGCGGAATCGGACAGCATATGCACTTCGTCCACGATATACACCTTATAGCGGCAGGAAACGGGCGGATACTGCACCTTTTCGCGCAGATCGCGCATTTCGTTCACGCCGTTGTTGGACGCCGCGTCGATTTCCGTGATATCCAGATTGGCAGGATCCGCGAGCGCTCTGCACGCTTCGCACTCCCCGCAAGGAGAGCCGTTTTTCGGATGCTCGCAGTTGATCGCCTTGGCAAAGATCTTTGCCGTGCTCGTCTTGCCCGTGCCGCGCGGTCCGCAAAATAAATAGGCGTGCCCTATTTTTCCCGTTTCGATCTGATTGATCAAAATCTTTACGATATGATCCTGCCGCACGAGCCCTTCCAGCGTCGTCGGACGGAACATTCTGTATAAAGCCAGATATGCCATCTCTTATTTCTCCCTGCCCGCAAGCAGCGCCGCCGTCTTCCGTTTGGCGCGCTGTACGGCATTTTCCACACTCTTTTCGCTCTTCTTTTCACTCTCCGCGATCGCGGCGACGCTCAGCCCTTCCATGTACGCGCGCAATGCGCGAAACTCCGCTGGCGAGAGCTTTTTTTCCAAAAGCCTTAAAAATTCCGTTCGCTCTTCGTCGCAGATCAAAATAGACTCGGGATCCTCGCCCGATACGACGTCCGCGCCCTGCCCGTCCGAATTCAAAAGCGGTACGGACTGATTCAGCGGACCGTGTTTCTTCCTCGACGCGCTGCGCACAGCGCTGCGAATTCGGCGATGAATGCAGAGATAGGCGAAATTTTTAAAACTCATTCCGCCCTCTTTATAATCGGTGATCGCCGAATACAATCCGATCATCCCTTCCTGCACGAGATCTTCCGAATCGCCGCCCGCCAAAAAATAACTGCGAGCCGCGCCGCGCACGGAATTTTTATAGCGTTCCAGCAATTTTTCCACCGCGCGCTTGTCCCCGTTTTGCGCCGCTTTTGCCAGCGTTTCGTCCCTCTGCTGTGTCATCTGCGCTGTCTCACCGCCTCGTATGCCGCAATCCCCAGCGCAACGGACGCGTTCAAGGAGTTCACCTGCCCTTTCAGCGGCAGCGATACGATCTTATCGCACTTTTTTCGCGTCAACGCGGACAGACCGCTGTCCTCCCCGCCGATGACGAGCACGATATCGCCCGTCAGATCGCATTGGTAGATATCCTCGCCGTCCGCTTCCAAACCGTACACCCAATATCCGCTCTCTTTGAGTTTGTCGATCGCAAAATTCACGCCCGGCACGCGCGCCACTTTCAAATGGTTCGCCGCGCCTTCGGAAATACGCACCACCGCGCCCGTTACCTGCGCGCTCTTATTTTTCGGTATCACCGCGCCGTCCGCGCCCGCGCACTCCGCCACCCGAAGAATGCTGCCTAAATTGTGCACGTCCTCCACGCCGTCGCATACGATCACAAAGCGCGGCCCGTCCTTTTTCTGCAACAGCTCGTCAAACTCGGCATATTCATAGTCGGAAACAAACGCGATCACCCCTTGATGCCTTCCCGTCTCACTCTCCCGATCCAGCGCTTTATTGTCCGCAAACTGAACGCGGATCCCCTTTTCCCGCGCCATCGCAAAAATCCTGCCGCACGCCTTTTCCGCACCGCGCGCTATCTCTATTTTATCGACCGTTTTTTCCGTTTTCAAAAGTTCCAAAACGGCATTTCTTCCCTCTATCTTCATTCCTCTGCTCCGCTCAAAAGCTCCTGTATCCGCGCGTAGTCCCCGATCAGATATAAAAAGCCGATCACCGCTTCCAGCCCCGTCGACAAATTGTATTCCGCGATCGACGCATTTTTGCTCTTTGTCGGCTTCTTTGCGTTTCTTCCGCGCAAAAAGATCTCCTTCTCTTCCTCCGTAAAAATACTCGAAAGTTTTTCCGCAAGCGCGGCCTGCGCCTTTGCGCAGACACTCTGTGAAGATAATTTTTGCAACATTCCCGTCTTATAATCGTGTCCGTATACGAGTTGCTCCCTCACATACAAAGAATACGCGGCATCTCCCACAAATGCCAAAACGACGGGATTTAAACCGCGCGCGCGCTCGCGCGGCATTGTTTCGTTAAACCGTATCATATCGCCATTATAACACAATCTGCAAAAAAATACAAGATTTCAGCACGGAACGCGGCTATTATTTTTTATCCGCATTGCTCCCGATTTTCCCGTCCGCAAGACGCAAATTATAGTATTCACAAACCGTTTTTTCCACAAATCGGACGCCAAAAAAACGGGCGCCCTTCGCTTTCAACGACTTTTCAGGGCGCCTTTTTCTACTTGGAAATATTCGATGCGATTCGGCAAGCGCAAAATCTATCTTTCTTTTACCATTACAAAATTCGTCAGGAAAACGCCCTGCCGCTCCACTTGCTGCTCTTTTACGGCAATGTAGCCGCGCTTTTCGAAAAACGGCTTTGCCGTAACGGATGCGTGCGTTGTAATTTTTCCTGCCGCGGCGGATTCCAGCCGATCGCAAATCGCCGTAGCG
>CASDTU010000083.1 GCA_949283775.1 uncultured Bacillota bacterium
AAGTACATCTTCGCAGCGCGGAACGACATTCACATCATCGACTTGCAGCTGACGGTCGGTCTGGTGGAAAAGGCGTACGATTTTATCGTGGAAACGGTAAAAGCGGGCAAGAGCGTTCTGTTCGTAGGCACGAAAAAACAGGCACAGGACGCGATCAAAGAAGAAGCGCTCCGCTGCGGACAGTTCTATATCAACTCCCGTTGGCTGGGCGGCACGCTCACGAACTTCAAGACCATCCGTTCGAGAATCGATCGCCTCAACAAACTGGAAAAAATGGAAGAAAACGGCGATTTCGATCTCTTGCCGAAAAAGGAAGTTTTAGGCCTGAAAAAAGAGATGGAAAAGCTGGAAGCAAACCTCGGCGGTATCAAAGAAATGAAGACGCTGCCGGGCGCTATGTTCATTGTAGATCCGCACAGTGAAGACATCGCCGTTCAGGAAGCGCGCAAATTGCATATCCCGATCGTTGCGATCACCGATACGAACTGCGATCCCGATCTGATCGATTACGTGATCCCGGGCAACGACGACGCGATCCGTGCCGTCAAACTTCTCTCGTCCGTAATGGCGAACGCCGTTATCGAAGCGAATCAGGGCGAAGCGGTGAACGCGGAGATGCAGCAGGCGGCGGAAGAAGTTCCGGCGGAAGAGATGTCCATTGAAGAAGTGGCGGAAGCTTCCGAAGAAGCTGCGGAATAATCGGCTTGGAAAAACCGAGAGGATCATTTTACAGGATCGTTTTTTCAGCGGACTGCAAAGAACGGCCCTTAAAAAAGCAAAGATACGGCCGCGCGCGATAAAAGCGCGCGCGGCGGAAAATACAAATCGGCTTGTGCGATAAAGAGCGCAGGCAAGAAAGGAAAATGAAAAGGAGAAAACGGAAATGGCAATTACGGCAAGTGACGTAAACGCTCTGCGTCAGAAAACGGGCGTCGGAATGATGGATTGCAAAAAGGCTTTGACGGAAGCAAACGGCGACATGGACAAAGCAATAGAGATACTTCGCGAAAAGGGTATGGCGTCGGCTGCGAAGAAGGCGAGCAGGATCGCTGCGGAAGGCATCGTTGACAGTTATATTCACATGGGCGGAAAGGTCGGCGTGCTCGTGGAAGTGAACTGCGAAACGGACTTTGTGGCGCGCGGAGATCAGTTTAAAGAATTGGTACACGACATCGCGTTGCAGATCGCGGCGGCAAAACCGCTGTATGTGACGAAAGAAGAAGTGCCCGCGGAAGTTCTGGAAGAAGAGAAGAAGATTTTGAAAGTGCAGGCTATGAACGAGGGCAAGCCCGAAGCGATCGCGGAAAAGATGGTCGCCGGCAGGATCAAAAAGTATTATGAAGATTTCTGCTTGCTGGAACAGCCGTTCGTGAAAGATTCTTCCAAGACGATCAATCAGCTCATAACCGAAGCGATCGCCGCGATCGGCGAAAAGATCACGGTTCGTCGTTTTGCGCGTTTTGAAATGGGCGAAGGCATCGAAAAACGCAAGGACGATCTCGCGGAAGAAGTGGAAAAACAAGTTTCGAAGATGAAAGGTTAAAAACCCGAAGGCGCACAATGGTATATTTGTGTGCCTTTCTTTTCACAATCGGAATTTTTCTTTTTGTTAAAGAGAGAGGAGTTTTGTCCTTATCGTGTTTAAAACGAATCTTTCAAAAAAGAAATTTTCCTTGATGTTTTTTAAAAAGAGGAAAAGTTTTTTCTTGTTTTATAAAGCGAGTTTTTCAGCTTTAAAAGAGAGAAAAATTTTTCCTTTAATCGCATCGCTTTGTCTTTTAAAAATAAAGCGGGGCGGGAAAATCAATCGTGTTGATCCGTTATTACGTTGAAATTTTGACGGCTTGAAAGGTTTGCTTTCGCAAGGTATCGTACGGCGGAAAAGTACGCGGTGCGGGCGAAGGGGAAAAGATTTTTGCAAAAGCGCGGGCTTTATCGAACGTGAAAAGAACGCAGAGCGCTCCGAAACAGGGGCAAATAAAAAATCAGGCGGAGGAAAAGATGCAAAATAAACCGAAATACAAGCGTATTATTTTAAAACTTTCCGGCGAAGCGCTGGCAGGCGAAAAAGGGTTCGGGCTGGACGAAAAGATCATTGCGGGCGTCGTGGATCAGTTGATCCGCGTGCATACAATGGGCGTAGAGATCGGTGTTGTGCTCGGCGGCGGCAACTTCTGGCGCGGCAGACAGGGCACGAGCATGGATCGCACGACGGCGGACCATATGGGAATGCTCGCGACGGTCATCAATTCGCTTGCGATGCAGGATGCGATCGAACAGAAGGGGGTGCCTACACGCGTACAGACGGCGCTCAACATGATCAGCGTTGCGGAGCCGTTTATCCTGCGCAAGGCGCTTCGGCATTTCGAACTTGGCAGGATCGTCATCTTTGCCTGCGGCACGGGAAATCCGTACTGTTCTACGGATACGGGCGCGGCGCTGCGGGCGGCGGAAACGAATGCGGATATCTTGCTTTTGGCAAAGAACGTGGACGGAATTTATGACAGCGACCCGAAATTGAATCCGAACGCGAAAAAGATCGACAAGATCACGCATATGGAAGTCATTAACCGCGGGCTGAAAGCGATGGATACGACGGCGATCACGATGTGCATGGATAACAACATTCCGGTGCTTGCGTTTGCGCTTTCGGAAAAGGATGCGATCGTGCGAGCGATCTGCGGCGAAAAGACCGGTACACTCATTACCAATGAATAAGAAAGACACAGGAGGAACAACCTATGATCGATAACGAAAAAGTAGAAGAGATGATGCTTGTCCTGGAAGAAAAGCTGGATAAGACGGCGAGCGTATTGCGGGAAGAATATGCCAATATCCGTGCCGGGAGAGCCAATCCGCACGTTTTGGATAAAATTCAGGTAGATTATTACGGCACGATGTCGCCGCTCAATCAGGTCGGGAACATTTCGGTCGCGGATGCAAAATGTCTCGTGATCAGCCCGTGGGATACGAGTCTGTTAAAAGGGATCGAGAAGGCGATCTTGCAGTCCAATATCGGATTGACGCCGACGAACGACGGAAAAGTGATTCGTTTGATCTTTCCGGATCTGACGGAGGAGCGCCGCCGCGATCTTGCAAAGCAGATCAAGGCGCTGAGCGAAGACGCCAAAGTGGCGGTGCGCAACGTGCGCCGCGACGCGATGGATACGCTGAAAAAGATGAAGACTGCCAAGGAGATTTCCGAGGACGAGTGCGCGAACGTGGAAAAAGACGTGGAAAAGGTCGTGGCAAAAACCATCGAAACGATCGAAAAGCATACGGCTGAGAAAGAAAAAGAGATCATGTCCGTATAACGGAAGGCAGGAAGGATGAAGAGAATCAAGCTACCGACGCATATCGGATTTATCATGGACGGCAACGGCCGCTGGGCAAAGCGCAGGTTTCGTCCGCGCGCGTACGGGCATCGTATGGGCGTACAGAATATGTTTAAAATTTGCTCGCACGCGTTTCATATGGGGATCCGTATCGTGACGGTGTACGCGCTCTCGACGGAAAATCTGTCCCGTCCGAAAGAAGAGCTGGACGAATTGTTCGAGCTGTTCCGAACGTATTTCAGCAAAAAGAAAGAGCGGATGTATGAGCTGAACGTAAAGATCAATGTGATCGGTGATCTGAGCGTGTTGCCCGCGGACGTGCGGGACAGTATGTTGCAGCTCATGGAAGAGACGGCCCATCTGACGAGCGGACTTTTAAATCTTTGCATCAATTACGGTTCGCGGCAGGAGATCATCCGCGCCGTCAACAGCGCCGTATCGTACGGAAGATTTGTGGACGAGAACAGTTTTAAGGAACTGCTGATGACGGGCGGACTGCCCGATCCGGATTTTATCATCCGTACGGGGGGAGAGGTGCGCCTGAGCAACTTTTTGATGTATCAGGCGGCATACAGCGAGCTGTATTTTTCCAATAAAATGTGGCCGGCGTTTTCCAGGCGGGATCTGCAAAAGGCCATTGAAAATTATTCCGCGCGCGATCGGCGGTTTGGAAACATACGGGAGGAGAAACAGTGAAAAAAAGATTGCTGACAGGGATCATTTACGTCGGCATTTTAGTCGGCTTTTTCTTTCTTCGCCGCGTAGATACCCGCCTGTTCGGAGTGTTGATCTACGCATTTTCTCTGATCGGAACGTATGAGATGGTGCACGCGCTGTCCGTATCCCGCAAGGAAGAGGACGGGTCGCTGAAACCTCCTGCCATGCCGATGTGCCTGTCCCAAAAGATAACCGTTTTTATCTTTGCGATCGTCTTTACGCCGCTGTATTTCATCATCGAGCAGATTTCGGCGGGGAACGGATACCGCGGAATGCTCGTCTTGTCCTTTGCGTTTGCGTTGGTTCTGTTTTGCCTTTTGGTCATCGATCATAAGCATACCGATCTGATCGGCACGGGCGGCGCCATGATCTGCGGATTCTATCCGACGGCGATTTTATCGACCATGCTCCTTGCCAACGATTTTGGCGAAGCGTCCACGTTGGCTCTCTTGCTGATCTTTGTCATTTCGCCGGTGGCGGATACGTTTGCGTTCGTAGTCGGAAGTATCTTCAAGGGGAAAAAGCTCTGCCCCACGATCAGCCCGAACAAGACGATTTCGGGTGCAGTCGGCGGCATCGTATTCGGAACGGGAGCGAGCGTGCTCTTATATTGGCTGTACACGCTCACGTCCGATTATGTATATTCGGGCGTCGGCGCTTCCTGGGCGGGAAGTCCGTGGCTGTTATTCGCATTGATCGGCCTTGTATGTTCCGTCATGACGGAATTCGGCGATTTGGTGGAGAGCGTGATCAAACGCAAGATCGGCATCAAAGACATGGGCAAAATTTTGCCGGGTCACGGCGGCGTGTTGGACCGCATCGACGGAACTTTGTTCGCAAGTACGTTTGTCTATATCGTCTTTGCGCTCTTTATCGTGCAAAACGCCACGATCGTGCCGCTCTTTTGATCAGCAGATGCATCGGGCAGATTGCCGGTGAGTTTGAATTGCAAGGCAAAAGCCTTGCAATTTTTATTAAAGGCAGGCAAAGGGCGCGCTCGGCTTTGCAGAATCTGCCGCCTCTATAAAGGGGGCAGGGCAAAGTTTGAAAGGGAATTTAGCGGAAAAGCGGCATAAAAGCGCCGCCCTGCGGCGTACAATAAACGGAGGGTGATTGGGCAAATGAAAAAGATTGCGTTGATAGGCAGTACCGGTTCGATCGGGCGGCAGGTGATCGATGTGGCCGCGCGGTATCCGGATCGGTTTCAGATCGTGGCGATGGCGGCAAACGAAAATGCCGATCGTTTTTCACGGCAGGTCGAAAAAATCCGTCCCCGCTTTGCCGTTCTTCGGAAAGAAAGCGCCGAAATTTCCGCAAATCTGCGCGGCATACGCACCGCTTGCGGAGAGGCGGCGTTCGAAGAGGCCTGTTCGTATGCGGATGCCGACATTGTCTTTGTAGCAGTAACCGGCTTTGCCGGCCTAAAAGCGGCGCTTTTTGCGATCGAAGCGGGAAAAGATATTGCCCTTGCAAACAAAGAGAGCCTCGTGGTCGGCGGCGAGCTGGTTTTGCAGGCGGCGCGAAAAAAGAAAGTAAAGATCATACCGGTAGACAGCGAACATTCCGCCATCTGGCAGTGTCTGCATTTCGAGAGACGGGCGGACTTTCATAAAATTTTACTCACGGCGAGCGGCGGTGCGCTCCGCGACGTGCCTTTGGAAAAATTGGCGGACGTTACGCCGCAGCAGGCGCTGGCGCATCCCATTTGGCGGATGGGCGCAAAGATCACGATCGACTGCGCGACCATGCTCAACAAAGGTTTCGAAGTGATGGAGGCGATGCATTTGTACGGCGCAAAACTATCGCAGATCGAAGTTTTGGTGCATCGGGAAAGTATCGTGCATTCGATGGTCGAATTTGCGGACGGGGCGTGCCTTGCGCAGATGAGTATGCCGTCTATGGAACTTCCCATCCAGCTCGCCCTGACGTATCCGCAGCGCCTTTGTTGCAATTTGCCGTCCGTGGATTTTTGCAGAATCGGCGCGCTGCATTTCGAAAAGCCGGACGAAAAGCGGTACCCTTGTTATTCGCTCGCGCTTGCTTGCGCAAAGGAGGGCGGCACGATGCCCTGCGCGCTCAATGCGGCGGGAGAAATTTCCGTTTCCGCTTTTTTGAAAGGACAAATAAAATATACGCAAATTGCGGATATTATAGAGGGCACGCTTTGCCAGACAAATCGGGAAGAAGTGCAAAGCTATGCGCAGCTTTCGCAGATCGACGCTCTGTCTCGGGAGCAGGCGGCAAAATTCCTTTAAAAAGACGGCGCCGCCCGAGAGGATCGCATAGAAAAGAGAAAAAACGGCGGTAAAAAAGTAAGATAAAAAAGTTTGGTAAAAAAGCAAATCAATAAAGTTTGGTAAAAAAGCAGGCCAAAGGTGAGACAAAAAAGTCTGACTGTAAAAAGGCAAGACAAAAAGCAAAAGTGCCGAGGAGTGAAAAAAGAAGCAAACAGGCATATGCCGGGATTGAGGGCTGCTCGGCAAAGGAAGGGCGCGCGGCATCGATGATCGCCGCGGAGTTTGCCGAAAGACAGGCAATTTGAGGGAAAAAGCAGGGGAGGACAGATGGGCTTGAATCTATTATCCGCCGCAAGTGTATGGAAGACGATCGGTTCGATCGGGTTGGCGATAGTTATTTTGCTGGCGATGATCACCGTCCATGAGTTCGGACACTACGTTTCGGGCAAGATTTTCAAATTCAAGATCAATGAGTTTGCGATAGGGTTCGGCCCTGCGCTTTTCAAGCATACGAAAAAGAACGGGGAAATTTTTTCGGTTCGGGTTCTGCCGCTCGGCGGATTCTGCGCTTTTGAAGGGGAGGACGCGGAGAATGATCATCCCGCCGCGTTCAACAATAAAAAGCCGTGGCAGCGCATCATCGTGCTGTTTGCGGGCGCGTTTATGAATTATCTTTTGGCACTGCTTTTGATCATGACTTCCTTTTTTGCCTGCGGACAGCTGCTTTTGATGACGTACCGCGTGGATCAAGCGGACGTTACGCAGACGCTGGAAATTCCCATTGCAGGCTATTCGTTTGCGGACGAAGACGTGATTATCCGATGCGAAGGCAAAAACGTGTATCTGACCAGCGATCTGATGAGCGTATTGGACGGGAAAAAAGAGGGAGATAAAGTAAACTTTACGGTTTCGCGAAAAGAAGAGGGCGGCCGCAAAGTGATGGATATAGAAATCATTTTGCGCGCCGACGCAAATTTTAAAAATCTGACGGATACGAACGCTTTGTGGGACGCGCTCGGGATTGCAAAGCAGACGGCGGAGGACGGGACCGCATATTATATGGTCGCGTCCGCATCCTATAAAGGGTTTGGCTTTTTTGAAACGCTCGGCAGATCGTTTTTGTATTCGTTTCGGATCGCGGGAACGATCTTTAAAGTGCTCGGACAGCTGTTGACGGGCGATTTGGGGATCTCCGCGTTCGGAGGTCCGATCACGACGATCAAATTGACGTCGGAAATCGCGTCCAGAAGTTTGCAGCAATTTTTGGAGATCGCTGCGTATATCGGCGTAAACTTGGCGGTATTCAATCTGCTGCCGATTCCCGCGCTGGACGGTTCCAAAATCGTATTTACGGGCATCGAATGGGTGCGCGGCAAGCCGCTAAACCGTAAAGTGGAGGGGATCATTCATGCCGTCGGGTTCGTGCTTCTGCTCGGCTTTGCCGTTCTGGTGGATCTGTTGCAGCTGTTTTAGCAAAGAGCCGCATCGCCTTTCAAGCGGTATACGGTTTGCACTTTGCGCAGGAGCCGTACTTTACGGGATTTTATGCAAAGGCAGGAAGCGCCGCCGAATTTTCGGCGGCGCTTCCTGCCCATATGGATAAGAAGAGAAAAAAACTTTTGATCCGTGCAATCGGAAAAAAATTTCCTTTAAAAAATGTTAAAGACTTGCCGTGCGGCAAGTCTTTTTAAATAGGGCTCTGTTTTTTGAAAGCGCATCATAAATCCGGCTTTGATGTTTGGCTTTGGTCGGAGACACGTTTTCAATGATTTTAAAGCAGCGTTTCATATTCTTCGTAGAGCTGTTCGAGCTGTTTGTGGACGGAATCGATGCGCGCGCAAAGTTCGGAAACTTTTTTGTAGTCGGAGACGATCTCGGGGGACGCGAGGCAGACGTTCAACTCCTGCGTTTCCGTTTCCAAAAGAGCAATCTGCTCTTCGATCTGCTTGATCCGCTGTTTCTTTTTCGTTTCCTGCGCGCGGTCCTGTTTCGAACGGTAGAAGGAGGACTGTTTTTGCGCCGTTCCTTCCGTTTTGGCGGCCTTACTGCGCTCTTCTTCCTCCTTGCTCTGCGCGCTTTTTTTCGCGGAATATTCGTCGTAGCGGCAGGGATACAGCGTGGCGGTACCGTTTTGCAGTTCGAATATTTTATCCGCAATGCCGGAGATGAAGTATCGATCGTGCGAAACAAATAAAAGGGTGCCTTCGAAGGCGCGGAGCGCGTCTTCCAGACTTTCGCGCGCCTGCAAATCGAGGTGGTTGGTCGGTTCGTCCAAAAGCAGGAAATTGGCTTCTTCCGCTTCCAAGAGCACGAGCGCAAGTTTTGCCCGTTCTCCGCCCGATAAACTTGCGACGGTCTTGTCGATGTCCTCTTCGGAGAGTTTTGCCTGCGCGAGCAAGGAGCGTGCCTGTGTCTGGTTCAGATGGCGGTGCGTGTGCCACAGACAGCCGAGCACGGTCTCCGCCCCGTCGAGCTGCGCGTTTTCCTGGTCGTAGTATCCGGTTTTTACATACCGACCCCAGCGGACGCAGGGTATGTTTTTTTGCAACAGCGTGCGGATGAGCGTAGATTTGCCCGTTCCGTTCTCTCCCACGATCGCAATTTTTTCGCCGCGTCGGACAGATAGCTGCACGTCTTTAAGGAGCGTCTTTTCTCCCGCGCTGAGGGTCAAGCCCGTTACGGATAGGGCGAGTTCTTCACTGCGCAAGGGGCAGGGAAAGAAAAATTTCGGCGGCTTCTGCGGCGGCAGCGGTTTTTCCAAAAGTTCCATGTTTTCCAGCTTTTTGACCCGCGACTGCGCGCTTTTGGCCGTCGTCGCCCGTACAATGTTGCGCGCGACGTAGTCCTTTAACGCGGCGATCTCTTCCTGCTGTTTTTCATATTCCTTTACGTCGTGTTCGTATTTTTCCGCCTTTAAAATTTTGTATTTGGAATAGTTTCCGCGGAAAATTTGAATTTTTTTGTTTTCCAGTTCGTAAATTTTGCTCACGACCGCGTCGAGAAAGTACCGATCGTGCGACACGACGAGCAGGGCGCCGCGATAATTTTTGAGATAGTCTTCCAGCCAAAAGAGAGTGGAAAGGTCGAGGTGGTTGGTCGGCTCGTCCAAGATCAGGAGTTCGGGCTGTTCCAAAAGCAGTTTGCAAAGTTTCAGCCGCGTCTTTTCGCCGCCGCTCATGGTGGATACGATCTGCTCGTATTGGTCGCGGAAGGCCATTCCGTTCAATACGGTCTTGATCTTGACGTCCGCGTTGTACCCGTCTTCCGCGGCGATTTTGCGGCTGAGCTGTTCGTATTGGGAAGACAGATTTTTATATTGTTCGCTCTGAAAGGGCGTTTGCGCAAGCCGGGTTTCCAGCTCCCGCTGTTTTTCGATCGCCTTATAAACGCCGGAAAAGACCGTCTGCATCTCTTCGTAGACGCATTTGTTGCTTTCCAGCCCGCCCGTCTGCGCGAGATAGCCGATTTTCAAACCGCTCTTTTTGAGGATCTTGCCCTCGTCCGGAAAAAGTTCGCCCAAAAGAAGGCGCAAGAGGGTAGTTTTTCCCTCTCCGTTCGCGCCGATGAAGCCGATGCGATCGCCTTCCGATAGGGTAAATCCCACGTTTTCCAATATGCTTTTGTTGTCGTAGCCGAAGCGTACGTTTTCTGCCGTTATCAACATACCGTTACTTTTTCCGCAATCCGTTCGCTTTGCCGCGCATTGCCGCGGCGGAGAATTGCTCTTTTTGTATTTGAAAATTTGTTGTGTCGTTTTTTGAATCCGCAGTCAAGTTTGCCTGCCGCCCGTCGTTTGTTGAATATGCGATCAAGTTTGTTTGCCGCTTGTCGCTTTTTAAAGCGAAATATAAGGCGTCGAGCTTGGCTGCGGAAAGGGGCGAAAGTTTTTACCGTCCGAAAATACTCTTGAAAAGGCCGTCGTTTGCGATCGGGCGGCGGAATTTTAGGAAAGATAAATAATTGTTTGCCTTTTTCCGCACACTGTCTATATGAAAAAAATTTACAAAGAAGAGATCGATGCGCTGGAAGCGCGCCTTGCCGCGCTTCCGCCTACGGAAGTCGCGGCGGACGTGCGGAAACTTGTCAAAATGAAGCGCCGCTTTTTGCATCAGAAATAAAAAGTTTTTGTACTTTAAATAAAAAGTTTTTGCACATTAAATAAAGGTTCTTGCGGTCTAAATAAAAGTTCTTGCGCCTTAAATAAAACCCAATGTTTAGGCATTTACAAAATCATCGCGAAAGATCATTCCCTTTTGACAAGTTGTGTTCCGCTTGCTTAGCCCGTGCGGCCATGCCGCTTACAAAATAGAACGCCAGTCCTGAAAAAAAGAATGCCTTTTGAAAATGGTTTTAAAAGAAAACGCCTTTTTAGAGATCAAAACAGCGTTTTCATGTTGTCGCTGAAATCGGGAATAAACTTTTCGTCGGCGGAGGAGAGTTCCTGTAAAAAGATGTTTTCCAGATTTGTTTCAAAGAGAAAATCACGGACTTTTCTGTATTCGCGCGGGGTAATTCTGCGCGCGAGTTCGGGGAAATTCCGGATTTCTCCGTAGGGGGTATATTGCCCCATCAGAGAAAAGTACGCAGAGGAGTGCAGCGACGAAAACCAGCGGATACAGTCGATGCTGTCGCTTGTATTGAGGGGCAGGATGAGATGGCGCACGATACAGCCCGAGAGCATTTTTTCCTTTTCAAATGTTACCGGTTTTTGCACCATAAATTCGATGGCGCGCGAAGCATAGAAAAAATAATCGCTCTTTCCGGTATAGCGCTGCGAAACGCGGGGCGAAAAGAATTTGAGATCGGGCAGATAAATATCGATAAAGGGATCGATGATGCGGAGCGCTTCGACCTTTTCATATGCGTGCGTGTTGTAGACGATCGGAATTTTCGGGCGATAGATCGAAAACGCCTCCGCCAGCTGCGGAACGAACTGCGACGCGGTGACGAGGTTGATGTTTTCCGCGCCCGCCTCTTCCAGCTCGGCAAAGATGTCCGCAAGTTCGCGCGCGGAAATCTCTTTTCCTGTTTTTGCGCGGGAGAGTTCAAAGTTCTGACAGAAGGCGCACCGAAGCGCGCAGCCGCTGAAAAAAATCGTTCCCGAGCCGTTTTGGCAGGAAATGCAGGGCTCTTCGAAGGGATGCAGCCCGTATTTGGCGACTTTGCATCGGTTTGACGCGCCGCAAGCGCCGGCGCGTTGTTCTCTGTCTGCGCCGCATTCGAGCGGGCAAAGTTTACATAGTTCGGACATACGCAGATTGTAACATATTTGCGAGGCTTTTGTAAAGCAATAGCTCAAAACATTGACTTTTCCCCTAGAAAAATATATAATAAAAGCCGAATCAGATCGATTGTTTTTGTAAAAAGTGCAGGAAGCGCTCAGAAAAGCAGAAAACAAAAAAGGAGCGCAAAAAGCAGCCTTTCGGCGCCGTCGGGACGGTTTTTTAAACACAAAAGATCGCGTCGGCGTCTAAGGAAAAGAGGGCGCGGAGGACATATGAAGAAATTTTTTACGAGCGAAAGTGTAACGGAAGGGCATCCCGATAAAGTGTGCGACCAGATTTCGGACGCAGTGCTGGATGCCGTATTGGCGAAAGACGAAAATTCCAGGGCGGCGATCGAGTGCTGCGCGACGACGGGCATGGTGCTCGTCATGGGCGAGCTCTCCACGAACTGTTATGTGGATATTTCCAAAATCGTGCGGGATACGGTCAAAGAGATCGGCTATACGCACGGACAGGGATTTTCGTACAATTCTTTGGCGGTGATCACGGCGATTCACGGCCAGAGCGCGGATATTGCGCTCGGCGTGGATGCATCCATGGAGAGAAAGGCAGGCGGCGAGGCGGCCGATCAGCTGGGTGCAGGCGATCAGGGAATGATGTTCGGGTATGCGGTCAACGAAACGGAAGAGCTTTTGCCGCTCACCGTGGTTTTGTCGCAAAAACTTGCGAAGAGGCTGGCAGACGTGCGCAAGAGCGGACTTTTGCCCTATCTGCGCCCGGACGGAAAGACGCAGGTCACGGTGGAATACGACGGAAAAAAACCTGTTCGGGTGGATACGATCGTCGTTTCGGCGCAGCATGACGAGCACGTTTCGCAGGAGCAGATCAAAGAAGACATTAAAAAATACGTCATCGACGAAGTCGTGGATCAGAAGTTTTTAGACGGTAAGACCAAATATTTTATCAATCCGACGGGCAGGTTCGAGATCGGCGGGCCGGAAGGGGACAGCGGCCTTACGGGCAGGAAGATCATCGTGGATACTTACGGCGGAAGATGTGCGCACGGCGGCGGCGCTTTTTCGGGCAAAGACTGCACGAAAGTGGACCGCAGTGCGGCGTATATGGCGCGGTATATCTGCAAAAATATTGTCAAGGCGGGGCTTGCCGACGAGTGCGAGATCGAGCTTGCCTATGCGATCGGCGTGGCAAATCCGGTATCCGTGTTCGTGAATACGTACGGGACGGGAAAGGTTTCGGAAGAGAAACTTGCGCAGATCATTCGCGAAAATTTTGACCTGCGGCCGTATGCGATCATCGAGAAATTGGGACTTCGCAGACCGATCTTCAAAAAGACGGCGGCGTACGGACATTTCGGGCGCGAGGAGTTCCCTTGGGAACAGACCGATATGGCGCAGACGCTGAAAAAATATCTGTAAAACATCGGAGCGGGGCGAAGATTCGCCTCGCTTTTTTCAAACGGAATCCAAATGATCGGGCGGCACGCCTCGGAAAGAAAAACATAAGGTGAAACGATGTCGGGAAAGAGAAAGAGCATCGAAAATAAGAGCGCAGGCACAGAAAATGCCGGCAGCGAGTGCGAAACAGTAAGAGCAGATAAAGGGGGCGCCGAAAAAGAGCGCGCATGTTTTGGAAAAGAGGGTGCAGACGAGGGGAGCGCTGATTTCAAAAAGAAGATGAAAAACGGGATAAAGGCGCTGGGGAAGGCGTTTGAAAATCTGTTTTGCGGTGAAAAACTGACCTGCGTGTGCTGCGGCGCGGACGTATTTTCGGACAAAGATTTTTGTGAAGACTGTTTGGAGCATCTGCCCTTCAATACGGGGTATATCTGCGGCAAATGCGGCAGGGCGATCGCGGAAGACTATCCGATCTGTGCCGAATGCAAGGCGGATATGCCCTCGTATGATATGGCGCGGAGTGCGTTTCGCTACGAGGGCGAGATCGTACGCCTCATCAAAAAATTCAAGACGGGCGGACGGTATCTCGCGCGCGTCTTTGCGCAGTACATGTATCTGAATTTGTTTTCCGAGCTGAAAGATGCCGACTGCATCGTCGCGGTGCCGATGACGAAGGAGGGCGTCAAGTCGCGCGGATACAACCAATCGGAGCTTTTGGCAAAGGAAATCTCCGCGCTTTCCGGCCTGCCGTTTTTGCCGGATGTGCTGGAAAAGACGCGGGACACTACGGCGCAAAAGACGCTCACGCGCAAAGAGCGGCAGGAAAACTTAAAGGGGAGTTTCCGCGTTGCAAAGCGCAGGATATGCCGGGATAAAAATATCGTGATCGTCGACGACGTTCTGACGACGGGTTCGACGGCAAACGCGATCTGCCGCGCGCTTCGGGGCGCGGGCGCCGGGAAAGTCTATCTGCTTACGGCGGCAAGCGTTGCGAAACGGGAGCGGGACAAGACGGCGGAGACGGAAAAAGATTATGAAAATTTGCTGAATTAACTTGCAAAATCCGAAAATACAATGAAAAGTCTTTTACTTTTTTGGGAAAATATTGTAAAATAATAGCGGTGTACGTTTTAAAAACGATCTTTGCGCAGCGGCGGACGTTTTGAACGTAGCCGCTTGAATTTTTTTGTAAAAGCAGTAAAGAAAGCGCCGCAAACGTATCGATCGGACGCGGCGAGGGGAGAGTTCTATGGGACTGATCAGTTATTTATTGAACAGCGACGGAAGAAAAAGCTTGAAAAAGCTGGATAAAATGGCGTACGCAGTCGAGGCGCTGGAAGGAAAATATGCGGCCATGACGGATGCGGATCTGCGCGCGCAGACGGATGTCCTGAAAGGCAGGCTGAAAAACGGCGAAACGCTCGACGATATTTTATACGATGCGTTTGCGCTCGTGCGGGAGGCGGCGAACCGCGTATTAAAACTGAAACATTATCATGTGCAGATCATCGGCGGTATCGCCCTGCATCAGGGCCGAATCGCAGAAATGAAGACCGGCGAAGGAAAAACGCTCGTCGCGACGCTTCCTGCGTACCTGAACGCGCTGGCGGGAAAGGGCGTGCACATCGTGACCGTCAACGACTACCTTGCAAAGCGTGACGCGGAATGGATGGGAAAGGTGCACCGCTTTTTGGGCCTTACGGTCGGGGTCGTCGTGCCCGGCATGGACGACGCGGCAAAGCAGGAAGCGTATAACTGCGACATCACCTATGCGACGAACAACGAACTCGGCTTCGATTATCTGCGCGACAATTTAAAGACGGATTTAAAGAAGATGGTGCAGCGCGATCTGGATTTTGCGATCGTCGACGAAGTGGACTCCATTTTGATCGACGAAGCGAGAACGCCGCTCATCATTTCGGGCAAAGGAGACAAGTCCAGCGATCTGTACGAGCGCGTCGATAAATTTGTGCGTACGCTCACCGGCGGCTTTGAAGACGACGGCGTGAAGGGCGAAGAGGATACGGACAGCAAAAAGAAGAAAAAGAGACAGGAAGAGTCTGACGAGCCGGAAGAAATGGAAGAGGAATCCAAGTACGGTGACTACGACGATATCGCAAAGGGCTCCAAATACGGCGATTGGGATTACGTGATCGACCGCAAGGACAGGAGCGTACAGATCACGGAGAAGGGCGCGGCGAAAGCGGAGCGGTTCTTCAATATCGACAACCTCGGCGACATCGACAATGCGTCCCTCAACCATCATATCCAGCAGGCGCTCAAAGCGCACAAACTGTTCCACCGCGACGAGGACTATATCGTCAACGACGGCGAAGTGATTATCGTCGACGAATTTACGGGCCGTTTGATGATCGGGCGCCGGTATTCGGACGGATTGCACCAGGCGATCGAGGCGAAGGAAGGCGTAAAAGTCCGCAACGAAAACAAGACGTATGCGACGATTACCTTCCAGAACTTCTTCCGCTTGTATAAGAAGTTATCGGGTATGACCGGTACGGCAAAGACGGAGGAAGGGGAATTCAGAACCATTTATTCCCTGGACGTTTTGGAGATTCCGACCAATAAACCGGTTATTCGGAAAGATGTGCCGGATGCAGTGTATTCCACCGTCGACGGGAAAAAGCGCGCGCTTTTGCGCGAGATCGAAGAGCGCCACGCAAAGGGTCAGCCTCTCTTGATCGGTACGGCTACCGTCGAAAAATCGGAAGAGATTGCGCGTATGCTTCGCAAAAACGGCATCAAGCACAACATTTTGAACGCAAAAAACCATGAACGCGAGGCGGAGATCGTCGCGCAGGCTGGGCGTTTGGGCGCCGTTACCATTGCGACGAATATGGCGGGTCGCGGAACGGATATCCTGCTGGGCGGCAACCCCGAATATCTTGCGAAAAAGCGGATGCGCGAAGAGGGCGTCGAACATGAAATGATCGAACTCGCCACTTCGTATGCAGAGCTGGACGGCGAGGCGGAAGAGATGCGCCGCAGATACCGTGCGCTCTATGAAGAGTATAAAAAGGAAACGGACGCGGAGAAAGAGGAAGTCGTCAAAGCGGGCGGCCTGTGCATTTTGGGTACGGAGCGCCACGAATCGCGGCGTATCGACAACCAGCTGCGCGGACGAAGCGGACGGCAGGGCGACCCGGGAGTTTCGATCTTCTTCATTTCGCTCGAAGACGATCTCATCAAACGGTTTGGCGGCGAGCGCATGAAAAAGATCTACAATATTTTCAGCAAGGACGACGATACCTGTCTGCAATCCAAACTGCTCTCGCACGGCATCGAAAACGCGCAGCGCGCGATCGAGGGCCGCAACTTCGGTATCCGTAAAAATATTCTGCAATACGACGACGTCATGAACAAACAGCGCGAAGTCATGTATGCGGAAAGAATGAAGGTTTTAAAGGGCGAAGACGTCCATTCGCAGGTCGTCAAATTTATTCCCCAATTCGTGCATAAAGTGGTCAAGGAAGCGGTGAATATCGACGAAATGCCCGAAAAATGGGATGCGGCGGTCTTGAACCGCGCGCTGGAACAGCGCCTGCTTCCCGAAGGCAGCAACTTTATCACGCAGGATAAGCTGAATAAATGGGACGTTGACTACGCGATCGACAAGATCACAAAGGCGACGGAAAAGGCATATGAGGAAAAGATCGTTCAGGTCAGGGAAGAACTCGGGCTCGACTATGCGGACGTCGAGCGCAGATTCCTGCTCATGAACGTGGACAGAAACTGGATCGATCAGATCGACGCGATGGATCAGCTCCGCAAGGGTATCGGCCTTCGCGCGTACGGCAACGTGGATCCGGTCATCTCTTATAAGCGGGAAGGATTTGAAATGTTCGACGAAATGATCGAACGGATCCAGGAAACGACGATCGCGATGCTTTTGAAAGTCCGCATCGAAGTATCCCGCCCGATGGTGCGCCCGATCGAAGAGCCGAAAAATCTGACCGACAATTCGCAGCTCGTGACCAATTCGGCGGAAGGCGCCGCAAAACCGACGGTGAAGTCGAACAAGGAGGTTGGCAGAAACGATCCCTGCCCTTGCGGAAGCGGTAAAAAATACAAAAACTGCTGCGGCAAGAACGTTTAAGCGCCCGAACAGAGGAAGAAAACGCTCTGTAAAAGGCGGAGAGCAAAATTGAAAAAAAGCAATCTTGTAAGGGTTTGTTCCTTTTTGAGATTGCTTTTTTTGATTGCAAAAGCGCAGGGGCGCGTGGTTTTTTTCAGAAGAAATACATTGACAAAACCTTGTCGGGATGGTACAATCTAAACAAGGAGGATAGAAAAAAGTGGCAAAATTTGATGAAAATTATTTTAAACTCAGTGAAGAAGATAAAAAGATGCAGGATATTACGTCCATCGTCGCGGAAGACGAACAGGTCCTTTGGCGGGGAAAGCCGAAAAAATCGGCCTACATCCTCAATAAAGTGCTGTCTATGCTGCCGTTCGCTTTGATTTGGCTGCTCTTTGACGGCGCTTTTATTGCAATGCTTTGCGTTTTCGGGCCAAAACTTCCGACGTTTTTTCTGGTCGTACTGATCGTATTTTTTGCGTTTCACTTGCTGCCGGTATGGATCTGGATCACCAACATCGTTACGGCGAACAGGCAGCACAAAAATCTCGAATATATGTTTACGAATAAGCGGATCGTGATCCGTTCCGGGATCATCGGCATCGACTTCAAAAATATTTACTATGCTGATATTGCTTCGGTGAATTTAAAGGTCGGGCTCATCGATAAGATCTGCAAGGTCGGGGATATCTACATCAAGAGCCGCGAAGGGGCCAATGTGTTGTTTGATCTCGAAAATTGCTATTTTATCGTGCAAAAGTTGCAGGAGATCGTGGTGGATTTGAAGATGGACGCATCGTTCCCCAACGCTTTGCGGCCGGAAAACAATTCCGGTTATCAGACAAAATATACGAAGAAGTGACGGTAAAAGCGAAGCGCGCCGCCAACCGGCGGCGCAGGCGATAAAAGAGCGGCAAGGGACAGATTTTTGTGCCGCTTATAGGAAAAAGAGTAAAAGCGAGGCAAGTTTTGAGCCCGAAGAGGGTTCAAGATTTGCCTCGCTTTTGCAGAATGCATGAAAATACTTGCGCCATTGAAAAAGTTTTCAATAGCGCGGCGGCATGGGGGCAAATTTTTTTCGAAACCAAAAGAAAAGAGAAAGAGTTGAATTTTGGCAGTGCCATAATTGACAGAAAAAAAGAACTCGTGTATAATAAAAGGAAAAAAATTCGGAAGCAAAAATGTTAGCATTGCAGATATTTTTTTTGGTTTTAGGTTTGGCGCTTCTGGTGAAGGGCGCGGACTGGTTCGTGGACGGAAGCGCGGGTATCGCAAAAAAGATGAAGATCTCGGCGCTCGTGATCGGACTGACCGTCGTCGCTTTCGGTACGAGCGCGCCCGAACTTGCCGTATCGGTCACTTCGGCGATCGAACATTCCACCGATATCGCGATCGGAAACGTTGTGGGCAGCAATATCGTCAATATTCTTTTGATATTGGGGTTATCGGCGCTAGTGCACCGTTTGCCGGTACAAAAAAACTCATTGTATCTGGATCTGCCCGTATTACTGCTTGCGAGCGCGCTTTTGATCGGTCTGGGTGCGTGGCAAAACGCATTGCAGTGGTGGGACGGAGTGATTTTGCTGGCTGTTTTTTCCGTTTACATGGCGGTACTTCTGACGCAGGCCCGCAAGGAACAAAAACGCCTGACGGCGCTCGGCGAGCTTTCGCAGGAGGAGGCGCCGAAGGAAGAGAAGGCGCCGAAAGGTAAGATCGGGGCATGGTTTTCGGCGATGGAGCAAAAGGCGTGGTTTTTGCTGATCCTGATCGTCGTGGGACTTGCGATGGTCGTGGGCGGCGGAACCCTCCTTGTGAACGCGGCGACGTACATCGCGGAGTATGCGGGGGTATCCGAACGGGTGATCGGGCTGACGGTCGTGGCGATCGGAACGTCTCTTCCCGAACTCGTCACTTCGGTGATCGCGGCGATCAAGGGCGAAACGGACATTGCGGTCGGCAATATCATCGGGAGCAATATCTTTAATATTTTCATCGTGGCGGGGATTTCTTCTCTGTTTTACCCGCTGACGTTTACGATATCCAACTGTATCGATGCCTGTGTGGCGTTGGGCGCGGCGGTACTGCTGTATCTTCTTTCACTGGTGCGCGGGCACAAGCTCGGAAAAGTTGCAGGCGCACTGATGCTGACGGGATTTATCGCCTATTACGTTTACTTATTTGCAGTATAGCGGTCAGCAGGACAAAGAAATACAGTTTTTGTGCAAACGGAGCAAGTGTTTTTTTGGGAAAAGCGTGGTATAATACAGAGGATACGAGGGGGGCGTAAAAATTGCGCCCCGAAATTTTTTAAAAGAGGCAAAAGAGAATGAAGATAGCGATCGGGATCGATACCGGCGGAACGTACACCGATGCGGTCATGTACGATTTTGAAACGAAAAAAATATTGGGTACGGCGAAAGCGCTCACGACGAAGGAAGATCTCTGCATCGGAATCTCGGCGGCGCTGGACGGTCTTTCGGAGGAATATTTTCCGCAGGTGCGGATGCTGTCCTTATCGACCACGCTTGCGACGAATGCCTGCGTCGAAGGAAAGGGCGGCAGAGCGAAACTGTTTTTTTTCGGCGGAGACGAGGATATTTTGCGCAAATACGGATCGCAATACGGACTGCCTCTTGCAGAGGAGATCTGCATCGAACCCTGCAAGACGGATATATCCGGTTCGATCGAACAGATGCCCGATTGGGATCTGTTTGAAAAAGACGTGCGGGAATACTGTTCGGGCCAGGACGGTCTCGGCGTAATCGAACTGTACGCCATCAAAAACGGGGCGGTCATCGAGCGGGAGGCAAAGGAGCGCATCGCCAAGATCACGGATATACCCGTAACGTGCGGAAACGAGCTGTTTAAAGAACTGAACAGTTTGCAGCGCGGCGCAGGCACTCTTTTGAACGCGCAGCTGTATCCCGTGATCGAAGATTTTATGAAAGCGATCGGCAGAGCGATGCAAAAGCGCAAGATCCATGCTCCGATCGTGATCATGCGCAGCGACGGAAGTCTGATGAGCGAAAGTTTTGCGCGGTTGCACCCGGTGGAGACGCTGCTCTGCGGCCCTGCGGCGAGCGTAGTGGGCGGTTTTACGCTGACCAATGAAAAGAATGCCGTGATCGTGGATATGGGCGGCACGACGACGGATATCGCCATCGTGGAAGACGGTTTGCCCGTTCGCACGGAGGACGGCGTCCGCATCGGCAAATGGCGCACGTTTGTCAACGGCATGCTGATTCGAACCTTCGGCCTCGGCGGCGACAGCGCGGTGCATTATCACGAGCGCAATCTCATTTTGGAAGAATATCGCGTAATACCGCTTTGCGTGGCGGCGTCGAAATTTCCTGCCATGTACGAGCGGCTGAAACAGCTGTACGATTCGGGAAAGATCTGCCACACGGCACAGCGGCACGAATTTTTTGCGGCAGGAAAGGATATTGCCGGGGACGGCCGCTATACCGAACAGGAACAGAAATTCTGCGCGGCCCTGCGCAAGTGCCCGATGATCCTCGAAGACGCCGCGGCTTTTTTCGGCAAAGACGTATATACGCTCAATATCAAGCGCCTCATAAAAGAAGGCGCCGTGCAGGTCTGCGGTCTCACGCCGACCGATCTGATGCACGTTCGGGGTGATTTTGAGCGCTTTGATAAGCGGATGGCGTCTCTCGCTGCGGAAATCGTCGCGCAGAATCTGGGCATCACGAAAGAGGAGCTGTGCGAGCAGGTTTACGCTGAGATCGTGCATAAAATGTATGGAAACGTCGTCAAGATCATGCTCGCGCACAGGGACGGCTATTTTGCCAAGAACGGCTTCGGAAAAGATACGGAGCATATGATCGAAGAGAGCTATCAGGTCGCCGTCGGAAAAAAACAACCGGGCATCGTGACGGCGCAGTTTCATACCGATTTTAAGCTGATCGGGATCGGCGCGCCGATCCGCCTGTTTTTGGACAGAGTCGCAGAGCTTTTGGGAACACAGGCCGTGATCCCCGTTCATTCAGAAGTGGCCAATGCCCTCGGCGCCGTAACCGGAAATGTCTATGCTTCGAGCATAGTGGAGATAAAGCCCGGATTTACCGAAGAGGGCGCGGGAGGATTTACCGTTTATGCGGAAGGCGAAGTACGCACCTTTGAGGAGCTGGAAACGGCCGAACAGTTTGCCCGAAAGAGCGCGCGAGAAAGCGCAGAGCGCAGTGCGCGCGAGCGCGGAGCGGCAGGCTATATCGAAGTGAGCGACAAGAGCGAGTACCATTCCCCCGAAATCGGATTCGCCTCGGAGGATTCCGAGCGCAGCACTCTGTTTATGGGCGTAACGGTAACGGCCGAAGCCGTCGGTTCGCTGGGACTGCACGGCTGAGTCGGGAAAAATCTCTTTTTTGCGCCAAAAAGAAAAGACCGCAGAATGAAAAGACAGAAGAAAAGGCCGCAAAAAGAGAAGACTATATTAGGATGAAATGGAAGAAAAGGCCGCAGGATAACAAAACAGGATAAAAGGCCGCAGAGCGTAAGGACTGGGAAGCGGGCAAAAAAGTTTCTTCTGAAAAAGCTGTTTGCCGCAGCGGACGGGCGCCCGTCGTTTTTGAAGCGGGGGCGGGATAAAAAAGACAGCTTAAAAGCGGGATAAAAAAGACAGCTTAAAAGCAGGAAAAGTTTTTAGCAAATATAGTTAAAAGGCGGAAAATATGCAAGGGCCTTATTAAAAAAGTAGATTTTTCAAGGAAGGCACCTTTTCGGGGAAAGAAAAACTCGGAAAAGCGAGGGGAATCTTTTGCACGTTATACGGGCGGCGCAGGTTTGTTGACAAAGCGCCGCCCGGTATGCTATAATCAAATGGAAAAATTGACCTGCGACCAAGCGGGAAGAGAGCAAGCCGCCGAAGGATTCTTCGGCGCTGTTTTACAAAATCAGGGCGGACGCGGCTTTGGGGCCGGATCCGACGGCAGAGGTGGTTATGTTTAAAGCGGACGATTACCGATTGCGCGCAAAGGCGCTTTCCGATTCTTTGGCGGAAACCAAAGAGGCGCTGGATATCGATATACTGACAGAGAAATTAAAGGATTTAAAGAAGGAACAGGAAAAGCCGGAGGTATGGCAGGATCTGGAACTTTCGAAAAAGCTGGGCAGGGAAGTTTCCTCGGTAGAAGGCAAGATCAATGCTTACGAAAAGGGGAAAAAAGCGCTGGACGAAGTTTTGGAAGTGATCGATCTGATCGAGGAAACGGGAGAAGAGGATTTGGTGCCGGAGCTGGACTCCCTGCTCGAGAGTGCGGAAGCGGATCTGGAAGATATGCGTATCCGTTCCCTGCTTCGCGGCCAGTACGACAACTATAACGCGCTTTTGACGCTGCATTCGGGTGCGGGCGGCACGGAGAGCTGCGATTGGGTATCGATGCTGTATCGCATGTATACGCGCTACGCCGAGCGGAACGGTTTTAAGGTGACCGAGCTCGACCGTCTGGACGGCGATGAAGCCGGGATCAAGAGCGTCGATTTTAAGATCGAGGGCGAAAATGCGTACGGATATCTCAAAGCCGAAAAGGGAGTGCATCGGCTGGTCCGCATTTCGCCGTTCGACGCCAACAAGCGCCGCCATACCTCCTTTGCTTCGCTGGAAGTCATGCCCGAGATCGAAGACGACGGTGCGGTGGAGATCCGCAGCGAGGATCTGAAAGTGACGACGTATCGTTCCAGCGGTGCGGGCGGGCAACATATCAATAAGACGGAATCGGCGATCCGCATTCAGCATATCCCGACGGGGATCGTCGTGTCCTGTCAGAACGAGCGTTCGCAGATCCAAAATCGCGAAATGGCGATGAAGATGCTGCGCAGCAAGCTCATCGAATTGAAAGAAAGCGAGCGCCTTGCCAACGAACAGAATTTAAAGGGTGAGATCAAGAAGATCGAATGGGGCAGCCAAATACGGAGCTATGTGTTCTGTCCGTACACGATGGTCAAAGATCATCGTACCGGCTGTGAAACGGGCAACATTCAGGCTGTCATGGACGGAGATATTCAGCCCTTTATCATCGATTATCTGAAAAAGAGCTGATTCTTTGAATGAGGTGGCCCGTGAAAAAATATTATCGAATGGTTCGCCGCAGGGGCAACGCGGTATTTTACGGCGTTTTAGGCGCCGTATTTATCGGACTCGGTGTCATGGCGATCTTTTTTATGAATGAAATCTGGGCGGCGGTCTGTTTTGCGGCCGGCGCGCTTTTGTCGATTTTGCCGCAGTTTGTCATTTTTTCAAAATACGGCTTGCAGGGAAACGGATTTCGGTATGGAAAGTGCGGCATTGTGCGCACGGCTTCTTTTCAGCAGGTCCATGCGGTGGTGATCTGTATTTACGACGAGTATCGCCGCTGGAAGGGCTTTGTTCCGGCCTATTTTGAACTGCGTGACGGCAGAAAGGTTCCGTTCCCTGCGATTCTCTGTCTGAAAAAAGTAAACGAAGATGATTTGGATCTCTGCGACACCAGAACGCACGCGAAACTGACCTTCCGCGGCGGCGTTTTGTTTGACGGCGCGCTGGAATTTGATTTTTTGGAGGAATTGGTATCTTCCGCGTACGATGGGGATATTTTCGTGTCGCAGGAGATTTACGACGTCTATCATCCCGTTTTTGAAAAGATCCAAAAGGGTGGCAGAGAGATAAAGGTGTACGACCGTATCCCCCAAAAATTGAAAAGAGAAATAAAATGAGGGGGACGCCCTCATTTTTTTGCAACCGTTTGGTTTGCCGTATTCGGATGTTGCGGCGCGGCGGAAAGGCGAGAAGCGGTTTTGCGTTTGGTTCGCGTAAACTTTGGGAAAGGTGAAGAGAATGGCGTATCAGAAAGAGTGCCTGCTTCGTGCAGGGAAAAAGGAGCCTGTAATTTTGGGGATCGAAAGTTCCTGCGATGAGACGGCGGCGGCGATCATACGCGGCAGGGAACTGCTGTCAAACGTCGTACTTTCGTCGGCGACGGAACAGGCAAAATACGGCGGCGTTGTGCCGGAAATCGCATCGCGGGCGCACACGGACGCGATCGACGAAGCGGTTTTATCTGCGATCGAGCAGGCGAAAATTCAAAAGAGCGAGATCGATGCGGTAGCGGTCACGTACGGCGCGGGGCTTGCCGGCGCGCTTCTGGTGGGGCTGTCTTTTGCAAAGGCGTTTGCGTTTAGTCTGAACGTGCCGCTGATCGCCGTCAACCACATCCGCGGACACATGGCGGCGGCGTATCTTGCGGACAAAACGTTGGAGCCTCCCTATATCACGCTGCTGGCAAGCGGCGGCCATACCGCAATTTTGTATACAAAGACGTATACGGAATTTGAAATTTTAGGTTCCACGCGCGACGATGCGGCGGGGGAAGCCTTCGACAAGGCGGCGCGCGTGCTGTCGCTGCCCTATCCGGGCGGCCCGAACGTGGAAAAACTTGCGCGGGAAGGAAAAGCGGACATCGCGTTTCCGAAAATGTTCAGCGGAAACGGTTTTGATTTTTCGTACAGCGGATTAAAGACGGCGGTCATAAACTATTGCCACACAAAAGAGCAGAAAGGGGAGCCGTACAGCCGTGCGGACGTGGCGGCGTCGTTTCAGTGCGCGGCCTGCGACGTACTGTGCGAACGGGCAGTGGAAGCGGCGAAGCAAAAAAACTGCGACACGATCGCGGCGGGCGGCGGCGTGATCGCAAACGGATATTTACGGGAAGAACTGACAAAACGATGCGAAAAGGAAAAAATCAGGCTTGTTCTGCCCGAAAAGAAATACTGCACCGACAACGCGGCCATGATCGCGGCGGAAGGCTTGATCCAATATTCGGCCGGCAATTTTTCGCCCCTTTCGGTCAATGCGTGCGCGCATATTCCGCTCGGCAAAAAGGGAAAGCAGTGAGCACGCTTTTGGGATTTTCGGCAAGGCTTCAAAAGACAGATAAAGAAAGAGCGGGGCTTGTACGGACCTGTAAAGGCCTTTGCGGCGACAGTTTCACTCGCAAAACGAAAAGGCGGCCCCGAAAATACAAAACGACACAGGCGCAAGGCGATGTTTTTCTATGCGGTTCTGCGAGGATGCAAATGTATGCGAAGCAAAGAAAAACTGTGAAAATCGTATAAAACGGAATATATTTGTCAATAATCGCTTCCGAAAAGATTCGGAGGCGATTTTTTTATGTTTGCAAAGAGGATCGCGGGGCTGATCTGCGCGCTTTTGTGCATGGCGGCGCTCATCGTTCCGCAGCTGGAAGACAGGACTCTCCTTTTTGAAGGGGCGCTAAGCTATACGTTTTATTCCCTGCGGCAAAATTCCAATGCGCAGATCACGGTATCGGACGCAGAGCACGCGCTTTCCGTACGGTGCGGTATTCAGAACATTACGGGCGAGAGCGCCGTGTATGCGGACGCGGCCGATGCGTTTTTCCAGGCGGAAAAATACGGCGCGGAGCTGCTCTTTACGGAAAAAGCCGCGGGCGTAACCAATTATTATTACCGTTCCGCGCGCCTGCCGGACGGCGTCGCTTTATTCGGCAAGCAGGTGAATCTGCATATCGCAGTGCGGGAGGGCGGAGCCTGCGTCGGCAGTCCCTTGATCTTCGGCGGCTTTTGAAAAAAGTTTTTTACGGCGCAAAGACGGGATTTCTCGTTTTTTGCTTTGTAAAAAAGCGTGCGATACGTTTATTTGAAAAAGGCGCTTTTTTTATCTTGCCGCAAGGCAAAACGGTACAGAAAGAAAGGCGTATCGAATCAAAAAAAAACAGATGAAAAAGCAGAAAAAGTAAAAAATTTTAAAAACCGTGTATAAAAAAAAGAGAACGGTCAAAAATCAAAACAACAAAATCTTTCCGGAGGAATTTTTATGAAGGAAAATCAAAATACCGAACCCGAATCGACGGTCAAGGTAAAAAGAAAAAGTATCTATTACATTCTGATTGCGGCCTGCGCGCTCGTGCTTGCGGCGGCAATCGCGCTCACGGTGGTGTTTGTGACGCAGGACAGCGGCACGACGATCGACAACCCGAAAGACCCGGACGAAGGCGACAATGAAGAGGACGAGGATGACGAGCCGACCGATACCGAAGTGGTATTTGCGCTCCCCGTATCGGGCGCAACGGTCGCGACGACGTATACCTTTTGGTATAACTCGACGCTCAATCGCTACAATCTGCACACCGGCATTGACTTTAAGGCGGACGCCGGCACGTCGGTAACGGCGGCGTATGACGGAACGATCGAGAGCATTACGGATACCCTTCTTGAAGGCGGAAAAGTGGTCATCGATCACGGCAACGGATTGATGACGGAATATGCGTCCATCGACGTGGCGGAAAATCTGAAAGTCGGCGCAACGGTTTCGCAGGGCGATATCATCGGCGCGATCTCTGCGGCGGCGGACGTGATGGGCAACGAGTATAACGAAGGCGCGCATCTGCACTTTGCCGTGACCGAACAGGGCGAAAGCATCGATCCCACCGTTTATCTGGACTTGGACGAAAAATAAAGGGCGGTAAAATCGCCGATCAGGCGTAAAGCTGTAAAAATTTTTATCGAAGCGGTTCAAAACCCTGCGGACTTTTTGAAAGTCCGCAGGGTTTTTCCCCTTTTTATGAAAAAAGCATTGTACAAAGGGGAATAAATGTGGTAAAATAAAGCAAGTAACAGTGGTGGTAAAGAGAATGGAATGTTTGCATGAAGGACACAGACAGCGAATTCGTGAAAAATTATTTTCGCATCAAGGTTCTTTGGAAGAACATGAGATTTTGGAAATTCTTTTGTTCGATGCGATTCCGCGCAAGGATACGAATCCGATCGCGCACGCATTGCTTGACAGTTTCGGTTCTTTGAAAAATATCTTTTCGGCATCGCCGCAATTACTGTGCACGGTGTCCGGCATCGGAAAGAGTACGGCGGAACGCATTTGCCTGATGGGGCTTTTGCTGGATAAAATCCAAGAGAGTCAAACGCAGGAAGTGCGGCTGTATAACTTTTCGGAAGTGAACGATTTCGTGCGGAAGCGCTTTTTGGGCAACCGCCGCGAGAAATTGGAAATTTATATGCTGGACGAGCGGAATATCCTGCTCTGCATTAAGACGCTTACGGATATTCAGAGCGATCTGGTTGCAATGGACAGCAAGACGTTCAGTTTTATTTTATCCGAAGTAAAGCCGAAGAAAATTATTTTAGCGCACAATCATCCGAGCAAGATGGCAGTTCCGTCGGAAAAGGACGACGCGTCTTTGAAAGAATTTGTAAAGATCTGCAAGATGCACGGCGTGAACGTCTGCGACAGCATCGTCGTCGCCGAACAGGATATTTACAGTTATTACTACTCCAACCGCCTGAAAGATTTTCTGTAAAAGCGTGCGGCAGGGTAAGCTGAGCGGAAATCGCGCTTGCGTGCCGATCCGTTTACGGGCTTTGTGCCTGTCAGACGGTTTTGCCGGGTATCGCGCCTGTCAGACGAGGGAGATAAGATCTTTCCTTGCCGCAATATAAACCATAAAGAATTGTTTTTTCCGCTGTCGGCGGAAAAAACAGCCAATTAACAAAGAATTCATGGAAAAAAGGGACGAACGATTATGAAAGAAGTAAGAACAAGATTTGCACCGAGCCCTACGGGATATATGCACATCGGAAATTTGCGTACGGCGCTTTACGGCTATTTGTATGCAAAAAAAGAGGGCGGAAAATTTATTCTCCGCTTAGAAGATACGGACAGCAAGCGGTATGTGGACGGCGCCGTTCAGATCATTTACGACACGCTTAAAGACGCCGGGATCCTGTACGACGAAGGGCCGGATATCGGAGGGGATTTTGGTCCGTATATCCAGAGCCAGCGCGCGGATATCTATAAAAAATATGCGGAAGAATTGGTTCGCCGCGGCGGCGCGTATTATTGTTTCTGCGACAAAGAGCGGATCGAATCGCTGAAAGACGAAAACGGTGTGGGTAGGTACGACAAGCACTGCCTGCATTTATCGAAAGAGGAGATCGAAGAAAAGCTGGCGGCGGGATTGCCGTACGTGATCCGCCAGAACGTGCCGCTGGAAGGCAGCGGAAGCTACGAAGATCTCGTATACGGCACGGTAACGGTGGAGTTCAAGGATATCGAGGACGGCATACTTCTCAAAAGCGACGGAATGCCGACGTACAATTTTGCGAACGTGGTGGACGATCATCTGATGGGGATCACGCACGTTATTCGCGGAAGCGAATATCTCTCATCCACGCCGAAGTACAACCTCATGTACGATGCGTTCGGCTGGGAGCGCCCGACGTATATCCATCTTCCGCCGATCATGAAAAATGCGCACGAAAAGCTGTCCAAGCGCAACGGCGATGCGAGCTATCAGGATCTCGTCGAGAAGGGGTACGATAAGCGCGCGATTATCAACTACATTGCGCTTCTCGGCTGGAGCCCGAAGAGCAACGTGGAAAAAATGACGCTCAAAGAATTGGAAGAGAATTTTTCGCTCGCGGGGCTGAATAAAAGCCCGTCTATCTTCGACGAACCGAAACTGCGCTGGCTTTCGGGGGAATATATCCGCGAAACGCCGTACGAAGAATTCAAGGCGCGGGCGCTGCCGTATCTGAAAAAGAGCAAGGTGTACGGGAAATACGACGAGGATAAAATTTTAAGGATCTTGCAGTCGCGCCTGGACGTTCTGGAAGACATTCCGGAAAAGATCGACTTTTTGGAAGAATACGGCGAATTTGACAGCGCGCTGTATTTGAATAAAAAGATGAAGTCGGATCGGGAAGCGGCGAGCGCTGTCCTGCCGGCCGCGGCGAATGTTTTGAAAAACTTGGAAACATTTGAAAACGCGGAAATTTACGCCGCGCTGTGCAATCTGGCGCAGGAGATGGGCGTCAAGAACGGACAGGTGCTCTGGTGCGTGCGCATTGCGCTCACGGCGCGGGAAAATACGCCGGGCGGCGCGAGCGAAATGGCGGAACTTCTCGGGAAGGAGCGCTGTTTGGAGCGGCTTGCTGCGGCGCGGGAATTTTTGGCGAAACAGGCATGAGTACGCAGGGCAGAAAAGAGAATAACAAAAAAGAGGACAAAGTCCGCAAGGCTGAGAACAAAGGCCGCAAAAACGATGCGGAGCGGATTCCTGCGGAAAGCGAGCGCGGAAGCGAGGGGGCCGAGATCGGACCGAAAAGGGGAAAATCGCGCCTTGTATCGAAGTTCGGCGAATGGAAAAACTCCATAACGGAACACAGTTTTCTGCAATTTTTGCGCGTGATCATGTTGATACTGCTGATCGGGCTTTGCGCCGTCATCGTCGCGACAGCCGTCAATCAGGGCGGCATACCGGCTGCCGTTACGGGCGGCGCGGCGGGCGCATTGGTGTTTTCCATGATCATGAAGATCTTCGTCATGCGCACCTTTCCGCAGAAAATCGCCTGGTATGTTCTCGACAGTATCCTCTTGGTAGTGCTGACGGCGGCGGCCGGCTGGAAAGTTTCGATGGTGTATAAAAGTTCCTATACGTATCTCGTATATGTATTGGTGCTTTCGGAATTTTATCTGTCCGCCCCTTCGCTGCGCGACGACGCGATCATGTTTGCCGTCAATTTGGCGGTCTATACCGCTGCGTATGCTTTTGTTGCGGGCGTTCAAAATGAGTTCAGCTCCGCCTTTGACATTTCGTCCCTGTATTTTTTGGCGCTGATTGTTCTGGGGCTGGATTTTATGGTCTTCAACTTTGCGATGGCGCTGTCGAGGAAGAACAAACTCATCGAACAGAACCTCAAAGAGTTGGAGGAGAGCCGCAACGAGCTTCTCCGCGCCTACGATAAGCTGGAAGAGGCGACGCTGATCGAGGAGCGCAACCGCATCGCGAAGGAGATCCACGATACGGCGGGCCATTCGCTGACGACGGTGATCATGCAGACGGAAGCGGCAAAACTTGCCTTGAAAAAGGATCCCGATCAGGCGCAGCGCTGTATAACGGCGGCGAATATACAGGCGAAAAATTGTCTGGACGAATTGCGCCTGAGCGTACATCTTTTATCCGGAAAACGGGAGAATACCACGTTTAAAGAATATTTGGAAGGGATCCTCGACGAAACGAGCAGCGGCACGTATTTTACCGTGCGCAGCAAGATCGACGATCTGGAACTTACGGCGGAAGCGGAGCGCTTTATCAGCAACACTTTGCGGGAAGGGATCTCCAACGGGATCCGCCACGGAAAGAGCACGGCGTTTTTCTTTGAGCTGAAAGATATGGGCAATTTTATTGAATTTCTCTTTTCCGACAACGGACAGGGCATCGATATGAAAAAATTTCGCGAAGGGTTCGGTTTGTCCGGAATGCGCGCCAAAGCGGAATCGCTCGGCGGCATGATCCACTTTTCTTCCGAGGAGGGAGAGGGATTTGAAATCCGGCTGAGTCTGCCCGGTTCCGTCAAGTTAAAGAGCGAGAAAAATGATTCGGAAGGGGAAAGCGTATGAAAATAAAAGTTATGATCGTAGACGATCAGGTCATCTTATCGGAAGGTATCCGCAGCGTCCTTTCTTCCTCGGAAGATTTGGAAGTGATCGCGACGGCCTGCGACGGAAAAGATGCGCTCGAAAAGATGCAGCAACAGCTTCCGGACGTGGTGCTGTTGGATATTCGCATGCCGAACATGAACGGCGTCGTTACGACGGGGGAGATCAAAAAGCGGTTTCCGGACGTAAAGGTTTTGATGCTGACGACGTTCGACGACAGCGATTATATCCTCAACGCGATCAATAACGGCGCCTGCGGATACCTTTTGAAGGACATAAGCGCTTCCGCATTGATCGACGCGATCAAGAACGCCTATGCGGGGGATACGATCTTGCCGGCGAAGATAGCGAAAAAAATTACGGACGCGGCGAAAATGGTAACGTCCGACAGAGAAATCAAACTGCGCAAAGCCTTCGGACTTTCCGATCGGGAGGTAGAGATCGCCGTCATGATCTTCGAAGGGTTCAATAACCGCCAGATCGCGTCCGCGCTCAATCTTTCGGACGGCACGGCGCGAAACTATTGCAGCGCGATCTATGAAAAGCTCGGCTGCGATAACCGCGCGGACGCCATCGAAAAGATGAAGAATACAATCAATTCCTGACGCGGCGATTTGAAATCGGAAAGTGCGGTCGAATCCGCGCGGAAACGAAAATCCGATGCTCGAAGCGGCGACAGATCGTTTTCAAATACAACAAACGGTTTTGCGAAAATTCAATCGTTTGTTGTTAAAAAAATATTCTGTTTTCCAAAAAATCGACAGAGTGTTGCGATAAAAAGATAATATCTTAAAAAAGCAGCCTCTTGCCGTTTAACAAAAAAGAATTGGATCAAAAACAATTGAAATTCCAAAAATAATCGAATCAAGAACAATCAAAACAAATAAACAATTGAAATAAAAACAATCGAATCAGCGGAGGTGCAATTTTTGCGCCTCCGTTTTTTTCGGTAAAGAGCAAAACAAAGACAAATTTTGTATAGAATTTGCATTTCGAAAGAAATTTGAAAAGGAAGTTTATTGTCTTGACAGATGTCAATTTTTAGTGTATAGTATTACAAATTTAAAAATCAGCGGCGCGAAAGAAAGAAAAAAAGGCCGCGGCGCTTTTGAAGCTGCACACGGGCGGAGAGAAAGGATATCCATGATCACGGAAGAAATTTTACAGTGGAAAGAAAAAGAAAACGCTGTCATTTTGGCACATTATTATGTAGACGCGCAGGTACAGGCTCTGGCGGATTATGTGGGGGACTCTTACTATCTCGCAAAAGTTGCGGCGAAGACGGATAAGAGCACCATCGTGTTTTGCGGTGTGCGGTTTATGGGCGAAAGTGCAAAAATTTTAAATCCGAATCGCAGAGTGCTTTTGCCCGAAAGTGATGCGGACTGTCCGATGGCGCATATGGCGAGAGAGGAGGAGATCGCCGCTCTGCGCGAAAGGGTGGACGATCTGGCGGTTGTCTGCTATATCAATTCCTCGGCGAAGTTAAAGAGTGTGTGCGACGTCTGCGTAACTTCCTCCAATGCGGTTAAAATTACGGCGTCCTTGCCGCAGAAAAATATTTTGTTTATTCCCGATGAAAATTTGGGTAATTTTGTGCGCAGCAAAGTGCCGGGAAAGAAATTTTATTATTCGGGCGGATATTGTCCCGTTCATGCGATGCTCCTTGCGCGGGACGTGGAAAACGAAAAATTGGCGCATCCTGCGGCGAAGGTCCTGACGCATCCGGAATGCCGCGGCGAAGTTTTGGCAATTTCCGATTTTATCGGGAGCACGGCGGAGATCATTGACTATGCGCAAAAGAGCGGGGGAAAGGAATTCATTCTCTGTACGGAGCCGGGCGTGCTGTATGAGCTGGGACTGCGGTGCAAGGAAAAAATATTTTACCCTGTTACGCCCTGCTGCATGGATATGAAAAAAATCACGCCGGAGTCGGTTCTCAACTGTCTGCGGACGGGCGACGGCGAAGTGATTCTGTCAAAAGAGCTGATGGACGCGGCGCGAAAGCCTCTGCAACGGATGTTGGAACTTGCAAAATAAACGGGCGGCCGAAGACTTTTGCTTTCGGCAGAAGCGGAAAAGCGACAGGAGGGAGTATGCCTGATACGGATAAAAAATGGAATGTGCTGATCGTGGGAACGGGCGTCGCGGGATTGTGCTGCGCGTTGCATCTTCCGCGCGACTGCAAGATCTTGATGCTGACAAAATCGACGGTGGAAGAGAGCGACTCGTTTTTAGCGCAGGGCGGCATCTGCATGCTGCGCGGGCAGGAGGATTTCGCCGCATATTTTGAGGACACGATGCGCGCGGGACACTATGAAAACAACGCGGACGCGGTGCGGCTGATGATCGAGAGTTCGCCCGCGATGATCGAGGATTTAGTGGAGTGCGGGGTCGAATTTGCGCGGGATGAAAAGGGGAATTTCCGCTTTACGCGCGAGGGCGGACATTCGCGGCCGCGCATTTTGTTTCACGACGATATCACCGGAAAGGAGATCACGAGCAAACTGCTTTCCTGCGTAAAAAAGCTCTCCAACGTAACGATTTGGGAGAACGTCGAGCTGGTGGACGTCATCGCGAAAGACAAAGAGTGTTTCGGCGGCGTCGTACGGGAGAACGGCAGCGGAAAATTGACAGACGTATACGCAGATTTTACCCTTCTTGCGACGGGCGGCGTCGGAGGGCTGTATGAAAATTCCACAAATTTCCGGCACCTTACCGGGGACTCGCTGGCGATCGCGCTGGAAAACGGCGTGGAAGTGGAGCATCTCAATTATGTCCAGATCCACCCCACGACGTTCTATTCGGAAAAACACGGCAGGAGATTTTTGATCTCCGAATCGGTGCGGGGAGAAGGCGCGGTTCTTTTGGACGCGCAGGGAAAGCGGTTTTGCAATGAGCTTCTGCCGCGCGACATCGTGACGGGCGATATTTTGGCGCAGATGAAAAAGGACGGCACGAAACACGTATGGCTGGATATGCGCCCCGTCGGGGAAAAGACGCTCAAAGAGCATTTTCCCACCATTTGTTCGAGGTGCTTGCAGGAGGGGTACGACGTTTTGAAAACGCCCATTCCCGTTGTTCCGGCCCAGCACTATTTTATGGGCGGCATCAAAGTGGACGCGGACGGAAAGACGAACGTAAAGCGTCTGTTTGCGGCGGGCGAAACCGCGTGCAACGGCGTGCACGGCAAGAACCGTTTGGCGAGCAATTCGCTGTTGGAAAGCCTGATCTGGGCAAAGCGCGCCGCGGCAGTCATGGCGGCGGAACGGGAGAACGGAATTTCGGCGTTGCCGCAAATTTCGCATGAAAAATACGAGGATTATGCAGCGCTGAAGGCAAAATATGCAGAGCTGATCCGCGCGGAGGCGGAAAGGGAGGAGTATTGTGATTGACGAAGTGACGATGAAGATTCATGCGGATAAGCTGATCCGCAGTGCGCTTGCGGAGGACGTGACCAACGAGGACGTGTCGACAAACAGCGTTTTGCGCACTCGCAAGGACGGGGAAGCGGAGCTGTTATGCAAACAGGACGGCGTGATCGCGGGACTTGCGGTCTTCGCGCGGGCGTTTGAGATCCTGGACGCGCAGATCAGGATTGAATTTTTTGTCAAAGACGGCGATGCGGTGAAGAAAGGGCAGCGCCTGGCCGTCGTTCGCGGGGATATGCGGGCGATTTTGACGGGCGAGCGCACCGCTTTAAACTTTTTGCAGCGGATGAGCGGTATCGCGACGTATACGAGGGAAATGTCGCGCCTCTTAGAGGGCAGCGGATTAAAGCTGGTAGATACGCGCAAGACGACGCCGAATATGCGCATTTTTGAAAAGTATGCGGTGCGCATGGGCGGCGGCGGAAATCATCGGTTCAATTTATCGGACGCCGTCTTGCTCAAAGACAACCATATCGGCGCGGCGGGCGGCGTCAGGCAGGCGATCGCGCTGGCGAAAGAATACGCGCCCTTTACGGCAAAGATCGAAGTGGAGACGGAAACGTTGCAGATGGTGCGCGATGCCGTGGAAGCGGGCGCGGACATTATCATGCTCGACAACATGACGGACGAACAGATGAAAGAAGCGGTCAAACTCATCGGCAAGAGGGCGACGGTCGAAATTTCCGGAAACGTGACCAAAGAAAATGTATCCCGTTTGAAGGATATCGGCGCGGACGTCGTATCGTGCGGCGCGTTGACGCATTCGGCGCCCATTTTGGACGTCTCTTTGAAAAATCTGCACCCGATCGAATGATCCGAAGGCGCGGAGCGAGCGAGAATTGGAAAGGACAAGCGGAGAAAAAAAAGAGGAGGTATGTATGAACGGGGAAGAACGCAGAAAAACGATCGCGCAAAGACTCGGCGCGCAGCCGGTTTCCGCGACGGCGCTGGCGGAAAGTTTCGGCGTGAGCCGCCAGGTCATCGTGCAGGATATTGCTCTGTTGCGCGCGGAAGGCATACAGATCTTTTCGACCAATCGCGGCTATGTGCTGGCATCCAGCCGCCGCTTTTCGCGTATTTTTAAGGTGCGGCATACCGACGAACAGGTACAGGAAGAATTATTTTTGATCGTGGACGCGGGCGGCTGTGTCGAAGACGTATTCGTGTGGCATAAAGTATATGGTAAGATCAGTGCGCCGATGGATATCGATTCGCGCCTGAAAGCGGAGGCTTTTTTGGAAAAGATCCGAAGCGGCGTTTCCACGCCTCTGAAAAACATTACAGGCGATTACCATTATCATACCATTTCGGCGGACAGCGAGCGCGTTTTAGACTGTATACAGCAGCAGCTTATCGAGAAGGGCTTTCTGATCGCCGCAGAGGAAGCGTAAAAAACGCTCCGCCGCATTTTTTTCGGACAAAAAAGCAAGAGATTTGGCGCCGTTTTGTTGACAAGTCTGCGCCGCTGCTTTATAATAGAAATATCTTTTATGAGAACAATGATTGTATAAAAGAAACATTGAGCGGCTTTTCAGGCAAATTTTTTTGAGGACGCAGGAACAAATTGCGCGCATGCAGGCAAAACTTTTTGAGAGCGCGGCGATAAAAATCCGAGGAAGGTTTGTTTTAAACGCTCAAAACGGCTTATAATTGAATATCGAACGTTGAAGGAGTAACCGGCGCGGAACGATTTGGGCCGCGCGGCAAGTCTACATTCGCATGCCGAAAAGGGCATAGGCTTGCATGAAATGGTGAGATTCATCGACCTGTGCGCGGCGCGCGGTTTCGGTGAGGCTCTTTTTACGAAAATCCCGTCATCCATGTGCTTCGGCACATGGATTTTTTTGAAAAATTTTTCACAACGGGAGGTTTGCGGTGGAATTTTTTGAACAGAGCAAGGAGCAGGTGCTGCAAAATTTAGGGACCGATCCGCAGAGGGGATTGACAAAAGAGCAGGTGACTTGCAATGCGGCAAAGTATGGGAAGAACGTCTTTGCTAAGGCGAAGCCAAAGTCGCTTTGGCGCAGCATTTTCGAAGCGGCTACGGAACCGATGCTTTTGCTTTTGTTTTTTGCATGGGCGATCACGATCGCGGTCAATACGGCAAACGCGCTGCGCGGCGGAGAGTTCGATCTTGCCGAATGCATCGGTATTTTTTTAGCGATCGCGGTATCCGTTGTGCTGACGGTCACCATGGAAGGGCGCAGCGCAAGGGCGTTCGCGGCGCTGAATACGCTGGAAGAGGGCTCCAAAGTCAAAGTTTTGCGTGGCGGCGCCGTACAGTATCTGCCGCGCAACGAGCTGACCGTCGGGGACATCGTGTTTTTGCAGACGGGCGATAAAATCGCGGCGGACGGCAGACTTTTGGAAACCGCAGAGCTTACCTGCGACGAATCGGCACTGACAGGGGAATCCATGCCCGCGGCAAAGGATGAAAACGCGCGGCTTTTGCCCGCTGCGCCGCTAGCGGAGCGGGCAAACTGCGTCTATGCCGGTTGTTTTGTGACCGGCGGAAACGGCAAAATGGTCGTAACGGAGATCGGGGATCAGACGCAGTTCGGCAAGATCGCGCAGGAGATCCGCGGCGGAAACCGCGGCAAAACGCCGCTTCAAGAAAAGCTCGGAAAATTGGGCAAGGGGATCACCGCCATCGGCGCGGCGGTTGCGGCGCTGGTGTTTCTCATCCAGCTCGTCTACGCGGCGGTCAACGGCAGCCTCTCCTTTCAGAGCGTTTCCCAGCTCTTTATTTCCGCGATCATTTTAGTCGTGGCGGCGGTGCCGGAGGGGCTTCCGACCATTATGGCGATCGCGCTCTCCATCAACGTTGCGCGCATGGCGAAACGGAACGCCTTGGTAAAAAAGCTTGTTGCCTGCGAGACGATCGGTTCCGTCAACGTGATCTGCTCGGATAAGACGGGCACGCTGACCGAAAACAAGATGACGGCAGTGGATTTTTGGACCGAAGGGAAATTTGTGAGCGAAACGGACTGCTCCGAAGCGATGCTCGAAAATTTTTGCCTGAACGCAACGGCGGATCTGTTCGAGGAAAACGGAAAGGTTCGGTTTGTCGGCAATCCCACGGAAGGGGCGCTGCTCGTGGCCGCAAGAAACTGCGGCGCAGAATATCGCGCCATGCGGGCGGAACGGGAGATCGCCGCGGTCTACCCCTTTTCTTCGGACGTGAAAAACATGACCAGCTGTATCCGCACGCAATCGGGATACCGCGTCTATACGAAGGGCAGTCCGGAAAAGATTCTGTCTCTCTGCATTGCGGACGAAAAGGAAAAAAAAGTCATCAAAGAGGGGGTAGAGGCCTTGCAGAGCGAGGCGAGGCGCGTGCTCGCGTTTGCGCATAAGGATACCGCGGTTTTGCCGCAGGATCGGGCGGAGGCGGAACGCGGGATGGTTTTGGACGGATTTGTGGGAATAGCCGATCCGCTTCGGAAAGAGACGTATGCGGCCGTGCAGGATTGCCGCAATGCCGGCATTGAGGTGAAGATGCTGACGGGCGACAATATCGTGACGGCAAAGGCGATCGCAAAGGAACTTTCGATCGCGGAAGAAGGCGGTGCGTTTGAAGCGGGAGAATTGGAAGCGCTTTCGGAGGAAGAGTTCGCAAAAATTCTGCCGCAGGTCCGCGTGATCGCGCGGAGCACGCCGCTTCTGAAAATGCGCGTGGTGCAGCAGCTGAAGGCGCAGGGGAACGTCGTCGCGGTGACGGGCGACGGGATCAACGACGCGCCTGCGCTCAAAAACGCGGATGTCGGGATCGCCATGGGAATATCGGGCACGGAAGTTTCCAAAGAGGCTGCGGATATCGTGCTCCTGGACGATTCGTTTGCCACGATCGCGACGACGATAAAGTGGGGCAGAGGAATCTATGAAAATTTTCGGCGGTTTATCCGTTTCCAGCTCACCGTCAATGTCGCTTCGGTTCTGATCGTCTTTTTCACGGCGGTGGTAGGATTGTTTGCGGAAGGGTTTGTCTCTCCGTTCAGCGCGCTGGATCTTTTGTGGATCAACGTGATCATGGACGGGCCGCCTGCCCTGACGCTCGGGTTGGAGCCGGTTCGGGAAGACGTCATGAAAAAGAGGCCGACGCCGCGCGGAGAAAGTATCGTGTCGGGCGGAATGTTCCGCCGTATTCTGTTTACCGGTGCGTATGTTTGCCTGGTCTGCCTTGCGCAGAGCAAATGGAATTTTCTGTGCGTCGCGCCGGATGCGGTGGCAACGAGCGTATTTACGCTGTTTGTGCTGTTTCAGCTCTTCAACGCCTTTAACTGCCGCGAGACGGGCAGCGGCAGCATCTTTCCCCGATTTTTCGAAAATAAGGCGATGCTGGCGGCGTTTGCCGCGGCCTTCGGATTGCAGATACTTATCACACAGTTCGGCGGCGGCGTGTTCGATACCGTTGCGCTCGGTTTTTTGGATTGGCTGAAACTGATCGGTCTTTCTCTTTCCGTCATAGCGGTGGAAGAAATAGTAAAATGTTTCCTGCGCCTTGCAGAGAAAAAGAAAAGCGCAAGGGCGTAATGTCGAAAATAAGCGGCTGCGTTGGAAAACAAGGATATAAGTTTGAAAATATGCGCTGCGTGATGAAATCGGGGCCGGGAGTTACGGAATAAGTGCCTGCTTTACGAAATCTTTTTGTCCGTTTTGCACAAGCAAAACGAGGAAAAATTTTAGTTTAAAAAAACGGAAAGATCCCGCCTTGCGAAAAATTCGCAGGGCGGGATCTATATTTATACGGGATTTATATTACGGGATCTATATTTTTAATTCTTAAAAAAAGGATCGTTTCGCTTGAAAAGTCAGTGCAAAACAAAAATGCAGTATTTAAGAAATTTTACGGATGGGGGTTTTTTGTCAGTTCAAAGATGGCGGCGCGGTAGATGGAAAAGAGTTTTTCAATGTTTTCCAGCGAAATATATTCGTCTTTTTGGTGAATGACGGAAGGTTCGTCCGGAAATTGCGGCCCGAATCCCGCGCCGCAGTGCAGCGCGCGCGCATACGTTCCGCCGCCGATCGCAATCGGGGTGCCGTCCTTGCCCGTCGCCTGTTCATATACTCTTTTTAAAGTAGTCAGCAAAAATCCGTCTCGATCGGTGCGCAGCGGCTTTTGGTGATGCAATATAGCAACGCGAGCGCCGAAAGCGCGGAATTTGTCGGTAAGAAATTTTTCGGAAAGCGATGCGGGATAGCGGATATCGACGGTAATCGACAAAATATCGCCCGAATAGCGGATTTGGTTGGGGGAAAGCGTCAGCGCTCCCGTATCGTCGCACAGCGACGTCAGCTGCGCGCGGTCTTTAAACAGATCTTCGCAGATTGTGCGGATTCGCTCGTCGGCAAAAGAAAAATAGCGCAGGATTTTGCCGATCGCGTTGTCGCCTTTTTCGGGGGTGGAGGCATGGGCGGATTTTCCGCGTGCCGTTACCGTACCGCCCGCAAGGGTTACGCCGCAAGTTTCGGCGTGAGCAGGGTCAAAAAAAGAAGACGTTGCCTGCACGAAGTCGCACACCATGTTTGCGCGCTCTCCGCCGGAAAGATCGGAAAAGGGCGCGTTCGGCAGAGCATACTCGAGCCGAAGCTGCAAGATGCCTTTTTCCGCAAAGATGGCGGGAAAGTCTGCGTCGGGCGAAAATCCTTCTCTCGGCATCTGTGCGACTTTGTTATAATGCGCTATGCATTCCCAGCCGCTCTCTTCGTTGCAGCCGACGATCAGTTTGATCGTCCTTGCCGGGCAGAAGCCTTCGTCCATCAATGCTTTTAAACAGTAAAGACAAATGACGGCGGGGCCTTTGTCGTCCATCGCGCCGCGGCCGTAGAGCCTGCCGCCGTGGATCTCGCCGCCGAAGGGAGGATACGTCCAGCCGTTTCCTGCGGGTACGACGTCGAGATGGCATAAAATCGCGAAGGGTTCCCCTTCTCCGAACAGGACTTCTCCGATATAATTGTCATAATTTTTCGTCGCAAACCCCATCGTTTGAGCGAGATTTAAAAAATATGCGAGGCAGTCCGCCGCGCCTTTGCCGAACGGCATGGAGGGAAGGGGCGCCGCCTGTGTGCTGTCGATGCGTATGATCTTGGATATGCTTTCAATGCAATCGTGTAAGGAATGTTCCATTTTCTTTTTTCCCCGTATGCAGTCTTTGATGTAAATTTCAGTCCGTTTTCTTTTTTCCGAACGCTGTTTTTGAAGCGAATTTTAGTCTGTTTTTCCGAGCGCTTTTCAAAACAGACGCCGCGAAGGCGGGCAGAGCGAATGGAAAAGGCGTTCGTTCAATTTTTGCAAACGCGCGGAAAAATTTTTCCGCGCGTAAAAAATCGTCAATGTAGTTTCTTTTCAAGCCGCAGCCCGCATTTTTTACCGGCAAAAATTGCGGTTTTTTCAAGGCCGCTTTCCGCCGGCTTCCGTTCTTTCAGGAAAGACCCGGCTTTTCGCCCTCGTGCGGGAGCAACAGCGCCGTTTTTATTCGCGAGAACTTAGCTGACCAACAGCGCCAGGACCGCCTTATTGATATGCAGTCTGTTTTCCGCCTGCGTATAGACGATCGACTGCGGCCCGTCCAAAACTTCCGCCGACACCTCTTCGCCGCGGTGCGCGGGCATGCAGTGCATGAATACGGCGTCTTCTTTGGCGTACTGCATGACTTCCTGCGTCACGCGGTAGCGCGCCAGCTTTGCGCGCTTGCGCTCATCGTCCTCGTCGCTCATGGAGATAAAGACGTCGGTATATACGACGTCCGCGCCGCGCACGGCCTCGGCGATATCGTCGGTGATCAGAACGTTGCTGTATTGCATGCCGCGTTCCACAATGCTCTTTGCGGGGCTGTACCCGTGCGGACTTGCGATCGCGATATCCATATTCACTGTGGTGCAGCCCATGCTGAGCGAATTTGCCACGTTGTTTCCGTCGCCGATATAGGCAATTTTAAGATTGTCGAGCCTGCCTTTGTTTTCCCAGATCGTAAACAGGTCGGAGAGAACTTGCAGGGGATGCGATTCCTCGGAGATCCCGTTGATGACGGGGATCTCGCTGAACGAAGCGAATTGCGCCAGCTGTTCTTCGTTGAACGCGCGCAGGACGATGGCGGAAATGCCGTATCTGCCGAGCATGACGGCGGTATCCTTTATGCTTTCGCCGCGGGAGAGCTGCGTTTCGTTTTTGGGCAGGAACAGATAATCCCCGCCGAGCTGACGAATGCCCATTTCAAAAGAAACGCGCGTGCGCGTCGAAGCGTTGCCGAACAAAAGGGCGATGGTTTTATTTTTCAAAATCGGCGTATTTTCGCCGACGCGGAATTTCTTTTTAAAGGATTTAGCGGCATACAGTATTTCAAAAATTTCTTCCGCCGTCAGATCGGCAAGGCGAAGAAGATTCGTCTGTTTGAGCTTGAATTTGGGGGAATAGCGGTTAATATCCATACAGATGCTCCGAATTGCTTTTTTTATAAAATGTGCGGTTTTCGTACATACTATGTACCGCAACTGTATTATAACAGAAAAAACCTTAAAATACAAGCGCCGAAAAAAGAAAAATGGATAAACGGCTTTTTTCGTTGGGCAAAATTAACACAATCAAAGAAATAATTTGTAATTATTGCCCATTGCGTTTTTTTTTGAAATGGTGTAAAATATGTATGATAAACGAAAAAAAGTATCGTTAGGGAGGAACAAAACATGGCAAGCCTTTTATTGAAAGGTATTTACAAAGTGTATCCGTCGGGCGTTACGGCCGTTACGGACTTCAATTTGGAAATCAAAGATAAAGAATTTATCGTATTCGTAGGACCTTCCGGCTGCGGAAAATCCACGACGCTTCGTATGATCGCCGGTCTGGAAGAAATTTCCAAAGGCGAACTGTATATCGACGGCAAGCTCGTCAACGACGTAGTGCCGAAAGACAGAGACATCGCAATGGTGTTCCAGAACTACGCACTGTATCCGCACATGACTGTGTACGACAACATGGCGTTCGGTTTGAAACTGCGCAAAGTGCCCAAACAGATTATCGATGAGCGCGTTAAAGAAGCGGCGGCTATTTTGGGTATCTCCGATTACCTCACCCGTAAGCCGAAGGCTTTGTCCGGCGGTCAGCGTCAGCGTGTTGCTTTGGGTCGTGCAATCGTCCGTGAGCCGAAAGTATTCCTTCTCGACGAACCTCTGTCCAACTTGGACGCGAAATTGCGTGCGCAGATGAGAACGGAAATTTCCAAACTGCACGCGCGTCTTGCTACGACGTTCATTTACGTTACCCACGACCAGATCGAGGCTATGACGATGGGTACGCGCATCGTCGTTATGAAAGACGGTTTCATGCAGCAGGTGGATACGCCGCAGAACTTGTATGATTATCCGATCAACCAGTTCGTTGCAGGCTTTATCGGCACGCCGCAGATGAACTTCTTCCCTGCAACGCTTACGCAGGAAAAGTCCAAAATTTACGTTGAATTCGTAAACAACAAGATCTTGCTCCCGAAGACGGTCGCAGCGAGAATCCGCAATATCGAAGATTACCTTAATACCGGCAAACCGGTCGTACTCGGCGTTCGTCCGGAAGATATCCATGAAGAAGAGAGCTTTATCGCCGCTTCTCCCGACACGGTCATCAAGGCGTTTGTCGAAGTTGTGGAAAAACTCGGTGCGGAGACGCAGATCTACTGCAAACTCGATTATAAAGAAGGGGAAGAAGTTTCCAATGTTATCGGCGATTCTTCCAACATGATCGCGAAAGTCGACAGCCGCAGCGTGGTAGCGCGCAGCGAGATCGTGGAACTTGCTTTGGACGCGAACCATATCCATCTGTTTGACGGCGCAACGGAAATGTCTTTGCTCGCTCGCGACGAAGGATATGAGATCACTCCGGAAAACGAAGAATCTTCTTCGTTCGTTCCTCTGACCCCGCAGGAAATGCAGGCTATTATCGAAAAGAACAGAGTCGTTACGAAAGAAGAAAAGAAAGCTATGCGCCGCGAAGCTCGCGCAGCAGAGCGCAAAGAAAGAGCGGAAGCAAAGGCGGCTGCGGAAGCTGCAGCAGAAGTTGCTCAGCCCGAAGAAGCTCCCGAAGAACCCAAAGACGAAGAAAACAAGTAATGTTTTTTGTAAAAGCTCTCCGAATTTTCGGAGAGCTTTTTTTGATATAAAGAAAAACCACGCGATAGTCGCGTTGTTGGAAAGAGGTTAACCGATGAGTCTTGAAAAAAGGACTCCGATTGTGTAAAATAAAAGCTGACCTGCCAGTCAGAAAAAAGTACACAATCGGAGGATATTAAAATGAGAGACTCATCTAATACCACAAACAGTTTAGCACATACGAAATGGAATTGCAAGTACCATATAGTGTTTGCTCCCAAATATCGCAGAAAAG
>CASDTU010000084.1 GCA_949283775.1 uncultured Bacillota bacterium
GCGCGGGAAGAAAAAATACAGAGGCGGAGGAGTTAAGATGAAAGCAATCGTACTGGTGAATGCCTATATTCGGCAGGCGGGGATGATCCGTCAGGCGGAGCGCATCGCGGAAGAATTGCATCGGCGCGGCGTCGAAGTAAAAATCGAAAAAAACGGCAATTTTTTGTGCAGCGTTTCAAAAAACGAGATTGCGCTTTCGGAAGATTTTGATTTTTGCGTGTACCTTGACAAGGACAAATATTTGCCGCGCATGCTTGAAAAAAAGGGAAAAAGGCTCTTTAATTGTGCAGAGGGAGTGGAGCTTTGCGACGACAAGATGCTGACGGCGATCGCGCTTGCCCAAAAGGGATTGAATTTGCCGGATACGCTTCCTGCGCCGCTCTGTTATTATAAGGACGCCGTCGTTTCCGAGCAGGCGCTCAGCGAGATCGGAAGAAGACTTGGATTTCCCCTGATCGCGAAAAAGAGTTACGGGAGCTGGGGCATGGACGTGCGGCTCATACAAAACAAAGAGGAACTCGTTTCGGTTGCGGAAGAATTTCGGATACAGCCCCATTTGTTTCAAAAATTTCTAGGAAAGAGCGGGGAAGACTATCGGGTGCTCGTCGTGGGCGGAAGAGCGATCGCAGGCATGAAACGCAAAAACGAAGGGGATTTCCGATCGAACATCGAAGCGGGCGGCAAGGGGTATAAAGCGGAACTGTCGGAAGAATTTCTGCGCGCGGCGGAGCGGTGCGCGCAAATTTTGCGCTTGGATTACTGCGGCGTAGATTTGTTGGACGAAGGGGGCGTTCCGTATGTGTGTGAAGTCAATTCAAACGCACTGTTTAACGAAGCGGAGCGCGTAACGGGCGTAAACATCGCGGGCGCATATGCGGAATATATGGTGCAGGTCATGCAAAAAGAAGAAAAATTATGCGCGGACAGCGAATAAAGCGCATAAAAATTAAAAACGCAATAAAAACGATTGCATTTTTCGGCTTGAAATGATATGATAAACAGGCAAAAAAGAAAAGAGAGTTCAGGCAGTAAACAAGAAACGCTGTCGGGATTCGAAAAGGCGCAAAAGGAAAAAATTTTTTAAGAGGTATACAGGTATGAAAAAGTTTTTCGCGGCTCTTGTAGCCATCATGCTGGTTGCCGTATTTGCGGTTTCGTTGGCTGCGTGCGGCAAAAGTGAACCGAAAGTCAAGATCATTGAGTTCGATCTGGCATCCGAGCAATACGGCGTAGCGATCAAAAAAGGGAATACGGATCTGAAAGAATCGATCGACGCAATTATCGCAGAGCTGAAAAGCGATGATGGGATCGAGTATAACGGTAAAAGAGTGACGTATCAGGCGATCTATGAAGAAGAGATGGACGCATTGCTCAAACAAGAAACGATCAGCATGGGCGAGGTAAAGAAAACGCCTACGGGCGCTGAAAACGAGTTGGTCGTTGCGACGAACGCAGATTTTGCGCCGTTTGAGTATATTGTAGGGGATACGTACGGCGGAATCGATATGCGTATCGCGCAGATCATTGCGGCGGAATTGGATAAAGAATTGGTTGTTGTGCATTATTCCGACTTCAAGGCGGTTGTTCCTGCCGTTGAAAGCGGCGATGCGGATATTGCTCTTGCGGGACTGACGATCAACGATGAGCGGAAAGCCGTCGTCGATTTTTCGGAACCTTACTATGATACGACGCAGAGGATTGCCGTTGCGATCGACGACGATCGCTTTGACGATTGCAAGAGCGAAAAAGACGTTATAGAAGTATTGAGCGGATTAAAGGATATCAAAGCCGGAGCGGCAGAGGGACAAACGGGATATTTCTATCTGACGGGAAATGAAAGTTTCGGATACGAAGGATACGAATTTACCACGGCGCAGTATAAAACGGTTGCTACGGCAGTACAGGATCTTGCAAACGGTAAGATTGATCTGGTTTGCGCAGATAAAGATCCTTTGACGGTAGCCGTTCACAACGTCAACAACTAAAACAGTGTAAGGGATAGGCGAAATGGGCCATAAACTGGAAGTTTTTTTCAAATATCTGATCACCTACGGCGGTTATAAAAATGTGATCACGGGTTTACGGAATACGTTGATCATAGCGGTCGCAGGTTTAATCATCGGTATTATCATCGGCGCTATTGTGGCCGCCGTCAAAGTGGCCGGATCCAGAAACAAAGTTGCCAAAGCAATTTCTGTTGTCGGCGACGCTTATACAGGCCTTTTCCGCGGCACGCCAATCATCGTTCAGCTGCTGATTTTTCACTATGTGATTTTTCGTGCGATTCAGATCGATTCGCTGTTGGAAGCCGTGATCGTTTTCGGATTGAACAGCGGCGCCTATGTGGCCGAGATCATGCGCGGCGGCATTCTGTCGGTCGACATCGGACAAATGGAAGCGGGAAGGACGGTCGGTTTGTCGTATACGACGACGATGCTCAAAATCGTCATTCCGCAGGCGATCAAAAACGTCGTTCCGACACTCGGAAACGAACTGATCGCTTTGACAAAGGATACTTCGGTCGCCGGTTATGTCGCAACGATGGATCTGAATGCGGCGTTTACGGCGATTGCGGGAGCAACGTATGATTTTATTGTGCCGTATCTCTTCCTTGCTTTGGTCTATTTAGTACTCGTTATTTTGATGACGGTTATCATACGTTTCGTGGAAAGGAGGATGCGCAAGAGTGAACGAAGAAATTAAAACGCAGTCCCTCGTTTCACAGGAAGAGCCGCAAGAGCAAGGGCGCGCCATGCTGGAAGTGGAACATCTGACAAAAAAATTCGGCGATCTGCTCGTTTTGGACGATATATCCGAAAAGATCGAGCAGGGAGAGAAGGTCGCGATCATCGGGCCTTCGGGCAGCGGCAAGAGCACGTTTTTGCGCTGTCTGAACGTTTTGGAAGATCCCACGAGCGGCGCGGTTTATTTTGAAGGCGCAAATCTTTGCGATTTAAAAGTGGACATCAATTTGCAGCGCCGCCGAATGGGTATGGTATTTCAGCAGTTCAATCTGTTCAACAACATGAATGTGTTGAAAAATATTACGTTGGCGCCCGTCCATGTCGGATTGCAGGATCTGAAAAAGGTCAAGCGGAAAAACTTTTTTACAAAAGTTGGGAACGTGTTCCGCGCAAAAGGGAAAAAGAAAGAGCTTTTGCCGATCACGACTTCTGCAAAAGAAATCAAGGAAGCGGCAAAGGAAAACGCCATGCGCCTTTTGGGTCGGATCGGACTTGCCGACAAAGCGAATGTTTATCCTTCTACGCTCTCGGGCGGACAGAGGCAGCGCATTGCGATCGTACGCGCATTGGCGATGAATCCGAAGGTGATGCTGTTCGACGAGCCGACGAGTGCGCTCGATCCGGAAATGGTGGGAGAAGTGCTTGCGCTCATCAAAGAGCTTGCCGACGACGGCATGACGATGGTCATCGTCACGCATGAAATGGGCTTTGCGAGGGAAGTTGCGACCCGCGTCCTGTTTATGGACGGCGGTAAAATCCAGGAGCAGGGGCCTCCGGAACAAATTTTCGGAAATCCCAAGAACGATCGGCTGAAAGATTTTCTCTCGAAAGTGCTTTGAGTTTGGGGGAAGAAAAGACCGAAAAAGTTTTGACGGAAACAGTGTCCTCCGCTACAAAAATGTTTGATGGAGTTTAGAGCGGGCAGCGAAACAAATTTTGTTTCGCTGCCCGTTTGTGCGTTTCGGTAAAAAATTGCGGAACGTTTTTTTGTCTGTCGGATGTGCGGAGGAGAAAAACGGGATAAAATAAAAGCCGGCGCGAAGCAAAGTGAATTTGCTTCGCGCCGGCTTTAAGTATACCGTTTTTTTTGAACATATGCCGGTATTTGAACGTAACGTTTTTTGATAAAACGGTACAGGTTCGGCATTGACTTTGAATGAAAGAACGCCTTTTTACAGGGCGCGGATGCTTTCGACGGGCTTTTTCTTCGCAATGCTGTAAACGGGCAGGAAAGTTGCGATGAAGGAAGTAACGACGGCGATACCGAGCAGGAACAGCCAGGAATAAGGGCCGAAGACAAAGATCGCCGCGCCGAGCTGCGGAGCAAGCTGTGTGTTCAAAACGTTGCAGAGAATGAAGCTCGCGACCATCGCAAGGACAAAGCAGATGAAGGAAATGATGGCGGATTCGCTGTAAAAGATTTTAAACACGTCCGTGCTTCTCGCGCCGACGGCGCGCAAAATTCCGATTTCTTTCTTCTTATGCGTGATGGAAACGGAGATGAAGTTGAACAGAAGGAGCATGGAGAAGACTGCCATCACGACGCCGACCCATAAGAATACTTGTTCGAGTATTTCGATCATCTGATTGACGGTAGTGAGATTATCCGAAATGGATGATACCAATACATAGTAAGAGTCGTCGGCGGCTACATTTCTTTCCCCGTTTAACAGGTCCGACATATCTTGACGCTCCGGTAAGGGCATTGATAAGGCGCAGTAACGCGCGTCCGCCGGCTTGCTATAATTTGTTTCGTATTTGGTATAAAAATCGCTGCTGTTGTTTATGGCCTGCACGATAGAATCGTGGTCTGCTGCGCTGAAAAATACCAATTGATACTTCTGCATTATTTCGCCGTAATAAAAACCTTGTATGGTAAAATCATTGCGGAGCGTCGAACCTTCATCCGTCTTGATCACGATCTTGCCGAACGAAACGGGGACATCCAAAAGTCCGTCTTTATTGTCAATGATATCTCGTATCAGCTGCTGTGCCTGTTCGATTTCTTCTTTGGTCGGGATCACGTTGTTTCCGGAATCATCCCAATAATACCCATTGGTGATAATTTTGTTTGCTCTAGAAAATTTCGTATTGAACTCATCCGCCTGGTCATATTCCTCCATTTCAGACAACGTGTTGGAAATTTCATTGGCCGCCGATTGCAGAATATCCTGAACGATATAGAAGGGGAGAACGATTTCATTGCTTGAAAGAGACGTTTTGCCTTCATCAAAGAAGAAAACTTCGTGCGGTTGATCTTTGTCGCCGGAGAGTTTTCCGATTTCGTAGAAAGAGCCCATAGAGACGAACGATCCGTAAGGAAGCTCTTCGCCTTGCGCCAAGTCGATCGCGATTCCTCTGTTGAGATAGGTAAAAGAATAGTTATTTTCGGAACCGATACCGAAAGCAGAGATATATGTATCGTAAAAGGTATCTGATACGAGAGCGGTTTGATAGAGCCCGTATTTCAAGTCATTGCCCAAAGAGTTGATGAGCGAATAATCCATGCCGTTCTTTTCTTCCTTGAGCGTGTCGTATTTTTGGGGCAAATCGAGCTGATAGACGCCTTTGATGGTTAAGAGGATGTCGGAGTTGTTGTTTGTGGACACATCGAGGACTTTCCCGATGCAGTCGTCGTAGTTTTGTAAACGGATCTCTGTGGACGAATTGACTTCCAGCAGTTTATAATTTTTCAGCGAGTCAAAGAAATAAGAGGAAATGATGATTTCATTGCTTTGCAGAGCGGAAAGGTCCGTCTCCTTGGTCAAGAGCCGGCTTTGCCAAAAATCGATGTTGTTTTGAGTGATCTCGCCGAAGTTTTGCAAGTAGTTTTTGTAATACGAAGTACCCGATTGCGAGATGTTTGTATTGATGATCTGAAAACTGCGATCGTTTGAGCCGCCGGAAGTAGAAAAGTTCAAAAGCGGGGTAACGTTTCCAAGTTTTTGCGAAAAGGTTTGAAAATCATCGGGCGTAAAGAGTGTGGATTCCGCATAGGTATAGGAATATTGCGGCTCGTTATATTCATAATTGGTCTGCTTGACGTTGTATCGCTTCTGGACCTGAATGAATTCATATCCCGATTGCATATAGGATTCGAGCGAAACGCTCTTTTCGTCGTAAAAGGTTAAAGTGGAGAACAATCCGAACATGGTAAACGCGACAAAGGAGAGAAAGATGGTAAAGAACAGGCGGAAGGGCTTTACGCGCATACTGCTCGCGCCGATGCGGATCGCGTGGCGCGCGGGGAGTTTCGAGCGGATAAATTTGGAATCTTCGGGGGTATACTTCTTCTTTTCGTAGGAATCCTGGTCGGTATCTTTAAAGGATTCCCGTGCGCCGTTTTCATCGATACGGGCAGCTTTTTTAAAGTCCTTGATTTCTTTTTTTCCGCAGGAGATCAAAACGTCCTCTTGTGCTTTGGAAAGAAAACTGCGCACGATTTTCAGGTCCGCTTCGCTCAGGTCTGCGCCTTTTTTAATGGAAATGGTATCCTCGCCGATAAAGGAAATATTGTCGCTGGAAGGTGTCGCGGCGATCTTTGTCTTCGTGACGTCGGAAATGACTTTTCCGTCTTTCAGTTCGATGATTCTGTCGCCGTAGATCTCCGCAAATTCACGGTCGTGCGATACGACGATGACGAGTTTCTTTTCCGAAAGTTTTTTCAAAGTATCGAAGACCTGTTTTCCGGTATTGGAATCGAGTGCTCCGGTCGGCTCGTCCGCCATAATGATCTCGGGGTTTTTGACGAGCGCCCTTGCAATGGCGATTCTCTGTTTTTGTCCGCCGGACAGGGTATTGGGTTTACGCTTTGCGAAATTCTCCATTTCGACTTGCGCAAGAATGTTTTGAACTTCTTTTTTGTTCTTGTTTTTCCCTTGCAGCTCCAGGGCCAAAGCGATATTGTCTTCGACGGTAAATTCGTTGAGGATATTGTATTCCTGGAACACAAAACCTACGAACGTATTGCGGTAACTGTCGAAATCCGATTGCGAAAAGTTCTTGCTGCTCTTGCCCTTGATGATGATCTCGCCCGAATCGGGATTGTCCAAGCCTCCGCAGAGGTTTAACAGGGTGGATTTGCCGCTTCCGGATTTTCCGAGCAGGAAGACCATGCCTTTTTCTTCAAAGAGCAGGGAAACGTCGTCCAAAGCGCGGACCTGTGCGCCGCCTTTTGTCTTGTAGACTTTCGTCAAATTTTTCAGCTCAAGCATTTGTATACCTTCTTTATGTAGATTTCAGCTAAAATATTATACGCCATCGTATGTATTTAGTCAAATAAAAGACAGGGGCATGTCAGCGGAGAAATCGGTTTTGGAGTAGGAAAAAGAAAAAATCGGAAGGGGTGCAAGGAAACGGAGGACGGAAATGAAAAAAACGTACCTTCGGAATTTGACACTTGCCGGGCGGTATAGTATAATAAGTAGAAAAAAGCGGAGATATCCAATGCGGGAAATTATACGGGCGGAAAACGTTTGCAAGACGTTTAAGCTCTCGGCAAAGCAAAAAATGATAGAAAAGAGCCCTACGGGAAAGAAAGTTGCTCTCGATCACCTCTCCTTTACCGCGTACGAAGGGGAGATCTACGGCCTTTTGGGTCCGAACGGCGCGGGCAAAACGACGATGCTTCGGATCTTATCGACGCTGATCCGGGCGGACAGCGGCGACGTGGAGGTGATGGGGTACAGCGTGGCGCAGCAGCCGGAGCTGGTTCGGAAAAATATCGGTTTTCTGACGAGCGAACTGAAATTGGAGGATTTTTTCACGCCCGATTATCTGTTTGACTTTTTCGGCAAACTGCACGGGCTTTCGAAAGAGAAGATCGCCGAACAAAAACAATTTTTGTTTAAAAAATTCGGTATCGATTCGTTTGCGCAGGTCAAAGTGGGGGATCTGTCGACGGGTATGAAGCAAAAAACCTCTCTCGTCATCTCGATCGTACACGATCCGTCCGTGATCGTCTTCGACGAACCCACGAACGGTCTGGACGTATTGACGGCAAAAGTGGTTACGGATTTTTTAAAAGAGCTGAAAGAAAGCGGAAAGAGCATCATCGTGTCGACGCACATTTTTTCCTTGGTGGAAAAATTGTGCGACCGCGTCGGGATCATTTTGGACGGGCGCATGGTGCGGGAAGGTCTTTTAAGGGAAGTGTGCGGCGGCAAGACGATGGAAGATGCGTTTTTTGATATTTATCAGCAGACGGTGGGCGGCGTATGAAGAACGTTTTGACGATTATCAAAAAGGAATTTGCGCGATTTTTTAAGGACAAGCGCCTCGTGATCGGAACGCTCTTGCTGCCGGGGATCTTGATCTTTGTGCTCTACACGCTGCTCGGCAGCGCGTTTTACGACGAAAACAAGACGTATACCGTGGCGATCGCCAATCCGTCCGAAGCAGTAGCGGAGATCTTGAAGGCGGACGGTGGAACGGCGTTTGCGGTAACGGAAGTGTCCGCTTCGGACGCGGAGTCCGTCAAGGAAGAGGTTCGGCAGGGGAAGATCGATCTTTTCGTCCTGTTGCCGGAAAATTTTGACGCACTCCTCGCGTCGGGGACATATGCGCCGCCGGGGCAGGCTCCGAATGTGGAGATCTGGTACGATTCCGCGTCTACGTCTTCCTCTTCGGCGTTTTCGGCGATGAGCGCGATTTTTGACGCGCTCGAAGACAGCGTGAGCAACCGCTTTGACGTAAATTTGCTTGCGGGTGGAAATCTTTCTTCGGCAGAGGAAGCCACGGCTTCGTATTATGCGATGCTTTTGCCCTTTTTGATTTTGACGTTTTTATACAGCGGCTGTATGGGGATCGCGCCCGAATCGATCGCAGGGGAGAAGGAGCGCGGCACGATCGCCACATTGCTGGTAACTCCCATCAAGCGGAGCGAATTGGTCGTCGGGAAAATTTTGTCCCTTTCGGTTCTTTCCACTCTTTCGGCGGTCAGCTCCTTTATCGGAACGTTCTTATCGATGCCGAAGCTGATGGGCGGAAGTATCGGAGATGCGCTTTCCTCGTACACGTTCGGGCAATACGTGGCGCTGTTTTTTGTGATGATATCGGCGGTGCTGTTGATCGTGGCGCTCATATCGATTCTTTCCTCGTTCGCAAAGAGCGTAAAGGAAGCGACGACCCTTGCGGTGCCGCTGATGATCCTCATTATGCTGATCGGACTTTCTTCCATGCTCTTTCATGTCGGAGCAAACTCGCATGCGGCGTTTTTGATCCCCATCTATAATTGCGTGCAGGTCATGTCGCAGATCTTTTCCCTGCAGTTTTCTATCGTCAATTTATTGATAACGCTCGCGAGC
>CASDTU010000085.1 GCA_949283775.1 uncultured Bacillota bacterium
TGGTCAAAGAAGCGCTTTTGGAAGCCGGCAGGGAAGATCTGATCGGGTTTGGGGAAAATTGTCTGATAAAACCCACCAAAGAAGAGGCCCTTCTGCAAAAGAAGAAAAAACCTTTGCCGCAGCAAAGGGCGGAAAAGGGAAAGACGGCGGCAGATCGCACGAAGCGAGAAAGAGGTAAAAAAGCGGGTAAAAAAGTTAAATTTTAACTATAATATCAAGATCTGGAATTGGCGGTGCGGATATGAAAACGCCCCCCTGTACGGACAAAAACGTACAGGAGGGCGTCGTTTGTATTATTTAGAGTTTTTCTTGAAATCGGAGGGTGACATACCGACGAGCGCGATAAAATTTCGGTTAAACGTCCGAATGCTGTCGTAGCCGCTCTCAATGGCGATCTGCGTTATGGATTTATCTGTGGATTGAATCAGATGCCTGGCGTGATTGATTCGGTATTCATTGATCAGGGACAGAAAGCGGATGTTGAGTTGCTGGCTCAGGATATTGGAAAGATAATTATAGTCATAGCCCAATTCTTTGGACAGGGAGAGAAGAGTAATGTTATGGAGATAGTTATTTTCAATATAATTCAAAATTTTGCTGATTAAGTCGCGATTTGTATTGTTTTTTGTCAAATAATGGCTGTTGCTGTCAAATAAACCGACGATATAATAAAAGATCGATTTTAAAAGATATTTGTTCAAATTCGGTTTAGAAAGCAAATCGATCAGCTCCGGGCGGTCAAAAGCAAAGACGGGACAATCGGAAATAAAGTTCGTAGCGTTCAGATAAAACGAGCCGATATAATTGTTGGAAAAGACGCAGAGATAGGATTTTGAATATTCCGGCGTCGCATAGCTGTGGATCTGGTTGGGTAAAATCAGGCAGCCTTTGCCCTGTGTCAGGCTATATGTTTGCTGTTCGATCGTGATTTTCATTTCGCCTTCATACACGTAAACAAATTCAAAGTTGTTGTGAAGGTGCATACTGAAATTTAAATTTACGTCGTATTGATTGTAGAGATAATCGTTTTTTCCCGATCTCTCTTTCTCATAATAAATCATATTACAGCCCTCCCAATATCTTAACTTTTGTCTATAAAGTATACTAAATATGTCTTGAAAAGTAAAGCGAAATAGAATAATATAGGGAGCGAAAAAAAAGATTCGGTAAAAAATCGAATCATTTCACAAACGATGAAAAATTCGGTCAAAACGGGCATGCCCGTTTTGCATCAGAAATTTCTGATGCAAAATTCCATTTATTAGCAAAAAAAAGAAAAAGGATGAGAGGAAAATGAAAATAACGAAGTTTCCCGTCAAGGCGCAGGATGGCGCAATTTTGGGGAACGGCGTTATGGGTGCGCTCGTTTATCAGGAGCCGAAGAATCTGGTTTTTAAATTAGGCAGGTCGAATATATTCGGAAATGTACCCAACAGCGGTACGTGCGGCGGGCTGGAAACGCTGCCTTCCATGGGCGAAGTGCGGATCCGCAGTCAGGCAAGATATTATGACGGCAAGGCGGAATTTCAGCAGACGCTTTCTCTTTACGATGCGATTTTGAAGATGCACGCTGGTTTGGATAAAAGCTATGTGGATTTAGAATCATTCGTCTATTCCGCAACGGAAAGCGCCGACATTCTCGCGATTCAATATCAATGGACTAACTCCGGAGAAAAACCTTTTTTGGAATATTCTATTTGGGAAAACAGAAATCCGGAGTTTCATATTGACGCGGAAGAGAACCTGCTGTTTATAACGGAAAAGTATAAAGCCGGGAAAAGCGAGAACGGATTTACAATGGCCGTGTTTATTCCGGAAAAAACGATGCGCGGCAGTTTAAATACGATGCAGAGGAAAGCCGCTTTGTCATTACAATCCAATGGATACCGCAGCATTGAAATATACATTCTCAGTGCGGTCGGATATGAAAATTATCGGAAGATCTATGACCTGCAATCCATCGTGCAAAAACACGGTTATGAAGGTTTAAAAAAGAAACATATGCGGTGGTGGCATCATTATTTCAGCGATTCGTTTTTGTCTCTGTCGCGCGGCGGAACGGGGGACGCAGAAGCGGATTATGCGGAAGGGCTTTGGTATTTTGATCTGTATCTGACGGCGAGCGGCGCGCGCGGTGCGTATCCTTTTAAATTTAACGGAGGGATATGGAATGTCGACAAAGATTACAGAGAATGGGGCAGCGGATATTGGAATTGGAACACGCGCGCCATGTATTGGCCGCTGTTGTCTGCGGGGAAATTTGATTTGATGGAGCCGTATTTCCGATATTATTCGGGGGCTTTAAAACGCACGGAACGGGAGACGCCGGCAAAATTTCAGGCGGGAGGACCGTATGAAGAAGTTCCGAAATCGCAGGGCTGGCCGCAGTTTCCCGCGAAGGAGATCCGGGGCGTCAAATTCCCCGAGACGATGGAATACGACGGCAGCGGTGCCATGGAAAATCAATACGTGTTTTTAATTTTGAGTACAGGTACGGACATCGCGGCTCTTTATCAGTGGTATTACGAATATACGCTGGACGAAACTTTTTTACGGGAAAGGGCATATCCTTTGATGAAGGGCGTTATCGATTTTTTATACAGCTATGCGGGCGTAAAGGGTGCGGACGGAAAATATCATTTTACGCCCAGTAACGGCAGAGAACAGTGGTGGAACGTATCGGACGCGGCGGACGCGGTGGCGGGATGCCGCGCGACGCTCAAATTTTTACTGTCCGTGCAGGACAAGATAAATGCCGATGCCGAAACGGTTGCGATGTGGAAGGAGTTTTCAGAAAATCTCACGGATTTGCCTTCTGACGGCGAAAAATATCTTCCGGCGGCGAAATATGATCCCGCGGATCGGAAAAATGCGGACAATCCCGAAACGGAATGTATTTTCCCCTATGGTTTGACGGGCATAGCGGCTTCGGATTATGCCGCGGCGCTTCAAACGTATTTTGCGCGGCAAGAACCTCTTCGCTACGGCTGGTCTCCGGAAACGATCGTATCAGCGCGGTTGGGCTTGGGAGAAGAGACCTTTACGAATTTACTCAAAGGAATTGAACGGTTTCAAGTGTTTTCCAACGGAATGACGCGGTTCGACGCAAAGGAAAGTTCCGTTTGGGATAAAATCTTTTATACGGAGTTTAACGGGATCCTCGCGACGACTCTCAATGAAATGCTTCTGCAAAGCTATGACAATGTTTTACGCGTTTTTCCGGCAGTGCCTGCTTCGAGATGGGACAACACGGCTTTTACGCTGTATGCAAAGGGCGGATTTCGCGTTACGAGCGAAATGGCAGGGGGAAAAATAAAATACATTTCTATTGTTTCTTTAAAAGGCGCAACGTGCCGTGTTTGGAATGTCTTTGGTGAAGGAAAGGTGCAGTTGGAAGATTCCGGACAAAACCCGGTATTTTATTCGGAAGAGCAAGGGATTTTGACGTTTCAAACGGTGAGGGGAGAGCGGTATATTCTGTTTCACGAGAAATTGGAGCAGGAAAAATTGACAAAGTACCGTTGTTTTACCCCGAAGAATCTAAAAACTTGCCGATACGGTACGCGCAAATTAAGCAGAGAGATGCCGCGCGGCGTTTAGCAATACAACGCGGGAGAAAGGAAATAAAGAAAAACAACCCTTAGGGAAACACGCAGAGCAAATAACCCGTCGGCAGAAAAGCGCATAAATCAAAAACGACGCGGCGAAAAATTTCGCCGCGTTGTGTTGTATAAAATTGAATTTGCGCAGAAGCGCGCCGATAGGATGCGGGATCCGTAAGTGTTTTTGACGGCGCATGATTGTTGCCGTACAGCCGCTATACGGACGCTTAAACGGGATGCTTTCGTGATATTGCAGGCGATCTTAAAAAAGAAAGCCGTCGGCCGCTTTTAGATCGGTTTTATGATCCGACGAAAACTTTCTTGTATTTTTGCGAAACGGGATTATACTGATCGATGGGCAGGGAAAATAGGGAAGAGCATGAAAACTTTTGTCTTTAATTTTTTGAAAAGGTAGGCCGAAAAGAAGAGGGAGATTTTCCAAAATATTTTTTGAAGATCCGACTGAAATAATATTGATTTTCAAATCCCAAAGACAGTGCGATGGTATATAGTTTCATGTCGGTGTGCAGAAGCAGATCTTCTGCGGCCCTCATTTTTAAATTTAAAATGTATTCTTTGGGCGAGACGGAAAGTTCCTGCTGAAAGAGTTTATTGAGATAGCGCGGCGAAATGTTTTGCTTTTCGGCAAGTTCGCTGATTTTTATGTCCCGATGGATATTTTGTGTAATATAGGAAAGCGTATTTTCCAGTAGTTGCTGTTTAAACGAAACGTTTGTCTGGTAACGGTTTTTCAGGCAAGTCAGCAGCAACAGGGAAAAGCGGCAGGAAGAGAGCTGTGCGCTATGCGCTTGTCCCAACTCCGCATAACAGTCGGAGAGCGTCTTTGCGATGTCCGATTGATTAGAAAGAGATATTTCGCTTTCAAACGGAAGAAAGGGGGTGTCGAGGGTAAACTCCACCCAATAAAATTGCCACTGTTCTTTTTCGGTCTGATAGGACAGGATCTCTTCGTTTCGCAGAAGGTACAGGGTAGATTGTGCGGCTCGGATCGTTTTCCCCTTTGTCCTTACTTCGCCTGTACCGGACAAAGTAAAAAGGGCGACGAAGTTTTCAATATCGGGATGGCTTCTTTTGATCCGATAGGTAGAGTCGGCGCAAACTTTCCAGATTTTTTTGACGGTGCAGTGCGGCGATGCAAAGGGCGTATCGATTGTACTGAGAGAATTTATCATGCGTCTATTATACCAGATTTGTTCCGAAAAGTATATCAAATATGCAAAAAAATTTATTTTCATAACAGACAGAAACCGCTATAATATTGATAGGATAAAAAACGAACAGGTCTTGGATTCGGAGGAAAATATGACGTCAGTTGAAAAATATAAGGCGTTTTATGCGCACAAACCGGATGCGCCGATCATTATGAAGGAATTCGGCTTTTATACGCTGGATAAGTGGAAGAGCCAGGGCTATATTAAAGAAGATACAGATTTAGATAAAATCTGCGGCTATGACGAACCGGGCATTTTCACGTTATGGACGCTGGGTTGGTGCGAAGCTGCTTTTTGTCCCGGTTTCAGCGAAAAAGTTTTGGAAGACCGCGGTGATTATGAAGTTGTGCGGGATTTTGCGGGGCGGCATGTCCTGTACTTTAAAGGCAGAAGAAGCGGATTTATGCCGGAGTATCTCGAACATCCGGTAAAAGATATGCGCACGTGGGAGGAAGAGGTCAAGTGGCGGCTGGACCCTTCCGTTCCGGAGCGGTACGCTTCGATGGACGGGCTTTTGCAGAGTGCCGCGGCCGAAAAGGCGAAAGGCAAGTTTATCGTGCAAAATCTGGTAGGCGGATTCATGTATCTGCGTTCGCTCATGGGCGCGGAAACGTTGTTGCTCAAATTTTACGATGAGCCGGAGCTGATCCATTCGTGCATGGAAACATGGCTCAACCTTGCGGACAAGGTGATAGAGCGGGAGCAGCAGGTTATTTCGCTCGACGAAATGTTTATCGGGGAAGATATTTGTTACAATGTTTCCAGCCTCATTTCGCATGATATGATCCGCGAGTTTTTATTTCCGTATTATCAGCAGCTCATTCAAAACGTAAAGCGGCGGCAAAACGGAAAGGGCTTTCATTTACAGGTCGATACGGACGGCGCGATCGCTACGGTGATCGATCTGTATAAGAGTATCGGTTTTGATTATTTTTCGCCGTTTGAAGTGGCATCGGGGTCCGATGTTGTGGAGCTGGGCAAGAAGCATCCGGATATTCTCATTTCCGGCGGATTTGACAAGCGGATCATCGCGGCGGGGAAAGAGGCGATCGATCGGGAGATCGACCGAATCCTTCCCGTCATGAAAAAACGGGGCGGCTACATCCCGACTTGCGATCACGGTGTGCCGGAAGAAGTGGAATTTGATGATTATGTCTACTTCCGCAAGCGGCTTTTGGAATTTGCAAAATAGACGGAAAAAACGCTGTTTTCAGAAAAAGACAAGAAGAATGAAAGGAAAGCCGGGAAGCGCAAAAACATTGCGCTTCCCGGCCTTTTTTACGGAAAAAGATAAAGAGCAATCCGTTTTAAACGGCTTTGATGCGCAGGAAAAACGTTTAAAAATGATTTAAATACAAAAAGTTACCATGCAGCAGAAATTTACGCACTATTTTTCGTTTTGGAGCAGAAAAGGCGGGAAAGAGGCAGAATATTTTTTGAAGGCAAGGACAAACTGTAAAGAGGAAAGAAAAACGGAGAAACAAAAAAATGCAACAGGGGCATACGGTATTTTTTAAAAACCGCCCGAAGATCATAGCGACGGCGACGGTGGCGGGTCCCAAAGAGAGCGCGGGGATTTTGGGGGACTATGTGGATTATCCCTTGCAGGACGATATGTTCGGCGAGTGTACGTTTGAGCGTGCGGAGCGGAAGATGCTTCTTTGGGCATTGGAGCGAAGCATTGCAAAGGCGCATTTGCGCCAAAATGAGATCGACGTGATGCTTTCGGGAGATCTGCTCAATCAGATCATTTCCGCAAGTTTTACGGCGCGGGAAACGGGTTTGCCGTTTTTGGGAATTTACAGCGCCTGTTCCACAATGAGCGAAGGCCTGTTGCTGGGCGGAATGCTCGTGGACGGCGGATATGCGCAGAATGTCGTTGCGGCGACGGGCAGTCATTTTTCATCGGCGGAGCGGCAGTATCGGTTTCCTTTGGAGCTGGGGAATACCCGTCCGCCGCAGTCGCAGTGGACGGTTACGGGTGCAGGCAGCGCCGTGATTTCCAAAACGGGCGAGGGGCCGTATCTTACCTGCGGAACGGTCGGACGGGTGATCGATTACGGCGTTTCGGACGTGAACAATATGGGCGCGGCGATGGCGCCTGCGGCGGCGGACACTATTTTGACGCATTTAAAGGATACGGGGAGAGAGGCGTCGTATTACGATCTGATTTTGACGGGCGATCTGGGGGCGCTGGGCAGTCGGATCGTGAAGGACCTCGTTTGGGAAAAAGGGGAGGATATCTTTGAAAATCATGTCGACTGCGGCGAGATCGTCTATAAAGTGATCGAGGACGAATTTCAGGGCGGAAGCGGCGCCGGTTGCAGCGCCGTCGTTTTAAATTCATATATTTACGATAAATTACGGCGCGGCGGTTCGATACGAAAAGTTTTGTTTGTCGCAACGGGCGCGCTGCTGTCGACCGTTTCTTCGGGACAGGGCGAGACGATCCCCGGCGTCGCGCACGCCGTTGCCATCGAGCGCTGTGCGGAAGGACAGATTTAGAAGAACGGACCAAAAAAAGACAGAGGCTATGAAATTTTTTGACCATAAAGGGCAAAAAAGAAAACGGCTTGCAGATAAAAATACCGTAAAAGGATATTTTAAAGGGAATAAAATGGAAAAATATCTCGAAATTTTGTTGATGTTTATAAAGGCGTTTGCTGTCGGCGGCGCAATATGTATGATTGCGCAGATCATCATCAATATAACAAAACTGACGAGCGGAAAAATTTTAGTGTTTTTTATGTTGTCCGGCGTAGTTTTGCAGGGGTTGGGACTGTATCAGTATTTGGTCGATTTTGCGGGAGCGGGAGCGACCGTTCCGATCTGCGGCTTCGGATATCTGCTCGCACACGGAGCGATGCGCGGCGCGCAGGAAGGCTTTTTCGGTGCGTTGACGGGCGCGATCTCTTCGGCAAGCGCCGGGATCACAGCGGCCATTGTATTCGGATTTTTGGTAGCGCTTATCTTTAAGCCGCACAGCAAAAAGAATTGAACTTTAAAAAAGAGCGGAAAAATCATAACGGCGCAGCGCAGAAATTTTTTACAAACTTTCGGCGCATATTGAAAAAGCAAATACCATTCAAACGAGCAAACGATCAAGGATATATAAATCGGTATGGCAAGCGCTCGAAAAGGCGTATCGGGCAGCAAATCTATGGATAAAAAAAGGAGTGTGCGAAAGACATTGCAATATAAAAAAGGACGGTTCCTTGCCGTCCTTTTATGGTTCATCTTTCTTTAATTCGTTAAGTTCTTTTTGTAATTCTTCTATACGCTTTTGTTTCGCTTCTTCTTGCCTTTGTCCTTTTTCAGCTTTTCTTTTTTTATATTGGTCAATTATATAAGTTTTCACTTTTGATATGTTTGATTTAAGCGTTTTTTCTGAATGGGAAGAGCCAAAAAAGGGTCGTTTTTACGTTTGAAGCGGTGCGGCAACTTTTTGTTTTTGTGCAAAGCATAAGCGCTGGCAAAGGTTTTGCTTTTTAAGAGAATCTTTCTTGACAAAGGGAAAAAAGGGTAGTACAATATCCGATGAAAAAAGACAAAGCAAAAGCAGGAGGGGTTTTTATGAAAATTGCGGCAACGTATGAAAACGGACAGATTTTTCAGCATTTCGGGCACAGCGAATATTTTAAATTGTATGAGATCGAAGGCGGAAAAGTACTTTCTTTTGAAGTGATCTCGACGAACGGCACGGGACACGGCGCATTGGCAAATCTCTTAAAAGAGCGGGGCGTTTCGGCGCTGCTGTGCGGCGGGATCGGCGGCGGCGCGGTCGCGGCGCTCGGCGAAGCAGGCATAGCCGTATACGGAGGCCTGAGCGGAAACGCCGACGAGGCGGCGGAGCAATTTGCAAAGGGTCAGTTAAAGCAAAACGCCGAAGCAAACTGCACTCATCATGCGCATTCGCACGAAGAGGGCCGTTCCTGCGGCGGACATACGGGCGGCTGCGGAGAGCATTGCAAAAAGTAAGGGCGCGGATTTTTTTCGGAGGAGGAAGGCAGTGCCGGACGATAAGGATACGAAGGCGAAGGCGGTAAAATTTCCTTTTTACACAAAACTTTCGGCAGAGGAAAAAACAATTTTAGAAACGCATTTGCAGGAGCATACGTTTCTGCGTGGGCAAGAGGTCGTTCGCGGAGAATGTACGGGGCTTATCTATGTGGATCGCGGCAGACTGCGCGCGTATTCCCTTTCGGAAGAGGGGCGCGAAGTTACGCTGTATCGGCTGGAAGGCGGAGAGGTCTGCCTGTTCAGCGCCTCTTGTATGCTGAGCGGCTTTGATTATCCGGTTTTTGTGCGAGCCGAAACGGATACGCGGGTTGTCCTGATCCCGGCGGAAACGTACAAAAGGTTATCGGAGCATTCCCTTGCGGTTTCTGCTTTTACGAACGAACTGATGGGCAAGAGGTTCTCGCAGGTATTGTGGTGCATGGATACCATACTCAATAAAAAGTTTGACGCCCGCCTTGCGCAGCTGTTATTGCAGGAAAGCGAATATGCAAGGAGCAGTGTGTTGCAGCTGACGCACGAACAGCTCGCCGCGCATCTGGGTACCGTCCGCGAGGGAGTTTCGCGAATGCTGAAATATTTTGAAAAGGAAGGCTTTGTCAGGCTTTCGCGCGGTGGGATCGAGCTGATCGATAAAGAAGCGCTGCAAGAGATAGCGGACAGCGGAAAAAAAGAATAAAAAAAGAAAAAAATGTGTTTTTGCGTAACAAAGTTACGGAAAGATACATTTTTTTGTTTTATAATGAAGATACCAAAACAAGGAGGAAACGAAAAATGGCGGTAAAGCATATAGAAGAAAAGAATTTTGAGCAAGAAGTATTGAATTTTAAAGGAACGGTTTTTCTGGATTTTTGGGCGAGCTGGTGCGGCCCTTGCCAGAGGATGAGTTCGGTGGTGGAAGAAATCGCGAAAGAGAATCCCGACATTTTGGTCGGAAAAGTGAATGTGGATGAAAATCCGAATCTTGCAATGGCATTCCGCGTGATGTCTATACCCATGTTTGTCGTCCTCAAAGACGGCAAAGTCGTATCGCAGACGGTGGGCGCGCGTTCCAAGCAGAATTTGGAGGCAATGCTGTAATGGGGCTGTTTACACTCTTTCAATCTTCCTTTGCGCAGGAAGCGGAGCGTGCCAAGGCGGATAAAAACGCATTGATCATCGACGTAAGGACGCGCGAGGAATATCGGGACGGACATTTGCCGGAAGCGGTGAATATTCCTCTGGATACAATCGCGAATGCCGATCTTCCGCGCGATAAAAAGCTGTTTATACACTGTCTCAGCGGCGCGCGCAGCAGGAGAGCGGCGGTATATCTGAAACAGCAGGGATACGACGCCGTCGATATCGGCGGGATTGCGGGGTATCGCGGAGATTTAAAGTACGGCGACTGATCGCGGCGCAAACTGCTGGCGGCGGCAATCGAGGACGGCAGCCGATCGTAACAAAAGGGCGGATGAGTGCAAAGCGCCTGCCGAAAAAACGGGCGTCGGGGATTCTGCGCCGCCTGCGCGGGGAAATCAGGCGGAAGCATGCGAGGGAGCGGACAGAAAAGGCGGCGCTGACCGCCGCACTGTGCCGAACGCATGAGCGAAAAAGAAGGGAGCGAGGAGTTTTTCTATGAAAGTTGTGATTATCGGCGGCGTTGCCGGAGGGGCGACGGCGGCGGCGAGATTGAGAAGATTGGACGAAGCCGCAGAAATTATCGTATTGGAACGGGGCGGATACGTGTCGTATGCCAACTGCGGGCTTCCGTACTATATCGGAGGCGTGATACAGGAGCGAAGCAAGCTGACGTTGCAGACGCCGCAGAGTTTTAAAAGGCGCTTCAATGTCGACGTGCGCGTAAAAAACGAAGCGATCGCGATCGATTTGCAGAAAAAGTCGGTGCGCGTGCGCCGATTGGAGGACGGGAGCGAATACGATGAGTCGTACGACAAACTGATCTATTCACCCGGCGCGAAACCGATGATCCCTGATTTTGTCAGGCAGGGAGAGAAGATCTTTACCCTGCGCACGGTAGAAGATACCTATCGGATCGACGATTTTGTAAAAGCGGCGCAGCCGAAGAGCGCCGTTGTGATCGGCGGCGGATTTATCGGGCTTGAAATGGCAGAAAATTTGCATCGGTGCGGGATCATGGTGACGCTCTTGCAGTTGGAAGAGCAGGTCATGCTGCCTTTTGATTATGATATGGCGTGCATACTGCACTCGCATATGCGCGAAAAGGGGATCGATCTTCGCTTGAAAAATCGCGTAACTTCGCTGTATGAGTCGGATGGCGGCGTGCGTGCGGAAGTTTCGGGAGCGCCTTTTGTGCAGGCGGACTTTGCGATCATGGCGATCGGCGTGGCGCCGGAAACGGCGCTCGCAAGGCAGGCTGGGCTGAAACTCGGCGTAAAAGGCGCCGTCGTCGTCAACGCGCAGATGCAGACGAGCGATCAGGACGTATATGCCGTCGGGGACGCGGTGCAGATATTTTCCTTTCAGACGGGGAAGGAAACTTTGGTTCCGCTTGCGGGGCCGGCGAACAAACAAGGCAGGATCGCGGCGGACGCCATTTGCGGGCTGGATAGCCGATATACGGGCGCACAGTCTTCGTCGGTAATGAAGTTGTTCGATCTGACCTGCGCGGCGACGGGGATGAACGAGCGCGCGGCGACGGCGGAAGGAATTTTGTATGACAGTGTATTGCTGTTTTCTCCCGATCATGCGACGTACTATCCCGGCGCAAAGAACATGACGCTGAAAGTGTTGTTCGATACGGAAAGCGGAAAGATCTTGGGCGCGCAGGCGGTTGGATTTGCCGGCGTTGAAAAGCGGATCGATGTCCTTGCGACGGCGATTCGGGGCGGCATGACGGCGAATATGCTCACACAGCTCGAACTTTGTTATGCTCCGCCGTTTTCGTCGGCCAAAGATCCTGTCAATATGGCGGGATATGTGATCGAAAACATCCGAGGCGGTTTGGTTTTGCAGCACACGTGGCGGGACATGGAAAGGATTGTGAAAGATCCGGACGCCGTATTGCTCGACGTGCAGACAAAGGGCGAGTATGAAGAAGCGCATTTCGAAGGGGCGGTCAATATACCGGTGGACGAGTTGCGCGAAAAGATGTCCCTGCTCAAAAAAGATAAGAAGATCTATGTCAATTGTTACAGCGGATTGCGCAGCTATATTGCTTGCCGTATCCTGTCGCAAAACGGCTATACCTGTTCCAATTTAGCCGGCGGTATGCGCTTTTATCGCGTTGTCGCGGAAAACGGAGAATACGATTCGCATTCGCGCTATCTGTGCGGCATGCGGCAAGAATAGAGCGGAAGACGGAATGCGGCGAAGTCGGCGCAGAGCGAGAACGAAGAGGCCGGCGCAAAGGGTATTTATGCCGCAAAGGGTATTTTATTTGGAAACAAACGAGTGAGATATTTGGTTTTTTGACGATAACCAAAAAAGTTGTTCAAACGTAGTGAGGTGATAAAAACAGAGGCGTTCGGCATTTTTTTCCGGGCGCCTCTGTTTTTATGGAGTTTGCGAAAAAAAAGCAAGCCGTGAGGCTCGGCAAAATTATTTGCCGAGCCTCACGGCTTTAAATACTATTTGAAGAAAAATGTTTTTTCCTTAAAAGAATTTCATGCGCCGCGCCGCTTTGCCGAAAAAACCGAAGAATAAAAAATAAGCGGAAAAAGGGTTGCGGAGAGAAAAAAGCGGCAGCCGAATTCATGTCCGTTTAAAAAACTTTTTATCAAGTATCCGAGAAGACGCGAAAAACGATGCATCAGTTCGAAAAAAATAGATAAAAAGACGATGCGCCGGCGCGAAGAAAATGGATAAAAAATGATGCGCCGGCGCGAAGAAAAGGGGAAAAGAAGTCGCTAATTCGAGTCATAGAGGGCGGCCAGACGTTTGGCGCGCGCGGTAAGTTCCTGCGAGAGGGTTTTCGGCCGTTCGATCTTGATCGTATCGCCGAAGCTCAGCAATTTGGACAGGAGAGGTTCTCCTTGCGGCAGGACGGCTTCCGCGTAGATCCGCCCGTCCTGCAAGTGAATGTTTCCGACGCCGAGCCACTCTTCGACGTCGGGCAGGGCTTCTTTTTGAACGAGAATGCGCAGATCGATGAGTTCTTTATCCGTAAAATTAAATTTCAGCGGAAGGTTGTCCCGATCGAAAGGTCTCTTTTCGAAGCATTCTCCCGTATCGGAAGCGCCGCGGATCCTGGCGACGCGGAACAGGCGGAAATCCTCTCTGCGGCGGCAAAAAGCGTAGACGTACCAGATATTTTGTTTATAGATCAAAAGATGCGGCTCTATGATGCGGCGGCTCTGCGTCCCGCTGCGATCGAGGTAGGTTATGTCCAGACAACGGCAGTTTTCGATCGCCTGTTCCATAAATTTCAGCGTGTCCGAAAATCCGTAAGCGTCGCCCCAGGTTCCGCTGTCTACCAAAATATTGCCCGAGATGGTCAGATCTCTGCTGCTCTGTTTTTGCTGCAACGTCAGCTTTTCGAGCGCGGAACGTATTGCCTTGTCGGGCAGCTGTTCGGACAAAGCGTTTAAAGCGTTGACAGCGGCGGCAAATTCTTCTTTCGAGAAAAAATTTTCGGGCAGACGATAGGTATCCGGCAGGCATATTCCTCCGTTTCTGCCGCGTATAATATCTATCGGAACACCGCTGACGATCAGTTCTTCCACATAGCGGTAAATACTGCGTTCGGAAACGCCGTTTTCCGCGGCAAGATCTTTCGCGCAGAGCTTCCGTTTTCGGAGCAGGCGGAATAAAATTTTGAGCATAATTTGAAATTTCATGGCAACCTCGAAAAACTTTTTTGGATTTTTTAGAATATTTTAATAAATATGACAATATATGTCAAGTTTTTTGTGGTATGCTATGGGTGAAAATCAGATAGGAGAAAAGAAAGATGTTCGGGATAAAAAAATTTTTACAAAAAATCAGAGGGAGCAAGGAGACTTTTGTGTGGCGCACGGAAAGCGTAAGCGGCAAGGCGATGCGAAGAGATGGGATGCTACGCCAAGAGGCGGAGCTTTCGGCGTCCAATAGGAGCGGCTCGGCAGACAGGGCGCTTTGCAGAGGCGAAAGACAGGGAAATACAAAAGATGCCGCTTTAAAATATGCGGAAATAAATGGGGCGCGGGTCTTTGAGAGTGCGCAGAAATTTCTGCGCGCGATGGATCTGGCAAAGGAAATGCGAGAGCGAAGAAGGCTTGCGGTCGATGCGGCGCAGATTTGTCCGACGGAAGGCAGAAAGGAGGGGGATTTTTCCGTTTCGCCTTTTGCTTTTCGGCTCGGCGAAAGGGACTTTGCGCGGAGCGGAGATTTAAAAAAGAGTCGGCAAAACCGCGCGAAAACAGGCGCGTCAATCGAAGCGGGATCGGCGGAAGAGGCGGATGAATTGGATCAAATGATCGCCATGCTGTCTTCTCTGCGCGGATTGAATGTTTCGCAGCGCGCGCGGTTTCGCGGCGCACAAAACGAATAAAAATTGTAGCGGGAAAAGGCGTCCCCGATCGATCAAAAGATCTTTCGGGGACGCCTTGTTTGTAAAAAAGCAAGCGGCGCGGCCCGTTTATAGGTTTTTCTGCTTGCGGACAAAAGGGAAATTCAGTCGGCTTTTTGAGCGGGAAACAGCAGAGAAAGCGCAAATTTTACGGGAAGCGGCAGAGTGTAGCCGTGTTTTCGCAATCTTCGCACGAAATTGAGGGGGGCCTTGTCGCCGACGGCAACACTCAGGGCCAAATTTTCTTTTTTTAATGTTTCGTCCAGATTTTGCAGCTGCTTGCTCCTTGTTTGCAGCGCCAAGGAGGCATAGGCGGATACCGCAAGTTTGACGAGGAGTTGAAAGGCAAACCGATAGCGGTCCGGAGAGAGCTTTGTCTTATTCGCATTGAAAAAAGCAAGGCAAGAAAAAAATTTGTCCGCCGGTAAGAGTTGTTCGGCGTTTTTTTGGAAAGAAATCCCGTTGAAACAGAGAATTACGGCGTCTTCGCAAAAGAGAAGGGGCGCAAAAACGGCAGACAGGAACAAATCCGCGTTTTGCAATCCTGCGTGCGTTCGGTTGTAAAGTTCCCGTTGCAATACACATCCGCAGATCGAATCGAGATCTTTGCAAGAAGCAAAATCGAAGGGCTTGCGCATCGTCGCCGCATTTTTTCTGGAACAGCCTTTGAGTAAAAGCAAACTCTCGGTCGAAGCAAAGAGGGTAGGAAAGAAACTTTCCGGAAGAGCGTCGTCCAACTCGGCGTACGGCAAAAAGACAATTTTTTCGCCCGAAGGCTTTTCAAAATCGGATAAAAAGCGCAGCGCAGGAAATTGTGCGGCGTTGAGCCGAAGAGGGGAGGCGATAAATACTTCCGATTGCGGCGGAAGCGCGGATAATAATAGTTCCGCCTTTGGTTGCTCGTTTTCGGTCAAAAAAAGGGAGATCGGCACCTTTTCCGGCAAGGGGTCGGCAGGCGGATCGGATTTCTTTTTTCGGAAGGGAAATTTCATTTTATAGCTCCTGGTTCGATAAAAATATTGTAGCATACGCGAGGAAAAAATGCAAATGATCGGATTTTAAAAAATTATGGAAAAGAAACGGGAAGAGGTCGAGGACAAAAAAGGTGAAAACGCGCGGTTGCTATTTACGGTCGTGTGTGGTATACTTATAGTATGATGGATTTTAAAAAAATACGAGCAATTATTTTCGATCTGGACGGAACGCTCATCGACAGTATGGAGATCTGGCGGGAAATCGACGAAGATTTTTTTGCCAGGAGAAAACAGCAAGTACCCGAGGGGTACCAGGAACAGATCGCCCATTTGGGATTTCGGGAATGCGCAAAATTTACGGTGGAGAAGTACCTGCCGCAGGAATCGGAAGACGCGCTGATCGAAGAGTGGAATGTTTTGTGCCGAGAAAAATATCGGGCAAAGGACAGCGCTAAATATTTCAAGCCGGGCGCGATGGAGCTTGTGCGCCGTTTCAAGGAGCGGGGGGTGCGGCTGTGTGTTGCGACGGCTTCCTCGCCGGATTATTTTATGCCGGTGCTGGAAAAGGGCGGCGTTGCGCAGCTGTTCGACGTTTATGCGACGGTCGAAGAAACGGGCAAAAACAAATCGTTTCCGGATATCTTTTTAAACTGCGCGAAGAAACTCAAAGTACGGCCGGAGGAATGCGCCGTATTTGAAGACAATCTGATTGCGCTTCGTTCGGCGAAGTCGTGCGGAATGTGCGCTGTGGGGGTATACGATGCGGCGGCGGCCGCTTTTTGGGCGCAAATGCGGTCGGAAGCGGACTTGGCTATCGAATCGTTTGAGGAATTGCTGCAAAAATAATTGCGCGCGGCGAATGTTTTTGCTATAATAGAGAAAGTTTTTAAATCGCAGAGGCGAGGGTAAGTTAAGTATGTACACATCGAAATTAAGTCTGATCGAAACAGAAAAAGCATTGAAAGAAATCAAGACGATCTTTGAAAGGGAGCTGTCGCAGGCATTGAATCTCACGCGCATCAGCGCGCCGCTGTTTGTGGACAAAGACAGCGGTTTGAACGACAATCTCAACGGAGTGGAAAGGCCGGTGTCGTTTGACGTAAAGGCGACGGGAAAAGAGGCGGAGGTCGTGCATTCGCTGGCGAAGTGGAAGCGGTTTGCCTTAGCGAAATATCGTTTCGGCACTTATTTCGGGCTTTATACGGATATGAATGCGATCCGCCGCGACGAAGACATGGATAATTTGCATTCGATCTACGTGGACCAAGGGGATGGGGAGGTCGTCATTGCGCGGAAGGACAGGACGGCGGAATATTTGAAGGAGACGGTCCGGAAGATTTATGCGGCTTTAAAGGCGACGGCGGAAGAAATTTGCCGGCAATATCCGAAATTGGATAATTATTTGGGGGATGAAATCTCATTTGTAACGACGCAGGAGCTGGAAGATATGTATCCGGAGCTGACGCCGAAGCAGCGGGAGACGGAATATGTGCGCGAGCGCGGCGCGGCGTTTATCATGCAGATCGGCGGGAAGCTCAAGAGCGGGAAAAAGCATGACGGAAGGGCGCCCGATTACGACGATTGGGCGTTGAACGGGGATCTGGTGTTGTATTATCCGGTGCTGGACTGCGCGTTCGAGCTTTCGTCGATGGGGATCCGCGTGGATGAAAAAAGTCTCGTTTCGCAGCTGAAAGAGGAAAATTGCACCGATCGTCTCGAATTGCCTTTCCATAAAGCGCTGCTTGCAGGAGAGCTTCCGCTCACCATGGGCGGAGGGATCGGACAATCGAGACTCTGTATGTTTTTGATGAACAAATTGCATATCGGCGAGGTACAGGTATCGCTTTGGGATAAAAAGACGGAAGAATATTGCCGCAAAAACAACGTGGTTTTGATGTGACAGGGCTTTAAGATGTCGAGAGCGGCGTTCCGCGCGGCAGGATCGACGGAAGGGGAAGTATGGCGAATTTTATAAATCAGATGGAAGAGCGCATATTTGAAGCGCAGCTGATGCGTCTTGCCCGAATTGCGGGAAAAACGCCGAACGCGGAGTTTATCCGCAATATGTATTACCGCGTGAAGGATCAATACGTCGAGGA
>CASDTU010000086.1 GCA_949283775.1 uncultured Bacillota bacterium
CGGAATTTATGAGGATGAACGGCATCATAGATGTGCTGATCCCGAGAGGAAGCGCCGGGCTGATTCAGAACGCGGTGCAAAACGCCACGGTTCCGATCATAGAAACGGGCACGGGAAACTGTCATGTATACATTGAAAAGACCGCCTCTCTTGCAATGGCGATCCCGATTCTGCTCAACGCAAAGACGCAGAGAACGTCGGTTTGCAATGCATGCGAAAGCCTTCTGATCGATGAAGAGTTTGCGCAAAGGCATCTGGCGGAAATCGTCAAAGCTCTTCGCGAGAAAAATGTGGAAATTGTCGCTTGCGAGAAATGCCGCTCGATCGTGCCGGATTTGCAGCCGGCGACGGAAGAGGATTTTGCGGCCGAATTTTTGGCTTTAAAAATTTCGATCAAGATCGTAAACGGGGTGCGCGAAGCGATTGCCCATATCAATGCATACGGCACGCATCACAGCGACAGCATCGTAACGGAAGACGCGGCCGGTGCCGAACTGTTTTTAAACGAAGTGGACAGCGCTGCGGTGTATGTCAATGCGAGCACGCGCTTTACGGACGGATTTGAATTCGGCTTGGGAGCAGAAATGGGAATTTCCACGCAGAAGCTGCACGCGCGCGGCCCGATGGGACTGCGAGAGCTGACGTCATATAAGTATCAGATCCGCGGAAACGGACAGGTTCGAAAGTAACTAGTTTTTTGCACAAGATAGAAATTTGCCATTAAAATCTTGTTTTACACAACAGTTTTATTTTTAATAAATTGTTTTAAACAATAGTTTTATTCTTAATAAAGAAAACGCTTGGGCAGGCACGAAAGGTATCGTGCCTGTTTTTTTCATACTTGATTTTTGCGGCATATTGAGCGACGGAGGATTGTTAACGGCAGGCATATAAAAGGAAAAAGTTGGAAGACAAAATTTTTATTGATTTTTTGTAAATCGGAATAAGAAACGAAAAAGCGCAGATACTACAATTGTCAGCAGCGATAGAGCAGATTCGTTGAATGAAAGAGTTAATGTTTTGAAAAAAAACGTAGGTTTGTGAGAAGGATTTGCGGAGAAAAAGTCGTTGCTTTCATATAAAGTCACGCTTTGAATGCGGTAAAAATTATTATATCGAAACGAAACGGAATTCGAAAAAAATTTTTTAATCGAAAAATGTTTTTAAGGTATAAAAAATGCACCCGCAGGATGAAGCGGGGCATAATAATGAGAGAAAACGTGTAAGAAATTATGTGTTTTCTCTTATTTTTTATGCAAAATAGAACAAAAAAGCCGTTTAAGCCACCGTGGGCTTAGAAAAAGAAAGCGGCTCGAACAGTTTACAAACGGAAAAAATTATGATACTATAAGCGCAGTTAAAAAAGGAGGCTTGTATGGCTCGGAGAAAAAGCGAAGCGCAGAAAGCGGCAGAAAAAGCGGTCAAAAAAACGCATACCGCCACGCTCGTATTTGCGCTGTTATTTTTAATTATAGGCTGTATCGGCGGCGTTGTTGTGTCGACGCAACTGACAAAAAACGATAAGTTTGAGTTAAACGGCGATGCTGTGGTTCGGTTAGATATCGGCGAAGAATATGAAGAGCGGGGTGTCACGGTCATCTCGTTCGGCAGAGATATTTCCGAAAAAACGGAGCGCGGCGGCGACGTGGATTCTCTCATCGCAAATGCGGAAGAAGGTATCTATCAGATCGTTTATACGGTGGACGATTTCCGCTGGGGCGAGTATCAGCGCGTGCGCACGGTCATTGTCGGCAATCCCAAAGGGGCGGAGGAATTTATAAATGGCTAAAAAGAAATTTTCTCCCGTTTTGACCTTTTTTGCCTGTCTGTTGGCTTTGGTGATCGGCTTTATTGCGGCGTTTTTTCTGTATACATATATTAAGCGCCCGACGGGCGGCGACGTTTATTCCAGTGGCGAACTTTCCATTCATTTTATGGAGCTGGGGAATAAAGCGACTGGAGACAGTATTTATATAAAAGCCGGGAATACGGATATTTTAATTGACGCAGGTTCGGTTGAAAGCAGTACGGATACGACTTCGGAATATATTAAGCAGTACTGTACGGACAATGTCCTTGAATATGTTATTGTTACTCATGCGGATAGCGATCATATAGCTGGATTTGCCGGCAGTGCTTCTTCGCCGAGTATGTTTGATCGTTTTACCTGTGAAACGATTATCGGCTTTAATCTTACGAATAAAGCGACTGAAACGGAAGCCGGTAATCCGACTCTTTACAGCTTGTATTTGGAACAGTTGAATGAAGCGATCGAAAGCGGCTCGAACTACTATACGGCGCTTGATTGTTATAAAAATATAAACGGCGCGCAACGAGTTTATGAACTTTCCAATGGCGTTGAAATGGAAATTCTTTACAACTATTATTATGAAAACAGCCATAGGGACGAAAATAATTATTCTGTATGCGTAATGTTCAATCAAGGTGACAAGCATTTTCTGTTTACGGGTGATTTGGAGGAAGACGGGGAAGCAAAGCTTGTTGAGAATAACGATTTACCCGAAGTCGAGCTCTTTAAAGCGGGTCATCACGGCTCAAAAACGTCGTCTAACGATTGTCTTTTGGAAGTGATCAAACCGAAGATCGTCTGTGTGTGTTGCTGTGCCGGATATAATCAATACGATGCAAAGCCCGAAAATGTATTTCCGACAAAGGCGATGATCGACCGGGTGTCTAAATATACCGAAGAAATTTATGTAACATCCTTATACGATGAATCGGAGCCGGATGGGTTTACTTCTATGAATGGCAATATTGTTGTTACCTCAAATAGAGGGAAGGTGTCGGTTGATTGTTCAAACAATAATACGTGGCTGAAAGATACACAATGGTATAAAGAGAATAGGGCGAATTGACAGACAGCGGCAATATAAAAGAAGCGTTGCTATAAAAGAGGGCGGATATAAGCAATTATAATGGCTTTATCCGCCTTTTTCCTTGCAAAGTATTTGCGATTTTACGCAAAAAGTATTAAAATAAATAAGATATTTGAAAGAACAGGAGAGATACGGTTTTGATTCGGAACGATTTAAGGAACGTGGCGATCATAGCGCACGTAGACCACGGCAAGACGACGCTTGTCGATCAGATGCTGAAACAGAGCGGCACATTCAGAGAAAACCAGGTCGTGGAAGAGCGCGTCATGGACTCAAACGCTATTGAGCGGGAGCGCGGCATTACAATATTGGCAAAAAATACGTCTATACATTATCATGGCGTCAAAATCAACATCATCGATACGCCGGGGCACGCCGATTTCGGCGGCGAAGTGGAGCGCGTTTTAAAGATGGTAAACGGCGTACTTCTTTTGGTGGATGCGGCGGAAGGCCCGATGCCGCAGACGCGTTTTGTCATGCAGAAGGCATTGGAATTGAATCATCGGCTCATCATAGTCGTGAATAAAGTCGATCGGCCGGACGCGCGGATCGCCGAGGTGCAGGATGAAATTTTGGAGCTCTTGATCGATCTGAATGCGTCGGACGAACAGCTGGAAAGTCCCATTTTGTTCTGCTCGGGCAGGGCGGGAACGGCTTCCCTGTATGCGGATAAAGAGGGAAAAGATCTGACGCCTCTTTTTGATACGATTTTGAACCACATTCCGCCCATGGAAGCGGACGAAACGGCGCCGATGCAGCTTTTGGTATCGTCCATCGACTACAACGACTATGTGGGAAGAATCGGCATAGGCAGGATCGAGCGCGGTTGCGTCAGGGCAAACCAGGAAGTGGCCGTCTGCAATCACAACATTGTCGGCATGAATAAGCGCGGAAAACTGGTGAATTTGTATCAGATAGAAGGTTTGTCGCGCGTTCCGGTGGAGGAAGCCAAAGCCGGAGATATCGTCTGTTTTTCGGGGTTGGAAGGCATCAATATCGGAGATACCGTGTGCAGCACGGAGAAGGTGGAAGCGGTACCGTTCGTCAAGATCAGCGAGCCGACGGTCGAGATGACGTTTTCCGTCAACGACAGTCCGTTTGCGGGGAAAGAGGGTAAATTCGTAACGTCGCGCCATTTGCGGGGCAGGCTGTACCGCGAACTTTTGCGGGACGTCTCGCTGAAAGTGGAGGATACCGATTCGGCGGAAGCGTTCAAGGTGAGCGGCCGCGGAGAGATGCACTTGTCCATTTTGATCGAAAATATGCGCCGCGAGGGGTATGAGTTTCAGGTCAGCACGCCGCGTGTTTTGTACAAAACGATCGACGGACAGCTGTACGAACCGGTGGAACGGCTGATCGTGGACGTGCCCGAAGACGGTACTGGCGCCGTATTTCAGAGCATGGGCGAGCGCAAGGGCGAACTCGTACACATGAGCGCGGTCGGTTCGCGGATGCGGCTGGAATTTTTGATCCCCGCGCGCGGATTGTTCGGTTATAAAAGTGAATTTCTGACGCAGACGAAGGGTGAAGGCGTCATGAACTCTATCTTTTTCGAATACCAACCGTACAAAGGTGAAATGCAGCGCCGCGATACGGGCTCTCTCGTCGCCTTTGAATCGGGCGAAGCCGTTACGTACGGATTGTTCAACGCGCAGGACAGGGGCATCTTGTTTATTGGCCCGGGTACGCAGGTGTATGAAGGCATGGTCGTCGGGGTATCGCCCAAGAGCGACGATATCAACGTCAACGTATGCAAAAAGAAGCATATGACCAATACGCGTGCGGCAGGCAGCGACGATGCCATGCGTTTGAATTCTCCCAAGATCATGAGCCTGGAAGAATGCCTGGAATTTTTAAACGACGACGAGCTCTTGGAAGTTACGCCAATCTCGCTCAGGATCCGCAAAAGGATTTTGGACAGCGAGCAGCGCGCAAAGGCAAAGGCAAGGGAAAAGAAAGCATAATTGCAGAAAACAAAACATACAATATTCCCGACGAAAGAATTTCGGAGGGAATTTTTTTATGGAAGAATCCAAATTGCAGACGGCGCTCATCGAACAGCAAAAAAAGATAACGATGACGGGAGTAGACAGCGTGGACAGCTTTTCGGATAAGCAGATCAATCTTACGCTGGAAAACGGAAAGGCGGTGATCAGCGGTGAGGAGCTCAAAATCATCAATTTTTCAAAGGCAAACGGAAGTTTTTCGGCGGTGGGCAAGATCTTTGGCGTGCGTTTTTTCGATAAGCGAGAAAAAATCACGAAAAGGCTGTTCGGATAATGGGAAGCGAAAACCAACTGTTTGTCTTTTTTGCGTGTATGTTTGCCGGGGTTCTTTCGGGTCTGCTGTATGAAATAAACGGGTTGGTTCGTTTTTGTGTCAGGAAAAAAACAGCGGCAATAATCGCCGATATCGTATTTTTTATTGTCTTTGCCTGTATCTATGTAGGGGTTTCTGTTGTTTTTCGCCTGCCCGACTATCGGCTGTATATGTTTTTGGGGCAGATTCTCGGCTTTTTGCTCTATCTAGAAAGTTTTCACAGAATAGTTGCGTTTTTGGCGAAAAGATTGTATACTATTAGCAGGAGCGGTTGCAGTAAAATCCGTCTGCGGCCTGGTAAGACGCATGAAAGAAGAAAAATTTAAACGAATTGTGATCGGAGCGACGGTAGCCGCTGTTCTTTTGCTTTTTATTCTGGTCGTATTTTGGATTTATCAGATGATCGCCGTATCCGTGCGCGAAAAGAAAATCAACGAGTTGGAAAAAGAGATCGCCCGTTTAGAGCAGGTGATTGAAGATTCGGAAAATGATTTATTGGTGTATCAGTCAAAACTTTGGCTGGAACAGCGCGTGATGGAATTGGAAATGATCAAAAAATAAGACAAGGTCAAAGAAAAAGATTTGCCGTGCGGAAAAGCTCGCTTTTGAAATTTCGGCAGAACAATGAGCCTGGTTAATCCATGCGGCTGAAAAAGATAAGTGTAAGCGAGATGGCCGGGCGGAACAATGCAAAGTCGGAATGCGGAAATGCCGGAAAAGGAATAGCTGAAATGAAATATGCGGTGATAGATATCGGGTCAAACTCCGTCCGCCTGCTTTTGTGGGCGGACGGTCATACTGTCTCAAAGGAAAAAGAGACGACGCGGCTGGGGGAAGGTTTATCGGCGACGCAGCGGTTGCAGGAAACCGCGATCGAAAGGACGGTCCGAGCGATCGAGATTTTCAAGGTAAAGGCAGAGCGGTTCGGCGCGATAAAAATTTTTGCGTTTGCAACCGCCGCGGCGAGGCGCGCCCAAAACGGAGGGGAGCTGATCGCGCGCATACGGGAAAAGTGTAAGATAGAGACGGAGATCATAGACGGCGAAACGGAGGCGCGGATCGGACTTTTGGGCGCATTGAACGGGCAGGACGGCGGCATTATCGATGTCGGCGGAGCAAGTACGGAAATTACGGTCGCACGGCAGGGACAAGCCGTGTTTTCCGCAAGTCTGGATATCGGAGCGGTGCGCATCAAAGACGTATGCGGCGGAGACAGGGAAGAAACGGAAAAGTATATCGCGAAGATGCTCCGGCCGCTGCAAGGAGTGCCGAAGGCCGTTATGACGGGGATCGGCGGGACGGCGACTTCGCTTGCCGCTCTGGAATATGCGGTGGAGCCGTACGACGCGGCAAAAATCAACGGTAAAACGGTGTCGCTGCAAGCTATCGAAAGCTGGGCGGACAGGCTTTTAGCCATGACGAGGGAAGAGCGGATTGCGCTGAAAGGAATGGACCGTTCGAGGGAGGATATTTTAGGCGGAGGCGCCTTGTTGCTGGCGAGCATCGTATCGCGCATTGGTGCGTCGGAAATTTTCGTGAGCGACAGCGACAATTTGGAAGGGTACCTTGCCGAAAAATTGAAGGGTGGCAGACTATGAATCGTGTTTTGGAAAAAATCGCATCGATTTTCGGGATCGTTGTTTCGTTTGCGCTTGCCGGCGTTGTTGTATATATGGGATATTTTCTGTTTTACGGGCAGATTTCATCCTTCGTCTTGATTCTTCTGCTGCTGTTGGGCGGGATTATATCCAGCATCGTATGCTGCGTCTTTCATGAATTGGGACACATTGTGTTCGGATATTGCAACGGTTTTCGCTTTAACAGTATCCGCATCGGATTTATAAAGATTTACAGAGAAGACGGAAGTATTCATGTAACGTGCAAGGATTTGCCGGAATCTCTTGCCGGCGCGGCGGAAATGCTTCCGAAAAATGCGCAGAATTTATATGCCAAATATTTAAGGACAATTTTCGGAGGACTGTTGTTTTCGTTTCTCTTTTTGATCGGGGCATTGATTTCGGTCATTTTTTCGAAACAGCTGCCGTTTGCGGCATATATCTTTTTATGTACGGCGATGCCGTATGCTTTCTATATTTTCTATTATAATGCGCTTCCCTTTAACGACGACAACATGGATACGGACGGGGCGATGCTGCGGGGGCTTTTGAAAAAAGAAACGTCCTATCTTACGGCGGTGAATATTTTAGCGATCGAAGGATATCTGTATCAAGGTCTGACGCCGGGGGAAATCGATAAAGAATTATATTTCGGACTTCCGCAGTTGCCGGAAGATGATCTGAACTTTATTTTGCTGACATCGTATCGTCTGATGTATTATCTCGATTTAGGAAAATATGATCTGGCGGTGCGGGCGAGCGATCGGTTGGAAAGTTTATTGGAATACGTGCCGAAATTTTACAAGAATGACATTTTGGCGGAAATTTTATTTGTGAAATGCTATCTCGTGCGCGATCGGGAAGCGGCGCAAAAGGTATACGGAGCATTGAAACTGTATTTAAAAGGGGAGAATACCCTGCAGACGCACCGTATTTTGGCAGCCTACGAACTCTGTATGAACAGCAATATTACGGCGGCTCTGCGAGAACTCAATGCAGCAGAAGAAAAAGCGGAAAATTATGCGATCAAAGGGATAAAGAAATACGAACATAAATTTTTAATGGAAATCCGAAAAGAGATACACGACCGTGCGGCGGAAGAATAAACTGTTTCGGCAAGGTGAAAAACCCGACGGAAAAATATTGCAGAAAAAAACGGAAGAAAAAGGAAGGCCGCAATGCTTTACGCATAGCGGCCTTCCTTTTTTGTTAACAGAGAAGATATTTTTATTGAAAAGGTTAAAAAATTACAAAATTTCAAAATTAAACTGTTTTTTAACGGTATTTTTTCAAACGGCAAAAACGATCGACGTTCAATGATTGTTTTCGTCTTCGATTGCGACGGTAACGACTGCCGTTTCGGCAAACCGTTTAACGGAATCGACTGCGTTTTCGCAACCTGTTTTGGTGGGATACGTTTCTCCGGTGCAAAGGAGCTGTTTGGAGCCGTTGAGCAGCTTGAAAAAGAATTGTCCTTTTTTGTTCTGCGAAATAAGGATATTATTTTTTTGAATATTGGTTTTATGCGTTTTAATGCCGTTTCTTGCGCCGCCGACAGAGGTGTAATCGATGCTGGATAGGAGCTTTTCTCCGTTCGACGCGCGCAGTTCAAAATAATAGGTGCCGTTTTTATTTTGGCGGATCAGCCATTTTCCCGTATAAGTGGCGCGCCGCTCTTCGGTATCTTCCTCATCTGCGGCGTTTTTTTCTTTCGCTGCCGCATTTTTTGCCGCCGCATTGTGTTCCTTTTCGGGTATTGCATTGTACTGCACGACTTTTCGTTCTTCTGCCGGATCCCGCTTGGAAATTTCCCCCGCTGGTACCGCTGGTTTCGGCTTTTGCGCGTAGGCTTCCGCATTCTGTATAGGGGCGATTTGTGCGCTCGTTTTGGCAGAGGAGGCGCTCGATTGCGCTGTGCCCGATTGTGCGGCTTGCGTTGCAGTGTTCGGTTGTTTAAGTGAATTTGATTCCTTCGCTTCGCTCGGATTCGGCGATGTATCCGCCGTCTGCGATCCGGTATTTTTAAAGGATATGTCCGCTTGCGGGCTCTGCTCTTTTGGCAAAGGGTTTTCTGCGTGCGCTTCGTTGCTGGAATCTTTTGTTTTTTTGGAGTGCGTCGAGCGTGCGATCAAGACGATGAGCACGATGACAAGAACAACCAAAAGTGCGATTAAAACGTAAAAATAGATTGGATTTTCTTTAAAATAATCAAAGACTTTCCGAATAAAATCCATTGCTGACACCTCGCTTTTACTTCTGCAATAATCGTAATACAAAATGAAAAAAAAGTCAAGTCTCTTCTGTTTTTTATGATACATTTGACAAAAAGGGCGGATTCGGGTACAATAAAAGCGAGGTAAAAGAGAGGATGAAGCAATTTAGGACGATCATCATAGGCGGAGGCGCTTCCGGGCTGCTGTGCGCAATGAGACTTTCGCAGCTGGGAATGCGCGAAACTTTGGTCTTGGAAAAAAACGAGCGATTGGGCAGGAAACTGTCTGCGACGGGAAACGGGCAGGGAAATATAACGAATACGGACATCAATGCGGAGCATTATTTCAGTTCGGACAGGGGACCGCTGGATACGATCTTGCAAAACATGAACTCCGCGCAGTTGATCGCTTACTTTGAATCGCTGGGCGGCTTGTTTTTGGCGGACGGTCTGGGAAGGGTATATCCTGCATCCCGTCAAGCCGCTTCGGTAACCGATATTTTGCGCGAAGGGCTGGAAGAATATGCGAATAGCACGCAAATTCATTTAGGCGAGACGGCTCTTTCCGTCGAAAAAAAAGGTCCGCAGTTCAAAGTGAAGACGGATGCGGAAGACTATGAATGCAAAAATCTTGTCTTGGCGTGCGGCGGCAAAGCGTCGCCGCATTTCGGAACGGACGGCAGCGGATATTTCTTGGCGCAGAGTTTAGGGCATACGGTTACAAGGCTCCGTCCTTCTCTCGTTCAGGTGAAAACCGAACGCGAACCGCTGAAAGGATTGAAGGGCGTGCGGGTTGATTGCCGCGCTACCCTGTATCAAGAGAGCGGCAGGGAAAAAATATCGGTAAAAAATTTCCGCGGCGATGTGCTCTTTACCGATTACGGTATCAGCGGCGACGCAGTATTCCGTCTTTCTGCGTTTTTGGAGCAGGGAAATGGAATCGAGCTCGATTTTTTGCCGGATATTCGGGAAGAAAAAATTGAAAAGGTTTTAAAAGATAAACTTGCCGCGCATCCGGAGCTGAGTGCGGAAGATTTTCTTCGCTGTATCGTGAACAGTTCTGTCGGCCGTGCGATTTTGCGGATGTGCAATGTCCCGCCGCAGAGTAAGGGGGCTTCGCTCTTGGCGCAGGTTGGCAAAATCGCCGCAAGGATCAAACGGTATCCGCTTCGCGTGATCGGGGACAGCGGTTTTGCAAACGCGCAGGTTACAAAGGGCGGCGTGCGAATGAACGAAGTCGATGCGCATTGCGGGAGCAAACTGGTAAAAAATTTGTATTTGCTGGGCGAGTTGCTCGATGTGGACGGCGAGTGCGGAGGGTATAATCTGCATTGGGCGTTTACGACCGGATATGCGGCGGCAAATGCCATTGCGGCAGAGGAAAAAAATGATACTTGAAAATATTAAGCTGAAAATCGATGAACCGGAAGAAAAACTTTTCGATATTGCGGCAAAAAAGGTGAAGGGTTTTCGGTATTTTAAGATTTTAAAAAAATCGCTGGATGCGAGGGACAAGGAAAATATTCGCTGGGTTTACACGGTGCAGGTCGAAAGATCGCCCGTTCAGGAGCAAAAAAAAACATATAAATTGCTGAAAAAGCCGGAGCGCGTCGTCATCGTCGGGAGCGGGCCAAGCGGATTGTTTTGCGCACTGCGGCTGTTGCAGGCGGGGATCTGTCCGACGATCGTAGAGCGCGGCGGAACGATCGAGGAGAGGATCGAGAAGACGCGGGAATTTTTTCGGGAGAGAAAGCTGGACGAGGATTGCAACATTCAATTCGGGGAAGGCGGCGCGGGAACTTTTTCGGACGGCAAGCTGAACACGCAGACGAAAAGCGTTGAAAACAAAGAAGTTTTGGAAACGTTTGCCGCATTCGGTGCGCCGCAGGAGATTACCTATCTCAACAAACCGCATATCGGAAGCGATATTTTGCGGCAAGTGATCGTCAATATACGAAAGTATATTTTGCAAGCGGGCGGAACGTTTTATTTTTATACTCGTTTTGAAGATATGGTTTTGCGCGGCGGGCGCATCCATGAAATCGTGCTTCGGGACGTAAAGACGGGAAAGGAGCGGAAAGAGCAGGCGAGCGAGCTGGTCTTGGCGATCGGGCACAGCAGCCGCGATACGTTTTCCATGTTGGAAAGGCACAATATTTCCATGCAGCAGCGCGATTTTGCGGTCGGGGTTCGGATCGAACACCTGCAAAGTGAAATCGGCAAAGCGCAGTACGGCAAAATGTACGATCGTTTGCCGCCGGCAGATTATAAATTGGTCAGTCATGCCGGCGTTCGTTCCGCTTTTACGTTTTGTATGTGCCCCGGTGGATACGTGATGCCGGCGGCGAGTGAGGCTGGCGGTGTTGTTACGAACGGGATGAGCAATTTTGCAAGAGACGGCAAAAACGCGAATGCGGCGTTGCTGGCGCAGATTTCTCGCGCCGATTATGACCGCGGAAACGTAATGGACGGGGTCGCATTTCAGCGCGCGCTGGAGCAGGCGGCGTTTACCGCAGGCGGAAATTGTTATGCGGCGCCGGCGCAGCGGGCGGAAGATTTTATAAGCAGCCGCTGTTCAAAAGGTTGGGGCGAGGTTCTCCCGACCTACGAAGCGGGAACAGCGTTTTTTGATCTCAATAAAATTTTGCCGGAGTATGTATGTTCTTCTTTAAAATCGGCAATACTGGATATGGACAGACGATTGAAAGGTTTTGCACATCCCGACGCGGTCATGACGGGAGTGGAAACGCGTTTTTCTTCTCCGGTCCGCATCGTGCGGGACGAAAGGGGCGAGAGCGAGAGCATAAAGGGCGTTTATCCTTGCGGAGAGGGCTGCGGATACTCGGGCGGAATCACGAGCTCTGCGGCGGACGGCTTGAAAGTCGGAGATAAAATTATACAAAAATACAGTTTTTGATAAAATTTTTTTAATACTTCATTTTGCTTTCATACAATTAACATATTTGCAGATTATACTGTAACCATCAAAAGAAGCAGATCACACAAGCGACATTTAACTGACCACACAAACTTTTTTCATATTCTCTCACTATAAGATGCGGACTCGTTTTACGGGTCCGCATCTTATGTTCGGTCTAGCTTGTTTGAAAGAAGCGAAATTATTTTCAGCTTGATAGGCCGAGCATTGAAACGAAAAAAAGAACGCAGAAGTTTCTGTGTTCTTTTTTACAACTGATATTTAAATTTTTACAATTGATATTGAAAATTGATAAAAGTAACGTATGCCTTAAAATCGTCACAAGGAAGACAAATTTAAATTTGTTCGATGTTGATGACGTTAGAATTTCCGCTTTTTCCGTTCGGGTTTCCGCCGGTAATGACAATGCGGTCGCCTTTTTTCACAATTCCGGAAGAAATTGCCGCGCGTTTTGCATGATAAAAAAGAACGTCCATAGAAGTAAATTCTTCCGTTAAAACGGGGGTAACGCCCCAAGAAAGCGCGAGCTTCCGGTACGACAGCGGTTCGATCGTAAGGCCAATAATATCCATTTTCGGACGGAATCTTGAAACGAGGCGCGCCGTTCCGCCGGTGCGCGAGCAAACGACGATCGCTTTGGCGCCGATATCTTCGGCCAAAACGCAGGCGGAATGGGAGAGCGCGTCGATCGGACTCTGGATGATAAATTGTTTATCGCTGTATTTGTTTTCCAGATGCGATTCGGTTTCCAAGGCGATGCGCGCCATCGCTTCGACGGCCTGTACGGGATATTTCCCCGCGGCGGTTTCGCCGGACAGCATGATCGCGCTCGTTCCGTCGTATACGGCGTTTGCGACGTCAGAAATTTCCGCACGCGTAGGGCGCGGCTGGGAGATCATGGATTCGAGCATTTCCGTTGCGGTGATGCAGCGTTTTCCGCTGATGCGGCATTTGTCGATGAGCATTTTCTGTATCTGCGGCAATTCCTCAAAGGGGATCTCGACGCCCATATCGCCGCGGGCGATCATGATGCCGTTGCAGTATTGCATGATTTCGTCAATATTGTTCACGCCGCTTCTGCTTTCGATTTTCGCGATCAGATCGATATCCGGATTCCCGTTTTGTTCCAACAACTTGCGGATGTCGATGAGGTCCTGCGCTTTTGAAGTAAAGGAGCAGGCAATAAAATCGATGCCTTGTTCCACACCGAATAAAATATCTTTTTTATCCTGTTCGCTCAGATATTTTAAACTGAGGGTTTTATCGGGGAAGAACATACTCTTTTTATCGGAAAGTTCGCCGCCGATCACGACTTTCGTCTTTACGTTTGTTTTATCGACGTCCGTAACTTTAAAGACTAAAAGGCCGTTGTTGAGAAGGATCGTATCGCCGGGTACAAGATCGTTCACGATCCCTTTATAAGAAACGGATACTTTTGTATTGTCGCCTTCGATCTCATCGGTGGTAAAAGTAAAACTGTCGCCTTCGTTTAATTGGATTTTATGATCTTTAAATGTGCGTATACGCAGTTCCGGTCCCTTTGTGTCCAGCATGATCGGCAGGGGGATCCCGAGTTTTTCACGGACTTTTTTGATTAAGTCGATATTTTTTTTGTGTTCATCATAATCGCCGTGCGAAAAATTCAGTCTGGCCACGTTCATACCGGCCAAAGCCATCTTTGTCAGGGTTTCTTCATTTTGGCAGGCGGGGCCCATGGTGCAAACAATTTTTGTTTTTTTCATATATACAGATCTCCATTCAGAAAATTTTTTTTAAAATTCAAAATTTTTCACATATATATTGTATAACTTTTTTAGTCAAAATACAAGTAAATTTGGGTAAAAAATGTTCTTTGGCGCAGCCGAGGATCGCTTGACGAAAAGAAGAAAAAGTTGTAGAATATAAAAGTTCCGAGTTGATTATACGGTCGCATGGCTTTGCCATGAGGAAAGTCCGAGCACCATAGGGCAGGACGCCGGATAACGTCCGGTGAAGGCGACTTCAAGGAAAGTGCAACAGAAACAGACCGCAGAGCAATCTGTAAGGATGGAAAGGGGAGGTAAGAGCTCACCGGCGCTTCGGTAACGGAGCGCGCTGTGTAAACCCCGTTCGGTGCAAGATTGGGTTTTTGCCAAGTGGGCGGCTCGTCCGGCAAAAATCGTGAATATCGCTTGAACGTATCGGCGACGATGCGTCTAGATAGATGACCGTACAAGACAGAACTCGGCTTACAGATCAATCTCGGAATTTATAGCAAAAAAAGAGAACCGATTCGGTTCTCTTTTTTTGCTTTTTGATGGCATCTCGTTAAACAAACAAGGTCATATATTCATTAAACGATTTTAGTGAGGCGAGAGAATAAACTTCCGAAGCAAATACATCCATAGCGTAAATTTCCGCCGCCGTTTTTGTAAGTTTTGAGGAGTCGTTTTTACGGATCAGCAGAGGATAAGCCGATTCGCTCAGACAGGAAAGAATTTCTTCCGATCTTTCCTGATTAACCGCTAAAATTTTGAGGTAAAGAGGAAAGCGCAGCGCTCTGTGCGTCTGCTCATCGGTAATACCTAAAACGGAGCAAGCAAGAATTCGGCGTATGCGGGAAGAGATATATCGTTTAGTCGTCGCTTTGGATATAAAATCGTCATAATCGGGCGTATTTTTGATTAAAGCTTTGATGCGGTTTTCCAACCCTTCGCTGCAATCGGTAATTTTTTTTAGATCTTCGGCAGGCTTTTGCAGGGCGGAATAGAGGGCGATTCGTTTATAATATGCGTCAGAATTCGCTTTTTTTAAATCAGGCAGGACAAAATTCGGAACATTTTTCTTTAATCTACGGAATTTTTTTTCCGAAACGGCGAGGCGGATGGCGGAGGCGGAAGAAAACGATGTCCGCAGACAGTCGTCTGCATGATTTGCGCCCGTACGGGGGATAGGACAGATTTCTGCTTTTGAACCGGTCTGCAAGAGCGCTTTTGTGTATTCGACGGCTAAAATATTGTTCGGCTGGCGTAGCAGATCGTAGGTTTGCGGAGAAGCCGTTTCTTTTAAAGCGGAGTGTTTTGCCTGAATAAAACTTTTACCGAGTTTCAGTCCGTTTTGCAAAAGGTTTTTAAAGGCGGAAGATTCGCTCAGTGTCGCTTTTGCGGCGCTGCAAAGCAAGTCCTTGTCGGCGGTTTCACAGCCGAATGCAAGCGACTGAAAGGACGGAACGGAGGAAAGCAGTTTGACGGCGCCTTTGGCAAAGAGTTCAGCGGGCGCTACGCTGAAAACGGCGGGCAGCTCGATCACCGCGTCGGCTCCGCCCAAAACCGCGTGTTTTGCGCGGGTAAATTTATCTAAAACAGCCATTGAGCCGCGCTGTGTAAAGCCGCCGCTCATAATGCAGAGGACGAGATCGCAGCCGCTTTCCTGTTTTGCCTTTTGGATCAGATATTCATGTCCGTTATGAAAGGGATTGTATTCGCAAATAATGCCGCAAATTTTCATTTTTATTTTTAAAACCTTTACTTTTTATTTTAAATATTATATAATGAAAAGAGGTTATCGGAATGGTTTGTAACCGTTCTTAGTTGTATTATATACTGTTTCCGGTAAAAAATAAAGCGATTGAGGTATAAGAAAGAGATGGCTGAAATGAAAGACAGCGCTTTTTTGCGCGAAATCAAAAATAAAGCTGCGAAATTGGGCAAGAGGATCGTGCTCTGCGAAGGAGAAGACGCGCGTGTCGTAAAGGCGGCGTCGGAGTCGGTAAAACAAGGGATCGCAAAAATTACGCTCTTGGGCGACGCGGAAGAGATCCGCAAAAACAATCCGGAAATCGATTTGACGGGGGTGGATATCGTCAGCCCTGCAACCTGCGAAAAGAGAAAAGAATACGCAAAACTTTTGTTTGAACTCCGCAAGGCGAAGGGCATGACGGAAGAGGAAGCAGAGAAACTTTCTTATGATAATACATATTTCGGCGTTTTGATGCTGAAAGCGGGCGATGTGGACGGTTTGGTGTCCGGGGCCTGCCATTCTACGGCAAACACGCTTCGTCCGGGATTGCAGATCGTAAAAGCGGCGCCGGGAGTTCCGCTGGTGTCAAGTTATTTTCTGATGATCGCGCCGGAAGGCGGCAATCCTTATTGCGAAGACGGCGCTTTCGTGTTTTCCGATTGCGGACTGAACGAAAATCCGAGCAGCGAACAGCTGGCTGAGATCGCACTGATCTCCGCGCAGTCGGCGAAAAAAATTGCGGGAATGGAGCCTCGCGTTTCGATGCTGTCTTTTTCGACAAAGGGAAGCGCAAAGCACGACGACGTTGCAAAAGTCGCAAAGGCGTTTGCGATCGCAAAAGAAAAAGCACCCGATCTTGCGATCGACGGTGAACTGCAGCTGGATGCGTCCATCGTGCCGTCCGTGGCAAAATCCAAGGCGCCCGGATCAAAAGTTGCGGGACATGCGAACGTTTTGATTTTCCCGGATCTGGATGCCGGAAATATCGGTTATAAATTGACCGAACGTCTTGGCGGATTCCAGGCAGTCGGCCCTCTCTGCCAGGGCTTTGCAAAGCCGATCAACGATCTGTCGAGAGGCTGCAAGGCGGAGGATATCGTAGCCGTAGTCGCGATCACCGCGCTGCAATCGCAAATGAATTAAAAAAGGGGAAAAGTTATGAAAATATTGGTCGTAAATGCCGGAAGTTCATCTTTAAAATATCAGCTCTTTGATATGGACACAGAATCGGTGATCGTAAAAGGCGGAGTGGAACGCATCGGGATCCGCGGCTCCGTGCTCAAACATAAATCCGCGAAAGGCGAAAAGGTCATTGAGCAGGATATGCCGAACCATAAAATCGCCATGCAGCTCGTTCTGAAAGCGCTGGTCGATCCCGAATACGGTACGATCAAATCGATGTCGGAAATCGATGCGGTCGGCCATCGTGTTCTCCACAGCGGCGGTGATTTCGATCGTTCCGTATTGTTTTCGGAAGGTGTTTTGCAGATCTGCAAGAAGAATGCGGAACTCGGGCCGCTGCATATGCCTGCCAATATTTTAGGGATGGAAGCGTGCAGAGAGGTCATGCCGGATACGCCGATGGCGCTCGTCTTTGATACGGCGTTTCACGCAACGATGCCGCCTTGCGCTTATATGTACGCGATCGATTACGACGATTATAAAAATTATAAAGTGCGCAAATACGGCTTTCATGGGACAAGTCATAAATATGTTTCGCAGGAAGCGATTCGGTATTTGGGCAAAAAGGCGGAAGATACAAAGATCATTACTTGTCATTTGGGCGGCGGTTCTTCCATCAGCGCGGTAAAGGGCGGAAAATGCGTGGACACGAGCATGGGCTTTACGCCGCTTGCCGGCGTTCCGATGGGTACCCGTTCGGGCGACATCGATCCTGCGGTCCTCGAATATCTTGCCGCAAAAAAGAATCTGACCATTTTGGACTGTATCGAATATCTGAATAAGAAATGCGGCGTGGCGGGCATCAGCGGAGTATCGAGCGATTTCCGCGATTTGACGAAGGCGGCGGACGACGGAAACGAGCGCGCAAAACTTGCTTTGGACGTGTTTGCGTACGGCGTTAAAAAGTATATCGGTTCCTATATAGCGGCGATGAACGGACTGGATTGCCTTGTCTTTACGGCAGGGATCGGCGAAAATACCTGGCAGGTTCGGAAAGCCGTCTGCGAAAACATGGATTTCTTCGGTATTTCGATCGATGAAAAGGCGAATGAATATAAGAACGACGGCATGATCCATGATATTACGGGAAAAGATTCAAAAGTAAAGATACTCGTTATTCCCACCAACGAAGAATTGGTCATCGCAAGAGAAACAAAAAATCTTTTGGAACACTAAATGGAAACAGAGTTTATTTATCTGGATGAATTTTATAAAAAGAAAATAAAAATCATTACATGGATCGTATTTTCCGTTTTTCTGCTGATCGATGCAGCCGCGTTGCTCTTATATATTCTGTATCCGGCGTATTGGGGCGTTGAACTGTTCGGTGCTATTTTATTCACGGTGCTAAATGTTATTTATGTTTTGTTGAACGGCTTGTTTTATGCGGATCGGTTTTGCTACAAGATTACGGATGAATATGTTCATGTCCGCAGGAGCATAGCGACGGAAAAAGATGCGGTGTATCGCTTGGAATCCGTCAAGAGAATCAGCGTGCGGAAATATAAAATTTTTAAAAGAGAAAGTTATTTTATAAAATTTTATACGCAATGCGGGAGTTTTAGACTGAGCTTTTTATCCAAAGAGACAGCACAGCAGAGTTTGGTAAGGTTTCGAGGTTTGTATGACGAAAGTATTTTCGCTGAGTAAATTCAGAGTTATACTGTATGCGGTATCCGTGTTTTGTATATCGGCGGCTTTGGCGTTTTGGGGCTTGATTTTGTCGATCGGCAGGATATGGAAGATCTCGCCCTATGAAATCGTCGGAATTTTTACTGTTTCTTTCGGCGTAACGGCGCTCTATTTGCTTTTGTATACCTTGTTTGCTCCGCGAGGACAAGTTTGTGTGAGCGGAGAGGGTGTAGAGATTCGGAAAGGGAAAAAAGTATTCAGATGCGTTTATGCGGAGATTTTCGGAGTTCGCTTCGGGATCGGGCTGCTGCATCGTCTCCTTAAAACAGTGAAGATCATGATGGAAACGCGAGAGAAAATGGTAACGTTTTATCTGTCTCCGGTCGATGCGCGGAATTTTTTATCGATGCTGCCGTCTTTTTCCCCGAATCCTAAGAAAGAGGATTGCGTGTGCATTTCTTCCGGTAAGGAGAAATATTTTGCGTTTTTGACAGATTTTATCCATCTTTTTCTTCTCGGGGGGATCTTCTTTTTAACAGTATTTCCGACCGTAATTGTATTTTTGGGATCGGTTTCCAGGGCAGGATATTTTGCAATGACATATGGCATCATCCTTGGGGCGATGTATCTTTTGTCCGTTTTTCGCAGGATTTTCAGAGGCGTTTGTTTTTCCGATCATCAGGTAAAAATGGATGAAAGGGGAATACGCGTTCGTTACGGCGCTGCCGTACGCAACGAATACTTTTTGCCGTATGAAAATATAGCCTGCTTTGAAATTTGTCAGTCAGCGATTGAAAAACTGCTTGGATACAGCCGCATAAAGGTTGTGACCGATCAGGCGGTAGACGGCGTTTCGGATGCCGAATGTTTTCCGTTTCTATTAAGCGAAAGGAAGGTAAAAGAAATAGCTTACAAATTGCAGCCGGGGTTGGAATATTCAAAAGGCCCGACAAATGCCGGCTTTCGTGCGGTTGTTCCGTATTTGCAATATATTTTGATTCCGGCAATCATCGTGTTTTGTTTGAGTTTTATACTCAATTTTGCATTGCTTGCGATTGAAATCGATTTTTTGATTTTTACGTTCTTCTTATATAAAAATAAGGGGATCTCTCTCCGATCGGAATATATGGATCTTTCCTGCGGCGTCTTGTATCAAAGGCGAGTTATTTTGCGCTATGAAAGAGTTTTACAGGTGGTAGGGAAAGCAAATCCCGTCGCAAAGGGCATGGGGAGGACGCTGTTGGAAGTTTCGGTCGGTAAATTGTCGCCTGCGTATTTTGCTGGATATATAAAGAAAGAGGATTTTTCTAAAATCATCGAAATGATTCCAAAAAAAGTTGACAAAGAAAATTAAATGGTATATAATTTTACAGTCAATAGTATTTGAACGTAAATATTGAAAAGAGGTGCACGGAAATGGCGGTTCCCAAGTCAAAACAATCCAAACAGAGAACGAATACAAGATATGCAAATTTTAAGGCGGCAGCACCTACGTTGGTTGAGTGCCCGCATTGTCATGAACTTAAAATGCCTCATACAGTTTGCAAGAAATGCGGATATTACGACGGTAAAGAAGTTGTGACTGTTGAAGAAAAAAAGTAAATGATTGAAAATAAAAAACGACGGTATAAGCCGTCGTTTTTTTTCGTTTTCAAAGAAGACATATATAGAAAAAGTTTATAATAAGGCGGCGCAGCTGTTTATCTGCCGCAGAGCAGAAAAGTTTCTGCTCTGCGGCAGATAATATAAAAAATCGGGTTCGGCAATTGTGTTTCTAATAAAAGTGAAAAAAGCGCCGGGGCGAAAACCCGGCGCAGATAAATCAAAAAACTGTGCAACCTCCTTTGAAAATACAAGCCGAAGCGGAAACAATACAGGTGACTCCTGTAAAGCTACCTTATGGCACACGCGCAAATCCGCTTAGTGCTGCTATATCCCTATCCTGACACGGTTCACGGCAGAGCGTTGCATAAGACCTTACGATCAACATTCCTTATATTGCGCAACCTTCCACATATAAATCCGGGGGAGGTATTCAGTTCTGCTATAGCGGATTGCAGATACAGGGCACCGCTAACTCCCCACCTAGCACAGCTATCTTATTGTAACCGAAAATCAGGAATTTTGCAACCGTTTTTAAATAAAAAATAGAGCAAAAAAATATTTAAAATTTTACCGTCAAACCATTGACAAAAATAAAAAATACTTTAAAATAAAAGGCACAAAATATAATAAAGAGTGAGAGTAAAAACGGGGATGAGTTCTTTCTCTTACGGTATGCGTTTTTGGAAAAAACGTTTGCCTCTTGCCATTGTCTGTCAGTTGATGGGGTATACTGCCCTGTTATTAGAACTATTGATTCCGCTTTTAAGCGCAATGTATCTCGATTACATTTTAAATTATGACCCGGCGGCTGCGTCCGACGCGGGTATTTTTTCGTTCCTGCTGAAATTCGGCGAGGTCAAAACTTGGCGCTTATTTTTCAGTATAACGATCGCCTTTGCCGTGATGGTAGTTTTGCGGGAAGGGCTCATCTATTTTCGGAATATTTTGTTTCAATACAATGGAATTCTCTTTGAAAATGAAGTTCGGGATCTTACATATAAAAAATTAGTGGATCTGGACAGTTCTACGGTATCCAGTTACAATACGGGTGAACTTTTAACGACGCTTTCCTCGGACGTAATTCATTGGAAAGAAATGTACAGCCGCGTCGTTTTGTCGATCGGGGACGGTTTTTTTGTATTGATCGTCGCGTGCGTGATTTTGGCGATCGAAAGTCCCTATATGCTCTTTTTGCCGCTGGTCATCGCTCCGATTTTGTTGGTCGCTTTGATCAAATATACTCGTGCGGCGCGCAGTGTTTCGATGGAGATTCGTGCGAGGAATGCCGACATGAACCTGAACGTTCAGGAAAATATAACGGCGGTGCGTTTGGTTCGGTCGTTTGCCAATGAGGAGCTGGAAGAAAATCGTTTTGATAACAACAACCGTCGCTTACAGGCAGCTTATTGCAGGCAGGTGGACATTTCTGCAAAATACGGAATGATCTTTAATGTTATTCGGCAGGTTGCCTATATAGCGACGATCGCGATCGGTACGCTTATGGTCTTTTGGGGTAAGTTCCAGATCGGTATCATGATGGCTTCGATCACTTATGTGTTGAAGATTATGGATTATTTGACGGTCATCAGCAACAATTTATATCAATTGCAATACGGGATCGTTTCCGGAAACAGAATCATGGAGTTTTTGGAAAGGAAGACCAAGATTCCGGAAGATACCCAGCCCGACAAGATTCGTGCGGTTCCGAACATAGAGATGAAGAACGTATGGGTTACGGAGGACGGAAAGCCGATTTTAAAAAATGCGAATCTGAGCATTCCGTACGGCAAGAAAGTCGGGATCATGGGCGGCACAGGTTCTGGCAAAAGTGTTTTGCTTAAATCGTTGGTCCGTATTTACGATGTTTCGCAGGGGAGCATCGAGATCAACGGAAAAGATATCCGAAAGTATGAGCTGGACGATCTTCGCAATGAGTTTGCCTATGTGTTCCAGGATGTATTTTTGTTTTCCGACACGATCGACGCAAATATTTCTTTTTATGCGCCGGGGATAGAACATTCTATTATTTCACGGGTGGCGGAACAGGCGCAGGCAAGTCGGTTTATTAAGGGGCTGCCGCAGGGATTTGCGACGATTGTCGGCGAGCGCGGGCTCGGACTTTCCGGCGGGCAAAAGCAGAGAATATCGATCGCGCGCGCCTTGTTGAAAAACGCACCGATTTTGGTTTTGGACGATGCTTCCAGTGCGTTGGACGTCATTACGGAAAGAGCTTTGATGGCGAGCATTAAGGAAAATTATCCGGAGCATACCATTTTGATAGCGGCGCACCGCGTATCAAGCATTGCGGACTGTGACGAAATTTTGTATATGCAGGATGGCGAAATTGTGGAGCGCGGAACGTTTGACGAATTGATTGCCAAAAACGGTATCTTTGCGGAAATTTATAAAATGCAGACAGCGGAATCGGACGCCGACGATACGGCAACGGCTTTTGAAGATGCCACATCCCTCAATAACGGCGGGGAGGTGAAATAAGTATGGCGCAGAGAAATACTTTTTACCAGGACGAGCAAGTCGAGAAAGATAAGATCGACATAAAGAATTTGCGCAGACTTTTGCATTATGCGGCGCCGCATAAAAAGCTGGTCGTCTTTGTTTTGGTGATCATGTTGGTTGCCGTAGCTTCTTCGATGATAACGCCGCTGTTGCTGCAATATATTGTCGATACGGCGATTCCGAATTCCAGCTATAAACAGTTTATTTTGGCGTTATCCGGATTCGTGTTGTGCGGCTTTGCGGAAATATTTATAACGTATTTTCAGCAGCGCAGCATGGGGCGAATGGGGCACGGTATTATAGCGGAGATCCGAAAGGATATCTTTTATAAATTGCAGGCGCTGCCGTTTGATTATTTTGACAATCGTCCGGCAGGGAAGATCACGGTCCGCGTAACAAATTACATAACGGAGCTTGCCGACTTTTTTACAAACTATCTTATGAACTTTATTTTATGTATTGTAAAAATAGTCGTAGTTACCGTCTTTATGCTCACGCTGAGTCCGATCTTGACGTTGGTCGTATATTCGGCGATTATACCTTTGACGATTTGTGTGTTTTTGCTGCGGCGAACGATTCGCAAGCTGTTCCGGAAACAAAGGGCGAAAGATTCCAACCGCACGGCATATATCGTAGAGTCGATCATGGGCGAAAAGATCATACAAAACTATAACCGCACGGTATACAACGAGCACGTTTATCACAACATACAGAAAGAGAGCATCGATACATGGATGTGCATTGTCCGCAGAAATGAATTGAACTCTCCCGTAGTCGGAATTTTGTGGAATTACGGAACGATCATGCTGTATGCGATCGCTTTTCTGCTCATGCCGACGGGCTCTTTTGGCGTTACGACGGGCGTAGTATTGGCGTTTTTAAGCTATATGGGACTCTTTTCCACGCCGCTCACGCAGCTTTCGGCGATCATACAGAACCTTTCACAGGTATCGGCAAACCTGGAACGTATCTTTGAAACGATAGACGCTCCGGCCAGCATTGCCGATTCCAGCGAAAGCGTCGAACTCGGCGACGTGAAGGGCGTGATCGATTTTAACGATGTAACGTTCGGCTATGAAGAAAATATCAATATTTTAGAGCATTTTAACTTGCACGTCAAGGCGGGAGAAAGCATTGCCTTGGTCGGGCCGACCGGCGCAGGGAAGACGACGGTCATCAATCTTTTGACGCGTTTTTATGACGTAAAGGACGGATCGATCACGATAGACGGAACGGACGTAAGAAATATTAAATTAAAATCGCTGCGGAACAAAGTCGGCGTTTTGATGCAGGATCCGTTTATTTTTAAGGGTACGGTGATCGACAATATCCGTTATGGCAGGCCGGACGCGACGGATGAAGAATGTATCGCCGCCGCAAAATTGATTTTTGCGGATAAATGTATCGAACGGCTTTCGCACGGGTATTACGAAGAGTTGGCGGAGCGCGGGGAAGGGCTTTCCTCCGGAGAAAAACAGCTGATCAGCTTTGCGCGCATTATATTGAAGAATCCGTCCGTCATCATTTTGGATGAAGCGACGAGTTCCATTTCATCCGATATGGAGAAGCTGATCCAAAACGCTCTGGAAGTTTTGCTCAAAGGCCGCACTTCATTTATCGTGGCGCACCGTCTGTCGACGATCCGCAACTCGGACAGGATCTTGTTTATTGCCAACAAGGGAATCGCGGAACAGGGCTCGCACGACGAGCTGATGAATTTAAGGGGCAATTATTATAAACTATATAAAAACTTGAACAAATAAGCAGGAGGTTGATTATGCCGCACATTTCGATAAAAATGTTGGAGGGGCGCAGTCAGGCGCAAAAGGAAAAACTTGCCGCAGCGCTGGTCAAGACGCTTACGGAGCAGTTGCATTGTTCGGAGCATTATGTAACTTGTACGATAGAGGATTATTCGGCAAAAGAATGGCAGAAAGTATTTGCCGATGAAGTTGCCGCTAAAAAAGACAGCGTAATTTTTAAAAAAGCGGAGTACGATCCGAAAGATCTTCTGTAAAGGGATGAAAGAGGTGAAAGAAAAATGTCAGAATGCACACATGACTGCGACAGCTGCAAAGAGGATTGCTCGCAGCGGGATATGCGGAAAAAGCCGCATGAGCTAAGTAAGATCAAAAAGGTGATCGGGATCGTGAGCGGGAAAGGCGGCGTCGGAAAATCTTTGACGACGGCAATGCTCGCGGTTACGGCGCAGAGAAACGGCTTTAAAACGGCGATCTTGGACGCCGACATCACGGGGCCGTCCATCCCGAAAATGTTCGGGATAGAAGGAAAGGCAATGGGAACGGATATGGGAATTTTGCCCGTCATGAGCAAAACGGGTATCGAGATCATGTCCATGAACGTATTGTTGGAGGATGATACGGAGCCTGTTATTTGGAGAGGCCCGATCATTGCGGGGACCGTATTGCAGTTTTGGACGGACGTGATCTGGAACGATGTGGATTATATGTTCGTGGATATGCCTCCCGGAACGGGCGACGTGCCGCTGAGCATTTACCAATCGATTCCTTTGGACGGAATTATTATTGTCACTTCTCCGCAGGAGCTTGTTTCCATGATCGTCAAGAAGGCTGCCGTCATGGCGGAAAAGATGAATATACCGCTGTTGGGTATCGTCGAGAACATGAGCTATGTGAAATGTCCCGATTGCGGCAAGGAGATCGAAGTATTCGGAAAGAGCAAGGTAAAAGAGCTGGCGAAAGAATACAACGTTCAAAACGTTGCGAGGATCCCGTTTGACGGTTCTCTGACGCAGTGTGCGGATAAAGGATTGATAGAGTTGTTTGAAGGGGATTATGTCAATTCCATGTTTGAAA
>CASDTU010000087.1 GCA_949283775.1 uncultured Bacillota bacterium
ATATGACAGTTCATCACGATAAATCGGTATACGGAAAATTGCATTCTTTGGAGAGCGAAGCGACGGAAGACGAGCTTTTGGAAATGGTGCGCGCGTTGCAGGAAGGGGAGATGAACGAGAAATCGGACGTCTTCAAATGGAAGGAAAAAGACAAAAGCGCCGCTCAGGCAAAGGAAAAGCAATAATTTTCACCGAAAAATACGGTACCTTTCAAAACTTCATGAAATAAACTTTATATTATTTTACGAAAGAAAAACAAGTTCGTTTGCTGCGGGCTTGTTTTTTCCGTTTTCTTTGCAAAACGGGCAAAGGAAACGCGCGGTTTTCAAAACCGGAAAGCCGCGGCAGGGAAAGAAGGATGGCGAAAAGCGCGAAAAAGCTACCAAAAAATTGCATTTTGTTATCAAGTTAAATGAAAAATAATCTTGAAATAGTCTATTTTTTCATGTATAATAATGCAAATGAATTTTTAAAAAAGAGGATACAATATGAGAGATGCATTTCGCTACAAAAATTACGACAAATTTCCCAAAATTCATGTAAAGGGACACGACGGAGCCATTGTATCCGGCTGGGATAACGTTGCGCAGCGCCTGAAAGATGCTTGCGGCAAAAAGAACGTGCTGGTGATCGACTGTTATGTCGGCGTAAAGGAAGAGGAGGTCGAGCGAGAGCTTCGGCCGCGGATAGGCGGAGAATGGCTGCACGTTTCCGACTGTCTCTTGCCGGAACAGGTAACGGATGAAAAACTGTACGATTATCTCGGAGAAGACAGAGTCTTCGGTTTTATGTGCCATAAGCCGCTGTCCTATCTGTTCGATGCGGAAAAGCTGAGCGCCATGCGCGAAAAAGCGGAAAAGGCAAACGCATTTACGGTCGTTTTCGGCGTGGGGGCAGCGCTTGTTACTACGGGGGATGTCTATGTGTATGCGGATATGGCGCGCTGGGAGATTCAGAACCGATATAAAGCGGGGATGACGAATTTCCATACGCAGAATGCCGACGCGCCTTTTTTGACAAAATACAAGCGCGGCTTCTTTGTGGAATGGCGCATGTGCGATAAGTTGAAAAAGCAGGTGTTTGAAAAAATTGATTTTATTTTGGACACGAACGGTACAAACGGCGCTCCCGCAAAGTTGATGGACGGGGACGCTTTCCGCGACGGTTTGAAGCAGGCGGCAGCGCAGCCGTTCCGCCTCGTTCCGTATTTCGACCCGGGAGTATGGGGCGGACAATGGATGAAAGAGGTTTGCGATCTGGATCGGAGCAAGGCAAATTTTGCCTGGTCGTTTGACGGCGTCCCGGAAGAAAACAGTCTGTACCTCGCCTGCGGAGAGGAATATGTGGAGATTCCGTCGATCGACGTCGTCTTTTATCAGCCTTGTCAGCTTCTCGGCGAACGTGCGTACGGGCGATTCGGCGACGAATTTCCCATTCGGTTCGACTTTTTGGATACGATGGGCGGCGGAAATTTGTCGTTGCAGGTCCATCCGCTCACGCAGTACATTCAATCGACGTTCGGAATGAATTATACCCAGGACGAGAGCTACTATCTTTTGGACTGCGAGGACAACGCCTATGTGTACCTCGGAGTCAAGGACGGGATTTCGCCGAAGGAATTGGAAGCGGATCTGTATGCGGCGCAAAAGGGCGTTCCGTTTGATGCGGACAAGTATGCCAATAAAGTGCCGGTCAAAAAACACAGCCACGTCCTGATTCCAGCAGGGACGATGCACTGCTCCGGCGCCGGTTCCATGGTATTGGAAATCAGTTCCACGCCGTATATCTTCACGTTTAAGCTCTGGGATTGGGGCAGGGTCGGTCTGGACGGTTTGCCGCGGCCTACCCATGTCGCGCACGGGATGAAAAACATTCAATTCGACAGGACTCCGGATTGGGTGCGCGAAAATTTGGTGGACCGTTTTGTAACGTTGAAGCAGACCGATACGGTGAAAGAGGAAAAGACGGGACTGCATGAGCGCGAATTTATCGAGACAAGGCGGTTTACGCTGGACGGGGAAGGCGTGCGCGTTTCCTGCCACGGAAGCGTGAATATGTGCAATCTCGTAGACGGAAGGAGTGCGGTCATCCGTTCCGTAGACGGAAGTTTCGAACCGTTTACCGTGCACTATGCGGAGACGTTCATCATACCTTCTTCCGTGAAGGAATACACGGTCGAACCGGAAAAACAAGGGGAAAAAGTCATGTTTATTCAGGCGTATGTGCGCTGAGGGGAGGGAAAATGCGAACAATCATTGGAATCGATATCGGCGGGACGTCGATTAAGGCGTCCGCCGTATCGCCGAACGGAAGATTACTTTGTATACATACTGCGGAAACGCCGAAACAGGAAGAATTGGTCTGCGTATTGGAGTCTTTGGTGCGGCTCTGCAAAGCGGATGCGGTAGAGGCTGGGGCAAGTGCGGCGGCGATCGGGATGGGAAGTCCCGGTATCATTTCAACGGACGGAAAAGTTTTATTCAGCAACAATCTGCGGATGCGGAATTTTGATCTTCGTGCGGAAGTAGAGAAGAAATTTCAGCTTCCCACCTCGCTTTTGAACGACGCGTTTTGCGCGACGCTTGCGGAGTATCGGTTTGGCGCGGGGCGCGGCGTAAAGAATATGGCGATGGTTACGATCGGTACGGGGATCGGATTCGGCGCGGTCATCAACGGCGAGCTCTTTACGGGCACGAATTCCTGTATGGCGGGCGGACATATCATAACGCACGCCGGAGGGTTGGACTGTACTTGCGGTTCGAAGGGCTGCTGGGAAATGTATGCTTCCGCATCGGCGCTGATCCGCATCGCAAAAGGGTATGCGCAGAAGTATCCCGAAAGCGCGCTGAACGCGAAAGAGATCACGGGGCTTGCCGTAGCGGATTGCGTTCGGGCAGGCGATCGTGCGGCGTCGGAAGCAATGCAGGAATACATCGCCAATCTCGGAGACGGAATGGTATCTGCGTGCAACATTCTGCGGCCGGAGAGAATGGTCGTCGGGGGCGGACTTTCGGGCGCAGGCGAACTGTTTATAGAGCCGCTTCGGGAGTATGTCCTGAACAAAATGTTTATCGGCGCCGATTATGCGCCTTTGGACATTGTCTGTGCGCAGATGGGAAACGCGGCTGGGATCATAGGAGCCGCCGCGTATGCTTCCCGAATGATCGAATGAATTCGGCTTTCAGGGAAGGCCCGTAGCTGTTCGTAATAGAAGGCTTGCGAGCGAGGGATTGAAAAACACGGCTATGCTCTATAAAATCGATCAAAATATAAAAAGGCGGCGCGCA
>CASDTU010000088.1 GCA_949283775.1 uncultured Bacillota bacterium
GTTCCGACGGAAAAAATTCTCGTCGGAAACGGCGCGGCGGATTTGATTTATGCGTTTGCGGCGTCGATCGCGGGCAAAGACGCGGTAGCCGTCGGGCCGACGTTTTCCGAGTATTTTTCAGCGGTCCGCGCGTTCGGCGGAGACTGTAAGCTGGTTTTTTCGTATGCGGAGGCGGAGCGCTCCGTGCGAAACGGCGGCTGTGCGGCTGTTTTTGTCTGCCTTCCGAACAATCCGGACGGGTACTTGCCGACGGCGGAAGAATTTATGCGGCTGGCGGATGCCTGCGCGCAGTGCGGCGCCGTTTTGGTGGCGGACGCGTGCTTTATCGATTTTACGGCGGAAAAATGGTTTTATGCCGAAAATCTTATAAAATTTCCGTCGGTGCTGATCTTGCAGGCGCTTACAAAGAGCTGCGCCCTTGCGGGGCTTCGCGTCGGATATCTCATGGGAGATGAAAACGTCTTGAAAAAAATAGCCCCGTTTACGCAGCCGTGGAACGTTTCTGCGATCGCGCAGGCTGCCGGTACGGCGGCGGCGAGGAACACAAAGTACTTTTCGAAGATGCGCCGCATGGTGGAAGCGGAGCGCGGCTATTTACGGGAGCAGCTGCAACTGCTCGGCTTTTCGCCCCGAAAATCGCAGGCAAACTTTTTGCTCTTTCAAGGGGAAAAAGATCTGAAAGCGTTTTTGCGCGAACGGGGGATCGCGATTCGGGATTGCTCGGATTTTGAAGGGCTGCAGCCGGAAGAAGGGATGCTGTACTATCGGATCGGGGTCAAGAAACATTCGGCGAATGTGCGTTTGATCAAAGCTCTTCAAAAATTCAGAAGCGAAAAGGGCAGGGGTTAAACACCAAAAAAGATTGAATGATCAAAAAGCGTTATAACGGCAGCGTTTTTTTGCAAAACACAAGCGGAAACGGGAAGAACAAAGAATTGATTGAAAGATCAAAAAGCGTTATACCGGCAGCGTTTTTTGCAAAACGCAAGCGAAAGAGGAAAAAGCGAAAAAAGCGGAAAGAACGAGGTAAACAGATGAAAGCAAGACCGATCATGATACAGGGCACAATGTCCAATGCGGGAAAGAGCTTGTTGGCGGCGGCGCTCTGCCGCGCGTTGGTAAAGCGCGGCATGAAAGTTGCGCCGTTCAAATCGCAGAACATGGCGTTGAATTCCTATGTAACGAAAGCGGGCGAAGAGATGGGCAGGGCGCAGGTCGTGCAGGCGGAAGCGGCGAAAATTTTGCCTGACGCGCGCATGAATCCCGTTCTGTTAAAGCCCACGACGGACGTCGGCTCTCAGGTAATCGTCATGGGCAAGTCGATCGGCAACATGACGGCGGCAGAATATTTCCGCTATAAAAAGAACTTATTGCCGCAGATTTTAAACGCCTATACCAGTCTTGCGCAGGAAAACGACGTGATCGTGATCGAGGGCGCAGGCAGTCCCGTGGAGATGAATTTAAACGACAACGATATCGTGAATATGGGGCTTGCCAAGCTTCTGAAAGCGCCCGTTCTGTTGGTGGGGGATATTGACAGAGGCGGAATTTTTGCGCAGCTTTGCGGCACAGTGTCCCTGTTTACGGAGGAAGAAAAGAAGCTGTTAAAAGGACTGATCGTCAACAAGTTCCGCGGCGACGGAGCGCTGTTTGAAGAGGGCAGAAAAATGCTGGAAGAAAGGACGGGATATCCCGTTTTGGGGGTGATGCCGTACGCGGCGCTGGAAATCGACGACGAAGACAGTTTGTCCGAGCGGCTCAACGTCAAAGCGCGCGGAGAGGGTGCGGACGTTGCCGTCATTCGCTTGCCTAAACTTTCGAATTTTACCGATTTCGCACCCTTTGAGCATATGGAAGGCGCATCTCTTCGGTATGTGGAGCAGGTGGAGGAATTCGGCGATCCCGATCTCGTACTCATTCCGGGGACGAAGAGTACGCTTGGAGATTTACAGTTTTTAAAGGACAGCGGTCTGGCGGAGCAGATCATAGCGGCGGCGCATCGGAACGTGCCCGTATTCGGTATTTGCGGCGGTTTTCAGATTCTGGGCGAAAGCGTGTCCGATCCGCTCGGCAAAGAAGGCGGCGGAAGCGCGAAAGGCCTCGGCCTTTTGCCGATACAGACCGTGTTCGGCGAAGAGAAAACGCTGCGTGAAACGAGCGGAGTATTCGGCGGTTTAAGCGGGATTTTTTCGTGCCTGAACGGGCTTTCGTACAGCGGATATGAAATCCACATGGGCGAGAGCAACGTAAAAAACGCCGTTACAAACGTAAACAACGTGTACGGTTCCTATGTGCACGGCATTTTTGACGAAAAGGGCATTGCGCAGGCGATGGTATCCGCGCTGTGCGAAAGAAGCGGAAAGGCCGTCGCGGTGTCCGATTATTCGGCGAAAGAGAACAAGGAAAAGAATTACGATAAACTCGCCGCGGTCTTTGAAGCGAACGTGGATATGGATGCAATTTTAAAAATCATAGCGAGAGGTGTCTGAGATGGACGGGGGATTGATTCATATTTACTGCGGAAACGGCAAGGGAAAAACGACGGCGGCAACGGGGCTTGCCGTGCGCGCGGCGGGGAGCGGCGCAAAGGTACTCTTTACGCAATTTTTTAAGGACGGAACGTCCTCGGAGATCCGATCGCTGCGTCAATTAAAAAATATCGAGCTTCTGCTGGATGAGCGCTATTTCGGCAGATACGGCAACATGACAGAGGTGCAAAAATCGGAATGCGTCCGCGTTTATCGAGACCTTTTCGGCCGCGCGGTCAAGGCGGCGGCGGAACAAAAAGCGGATCTGCTCGTTTTGGACGAAGCGGTATCCGCCTGCAATTTAGGGGTGCTCGACGAACGGGAAGTCATTTCTTTTTTAAAAAACAAACCTTCGGCCTTGGAAGTGGTTCTGACGGGACGGGAGCCGAGCGAAGCGCTGTTGGAAACGGCGGATTACGTGTCGCGCATTCAATGCGAAAAACATCCGTTTGAGAGGGGGATCTGTGCGCGAAAAGGGATCGAATATTAAACCCCTACCGAAAGAAGAACAAAATTTAGGTTGTAAATCAATTCTAATGTAAATCGATTATAATAAGAAAAAATCGCATACTTTGCGCAAGACGGCGGCAGTTTGTAAAAGCATTACAAACTGCCGCTTTTTTCATGGAAAAAATAATCGGTATTGAAAGCGGGTGCGCCAAAGGGGACGGAACAGAAAAAGCGGGTGCGCCAAAGGGGCCGGAACAGAAAAAGCGGGTGAGCCAAAGGGGACGGAATGCAAAAAGCGGAAAGAGCGTTTTGCAAAGGCAGCTTTGCAAAAGATACGTCGGTCAGATTTTTGCAAAAAAATCTCTTTGCATAGAAACGTTTGAACTGCGCATACAAATTATAAGTATAAATTTTTGAACAACTATTGACAAACGCAGCGGGAGAGCTTATAATAAGTTATAAAAAAAACTGTTCTAAATAAAACTAAAATTTGGGGAAGGAGGGAAAACTTTTGGTTCGGCAAGAACTGATTTACGCACTTCGCAGCACCATGAAAGTATACGAAACCATGTTAAAAGAGGTGTGCGAAAAGTATGAATTGACGCCGATAGAGGGGAATATAATCAGTTTTCTCTTCAATCATCCGACGAAAAACAGTGCGTCGGATATTGCGGAATACAGGATGTTGTCCAAGGGGAACGTATCGATTGGCGTAGAGAGTTTGATCAAAAAGAATTTGATCGAGAGGAAACTTGACCGCAAGGACCGCCGGAAAGTAAATTTATTTTTAAAAAAGGAATGCGCACCGATCACGAAAGAGATAGAAATTGTGCGGACGAAATTTTTTGACAAAATCTTTTCGGATTTCAGCGCGCAGGAGCGAGAGGAATATTTCAGGCTCAGCGAAAGGATTTTGCAAAACGCAAAGAGCGCGTATGCGGAGCAGGGAGAAGGCGGAAAACAACGGACCGGGAGCGGGCTAGGGCACGTATAATTCAGAATGAAATTGCAGGGGAGAAAGACAGCGGTATGAACGGAGTGATCGAAACGATATTGGAAGCGGAAGAGCGTGCGGAGCAGATCGTGCGCGCGGCGGCGGACGAAAGCAAGCGCATGGCGGCGGAGAGTCAAGCGGAAGCGGAACAGATCAAGGCCGAGGCAAAGGCGGCGTTTGTAAAGGAGCGCGAAAAGGTCCTTGCCGAAACGAGAGAAAAGGCAGAGGAAGCTTATAGCCGCATTGTAAAGGACGGCCGCAAGAAGGCGCAGGAGCTGAAAGATTCCGTCGGCGCAAAAATCGAAGATTCGGCGGATACGATTTTAAGGAGGATGTTTGGCTGATGGCAGTCGTTGCGATGTCAAAATTTGAATTGACGGGACTGTTATGCGAACAGAACGAGATTCTCGACGCCTTGCAAAAGACGGGCGCGCTGGAGCTGACTTCGGAAAGCGATAAGGCGCAGGAGACAGAGCCGGCGTCGGGGGGAAACCACGAGCTTCTTTCCTCGCAGCTTTCGCGCGTGCGGAAATGTATTCAGGCCATTTCCGATGCGGGCGAAAAAAGCAAGGAGGCGGAAGAAAAGAGCGCTTCGAAGCGGGCGCAGAACGCAATCGCAAGAGAAGAAACGCAGGCAGAAAGTCAGACGAGAATTTCGGTGCAGGAAAAGGACTTTTCGGACACTTTGCTGATCACGCGCGAGGAGTTTTTCGAGATCGGGAAGAAATCGAACGAGCTGTTTCGCATCGTGGAAAAGACGGAGGAAGAGCAAAAGCTCTTGGCGGAAAGGCGTGCGGAAAGGAATAAGATCAACAATTTAAAATCGCAGCTGGCGGTATATGAATGCGTTCCGGATGCGTTTTCCGATTTTTGCGACAGCAAAAATACGCGCTGTTTTTTCGGTACGGCGGACGGAAGCAAGATCGACGCTCTGAGCGAATGTTTAAACGGCATTCCGCTTGTTTCCTGTCAGATCTTTTCGAAGGACAGACAGGCAGTTTTGTGCGTCGTTGCGTACGAGAGCAGCGCAGAGCGGGCGGCGATGGAACTTGCGGAGTATTCTTTTTCGAAATGTCCGTTTTCCGATTCGGTTTCCGCTAAGCAGAAGATAGCGGAGCTGGACAAAAGATGCGAGGTGCTTTCGGAAGAGGAAGAGAGGATCGGCAAAGAGACGGCGTCGCACTGCGCGCGGCTGAAAGAGTTGAAGATCTATTGCGATTATCTCTCGTACTGCGTCGAAAAAGCGGCGGCAGAGGAGAACTTTTTTAAGACGCAGAAGACTTTTTCGCTCAAAGGCTATATTCCCGCGGAAGCGTTTGCGCAGGTGAAGGCCGCGCTGGAAGAGGTGACGGGCGCATTTGTCTGCAACGCGTACGCGCCTTCGGATGAAGACGTTCCCCCGACGCTTTTAAGGAACAGAGGCCCTGCGAAAGCGGCGGAATTCGTTACGAATATGTATTCCGTTCCCGATTATCGGGAATACGATCCGAATAAATTTGTGTTTCTTTTTTTCATGGTCTTTTTCGGCCTGATCATGGCGGATATCGGATACGGGGTGCTGATGCTTGCGGGCGGAAGTATCCTGCTGGCGCGGCTGAAAGTGGAAAACGGCCTGAAAAAGCTGACGCGCATCATTTTTTACGGAGGGCTCTTTACGATCGCGTTCGGAGCGCTGTTCGGATCGTGTTTCGGCTTTTCGCTGTACACGTTTTTGCCCGACCCGACGTCGGGAAGCCGAACGGACGTTTTGACGATCTTGCTGGGCTGTCTGGCGCTGGGACTTTTGCAGATCACGGTGGGATATGTTTTGAGTGCCGTCAATTCTTTCCGAAAGGGCGCGGTGCTGGACGCGATCTGCGACGCCTTTACCTGGATATTGTTCAACGTGGGGCTGTTTTTTGCGGTATTCAATTTTCTGACCGGGTATTTTGAGATACCGGTCGCGGCGGGGATCGAAAACTTTTTCTCTATAATGACTCTGCCGGGCGTGATCATGGCAGGCGCGGGGCTTGTCGGCGCGATGCTCACCGCAGGCAGAAAGGAGCGCTTTCTCGGAAAATTTACAAAGGGATTCGGCGCACTGTACGGCGTGATCAATTTATTGTCGGACGTTCTCAGTTATGCGCGGCTGTTCGGGCTCATGCTTTCGGGCATGATCATTGCCCAGCAGTTCAACGGGATCGGGTTGGATTTGATCGGCGCCGGTGGGATCGGGTATGTCTTCGGTCCGCTCGTGATGGTGATCGGACATGTTTTCAATATCGCAATGGGCGTTTTGGGCGCTTACATTCACGACTGCCGATTGCAGTATATCGAATTTTTCTCAAAATTTTATACCGGGGAAGGGGAACTGTTTACCCCGCTCGGATCCCAATTTCAATACGTCCATTTTATACGGTGAAGGCAAAGGACAGGATATTTTCCGCCGCGTAAATAAGGATTAGTAAAAATTCAAAAAAGAGTTACAATAAAGATAAAGCGAAAAGCTATAAAAATAAAGCGAAAAGCAGGATAAAAAATAAAACAGAAAATAGAAATTCAGTAAATGATTGGGAGGTTTTACAAATATGAGCGGTCAGGCGATTGCGATTTTGGGGCTTGCGATTTGTGCGGGGCTCTGCGGTGTAGGTTCTGCGATCGGTCTTTACAAGACGGGTTCGGCGGCAGCCGGAGTATTGTCGGAGGACGCGAAAAAATTCAGTAAAGTGATGATACTCGTGCTTCTTCCCGCGACGCAGGGAATTTACGGGTTTGTCATGGCGCTGGTCGGGCAGGGCGCTGTTACGGCGGGTATGAGCGTAGGTACGGGATGGCTCGTATTTGCGTCGGTCATGCCGCTTGCGATCACGGGGCTGATTTCCGCGATTTACCAGGGAAAGACGGCGACGAGCTGTATTTATGCCGTAGCGAAAGACGAAAAATTATCCGGTAAACTCATCATGTTCCCCGCAATGGTGGAAACGTATGCGATTTTCGGATTGGTTATTTCGCTTCTATTCACGCTGTCCATTTAACAGAGGGTCGGTATGGAAGGCAAAAAAGCGATAGTGGATAGGATCCTGTCCGACGCGGAAGAGCAGGCGAAAAGCATTTTAAAGGATGCCAAGATACGAAAACAGGCCGAGCAGGATGCGGCGCGGCAGGAGGCGGCGGAGTATTTGGAAAAGAGCCGCCGCGCCTTGAAATCGGAGGCGGAAAATCAGATTTCCAGGCGGGAGACGGTCGCGGCTTTGGATTGCAGGAAACTTTTGCTGCAAGCAAAGAGAGAAGTACTCGAATCGGTTATTCAAGCGGCGCAGAAAAAAGCGTGTAAGATGCCGAAGGAAAAGTATCTGAAAGTTTTGGAAAAGCTCTTGAAAGAAAACGCCGAGAACGGAGACGAGATTGTTCTGTCGGAGTCTGCGCCCGTAGGAGAAAGGGAAGTCATGGCGCTTGCGGTATGCAAAGAACGCAAACTTTCTTTTGCCGCAACGGTGGGCAAATTTTCCGGCGGCTTGATTTTGGTCAGCGATAAATGCGATAAAGACTGTTCCTTTGAAGCGCTGTTCGAAGCGAATCGGAACGAGTTGGAAGAAGAGATCGCGGGCGATCTGTTCGCCGATAAAAAGTAGAAAAGGGATAAAATATGCCGAATGCTATCTATGCCAACGCGCGAGCCTCCGCATTGACGGCAACGCTGCTCGGCGTTGAGCGGTTAAACAGAATGATCGACAGCGCGTCCGTGGAGGAGGCGGTCAAGATCTTGTCGGAAGTGAATTTCGGGGAGGGATTGGCGGTGTCTTCTTCGGAAGCGGAGCGGCTGATCGAAGCGGAAGAAGCGCGCTTTTCGGCGTTTGTGAAAGACGCGGCGCCGAGCGATAAACTCACGCGTTTTCTTCTCGCGGGGTATGATTTTCACAATGCGGAAGCGATTTTGCGCTGTAAATATTTGAAGGCGGATTTCACGCCGATGATCGGTGCGGAAGGGATGTATCCCGTATCGTTTTTAGAGGAGAAAATATTTACCGACTCATATAAGCGATTCAATCGGGAGCTTGCGACGGCGATTGCCGATTGCGACGAACTGTTCGTTTCGGGCAAAGCAAACGGGCAAAACGTCAGCGCGGTCTTTCGCCGCGCACTGTATACCTTTTTATGGCGAGAAGCGGGAAAGGACAGGGACCTTCGCACGATTGTTCGGGCGAAAGCGGACGCTGCAAACATAGCGGTCGCATTTCGGAGCCGAAATTTTGCGCAAGCCTCGGAAATGCTCGTCAAGAGCGGGAGTCTTTCGGAGGAAGACATCCGCTTTTTAACGGAAGAGCCGCCCGAATCGATCCGCGAAAAATATCGGTTTCATCTGCGCAAAGAGTGGATCGAAGCGGCGCTGGAAGGCGCGGCGGAAGAAAAGCCCCTGACGGAATTCGAAAAAATTTCGGACAGTTTTGCGCTTCAATATCTGAAAAAAGAGCGGTACAACAGCGAAGGGCATAAGCCGTTTTTGCGGTACTGCTATTATAAGATATCGGAAATCGAGAACGTAAAAATTATTCTGTCCTGTTTGCGGAACAATGTGGAAAAAAATTTGATCCGAATGCGGATAAGGGAGAGTTATGAAGGGCAAAATGGCTATTATCGGTGACGGCGACGGGGTGCTGGTATTCAAATCTGTCGGAATGGATGCGTACTGCGCGGAAGATCCGGAGAGTGCCAAACATCTCTTGCGCGGCATCGCAAAAGAGTATCAGATCATATTCATAACGGACGTTTTGGCAAAGCAAATGGAGCAGACAATTTCCGAATACGCGGCGATGCCGTATCCGATTTTGGTGTCCGTGCCGTCGATGAGCGGCGGAAACGGATACGGGTATGAAGTTTTAAGACGGGAATCGGAACGGGCGCTTGGGATCAATATTCTCTATGATGAGGAGAAAGGGAACGAACGGAAATGACGGAGAAGACAATGCAAGGAAAAATAGTAAAAGTGTCCGGGCCGCTGATCGTAGCGGAAAATATGGCGGACAGTAAAATGTACGACGTCGTTCGGGTGAGCGAGAAAAAGCTCATCGGCGAGATCATCGAGCTGCGCGGAGACAAGGCGTCCATTCAGGTGTACGAAGAGACGGGCGGTTTAGGCCCCGGCGAAGCGGTGGAGAGTACCGGCGCGCCGCTGTCGGTCGAGCTGGCGCCCGGACTGATCGAGGGGATCTTTGACGGGATCCAGCGTCCTCTCACGAAAATTGCGGCGCAATACGGCGATCGGATCACGCGCGGAATTTCCGTCAACAATCTCGACCATGAAAAGAAGTGGGAATTTATTCCGCTCGCAAAGGTCGGCGATCGTGTGCAAGGCGGCGATTTTTTAGGCTATGTGCAGGAAACGCCTATCGTACAGCATAAGATCATGGTGCCGCAGGGAATTGCGGGCACGGTGAAAAAGATAGAGAAGGGCAGCTTTTCCATTGTGGAAACGGTGGCCGTATTGGAAACATCCGAAAGCGACGTGCCCGTTTGCATGTTGCAGCGCTGGCCGGTCCGAAAGGGCAGGCCGTATCGGGAAAAAATGTCTCCGTCTATGCCCATGATCACGGGTCAGCGCGTCATCGATACGCTCTTTCCGATCGCGCGAGGGGGCGTTGCGGCGGTGCCGGGCCCGTTCGGGAGCGGTAAGACGGTCGTGCAGCACCAGCTCGCAAAGTGGGCGGACGCGGATATCATCGTATACGTCGGCTGCGGCGAGCGCGGAAACGAAATGACGGACGTTTTGAATGAATTTCCGGAACTGAAAGACCCGAAAACGGGCGAGCCGCTGATGAAGCGGACGGTTCTGATCGCCAACACGTCGGATATGCCGGTGGCGGCGCGGGAGGCCTCCATTTATACGGGAATCACGATCGCGGAGTATTTCCGCGACATGGGATTAAACGTGGCGATCATGGCGGATTCCACGTCCCGCTGGGCGGAGGCGCTTCGTGAAATGAGCGGACGTTTGGAAGAAATGCCCGGCGAAGAGGGGTATCCCGCCTATCTGTCCAGCCGTCTGGCGGAATTTTACGAGCGCGCAGGGATCGTAAAAGTTCTCTGCAGCGGTGAGCGCGTGGGATCGGTCACGGCGATCGGTGCGGTATCGCCTGCGGGCGGTGATTTATCCGAACCGGTTGCGCAGGCAACTCTTCGGATCGTCAAAGTGTTCTGGGGCTTGTCCGCAAATCTTGCGTATAAGCGGCATTTTCCCGCGATCGACTGGCTCATCAGTTATTCGCTGTATGCGGATCGGCTGGGCAGCTGGTACAATTCGAAC
>CASDTU010000089.1 GCA_949283775.1 uncultured Bacillota bacterium
CCAGCCGTACTTCCAATTTTTATGCCGGCACGTTACCATATTCGTCGCGCAGTCGGACAAGCCGAAAAACTCCACAAAAACGCTGTCACGCCACTGTATTTCCTTTCCGCGTCCCTTTATAAAAGAGATCAAAGAGCGCCCCTGCGCCTTAGAATGATCCGCCCCCGCATATTCGCAAATTGTCGGATATACGTCCAGCTGCGTCGGCAAAATACCCTCGCTGATGTGCCATTTCCCGTTATATCCGCAGCGATACCCCTGCGCCTGCAATTTCCTCGGAAGAAGCTCTGCACCGTCCGCCAGACGGCTGTCGCCGCAGCCCATCTCCAATAAATTTGCCGTCACGCCGTGCCGATGAATATGCTGCCCCGTGATCAGCGAAGCGCGCGCAGGCGCACAGACCGGACAGGCCGTATACACATTCCGAAACAACATTCCGCGCCTTGCGAGCGCATCGATGTTCGGCGTTTGACAAGGGGTTTCGCCATAACACGAAACCCCTTCCAGCATATGCTCGTCTGTCATGAAGAGCAAAATATTTTTCTTTTTCATAATCGGACTTTAACTCTCACTTTCTGTCGTCCGCCAGAGCCAGACAAGTATAATATTCGCTGCCGCCGTAATAACACATCCACTTCCCGCCGTAAAACGTCATTCCGGTAAAAAACACCGTGTCCTGCCATGCGGAAATCAGTTTGCTCGGATCTTTGCACGAATAGCCGTTCTCATACGGTATGTCGGCGCCGCTCACCAACACCGGACGTTTCAGCCAATCAACGGGTACCGTCAGGTTTTGTTTCGTAAACAATACTTCGCCGATCGCATAAAAGTGCCCGCTGTGATGTCCGCCTGTAAACAGGATGACGTTGTCCGGATGCGCCGCATCGTAATTTGCAAGCGCAAAGCACCCTTCTCCGCCCGGCCATGTCGTCTCGATTTCTTCGCTGACCCAATGTTCCATATCGTCGGAATACGCGATGAGTCCGTCGTTCATATACATCACAAACTTTCCGTTTACTTTGACCGCACGATTTTGCGGGTCCTGCAAGACGCAGGCGTTGCGATGGATCCTCTTCGCAAGCGGAAACACCAATCCCCTTTCTTCCCAATTTTTAAGGTCCTTGCTCACCGCCAGATAGACGCCGCACTCTTGGGGGTTGACGGGATCGTGCCAATACCAGCGATTGCAAAACAGATAATACGTCCCCTCATTTTCGACACAGCAAACGTCTTCAAAACTGTATTTCGCATTTTCTCCCTTGCGAAACAGCGATGAATTCCCTTCGCGCGTGAAATGCACTCCGTCCTCGCTCGTCGCGATCCCGATATCGCAGATATAGTCGAAAATCACGTCTATATCGCCGGACACGTTGTCCGCTTCGACCAGAGGAGCCGGACATTCGCCGCGATAGATGTAATAGAACTTTCCGTTGCGATATAAAATACTTCCGTTATGTACGCCGCCGCTGATATATCCGCAGTCCCAGAAATTTTTATCCGGCGCAAAGACAGGATTGTCGGAGTACTTTTCAAAAGGACCTATCGCCCATTCCGGCAAGGCCGCGTTTTCCACCGTCTTCGGAAAATCGCCCCAATATTTCTTTTCGTCATAGCAGCGCTGCGCGCGGATCCGCTCGTAATCCTTGCCCGAAATCTGCCAATCGAACAGCCCGTTTCCAAAAAAATCTTTATTTGCCATATTCTCTACCTTTCAAAATCACCGCGAAGTTTCCGGTGCGTTTCGACCATCGTCATATATTTTTCCGCGTCCACATAGTCTGGAACGGAATTTCCGCTTCCGAATGCAAAACCGCCGTGTCCTTTCGAACAATACCGATAAATATCTCCTACTTTTTCGGCAATCGCCGCCGTATCCATACGGACCAGATTATCCGTATCCATTCCGCCGAAGTTTCCGATCTTGTCCCCAAACAGATCCACCCACTTCCGGAATGGCGCTATATCGTCTTCGTTGGAATGTTTGGCGTCGATGCCGACTCTTGCAATGATATCCGGCATAACGTCAAACAGACAGCCGCACGAATGCAGTAAAAACGGTTTTCCGTATGAATGCACTTCGTCCACGATCCGCTTGTACTGCGGCAGAATATTTTCGATAATGTCGTCTTTCGGGAGCATGGTATTGGATTTATACCCCAAATCGTCCCCGAAACGCAAAACGCAATACCCGTCCGCAAAGTTTTTGAGAAAATCTTTCCAGATCGCAAACATCATATCGCCCACGCGCTGAAACAAGAGGCGGTACAAAGTTGGATCGTCGTATTTGATCAGGCACAGATTCTCATACCCGACGAGATCCTGCACCACTTCAAACACGCCGTACCCGACGCCGCCGACCAGCTTCATCCCGTCCGGCAGGCACCCGATCAGCGTTTTCATGATCGGATAATATGCTTTCTTGAATCGCTCGATATTCTCTTCAAACGGATATTTGTCGAGCTCTTCCACCGACGTGATGATCGGATCTCTGTGCCCCGTCAACCTTCCGCCTTCCAGCAAAATATCGACGACTCCGCACTCAAACGAAACCGTATCGTACCCCATATTCTTGAAAAAATTGCAGTAATCGGTGTACAGCGATTTTGCGTCGCCGAAATCCAGTTTCTTCCCCGTAATGGTCTCTATGACGCCGTATCCGATGCTGTGCTCATACAGCGGCGTGCGCTTTACTTCGCGATTTTTGGCGCTTTCCACCAAATTGGTATAATCCGGCTGAAACTCCTTCATATCATTCTCCTTTCAATGCCCGTACGTTCTCCCGCGGCGTGCCGTACAGCGTGTCGCAACTGCCGGAAAACAAAAACCGTTTGTTCGGATATCTCTCTTTCAGCCGCCGCAGCTCGCTTTGAATTTCAGCAGGCGTTCCGTCCCGCAAAAGCGCAAGGTTTAAATTGCCGCGAATGACGATCTTGTCCGATACCATGTCCAAATGTCTCTCTTCCAGATCTCCCGCCGGAGAAAAAGCCAGCCCTTCGAAAATATCCGGTTCCAGCTCCAACAACCTGCTCTGCTCGAAAAGATAGCGCATATTTCCGCAGGCATGGTAGATAATGGGAACCGCCTTTTCCTTCGCTTTCGCAATGATCTTTCGGCTGCTTTCAAAAAACTCTTCGTCAAACATCTGCGGCGAATACAGTTCCGTCCCCGCAGAGCCGAACAGGAAAAAGTCCGCAAGACCGGAATCCCCCACTGCGTCCATCAGGCAGAGGACCGTTTCCAAGATCTTGTCCTTTACCTTGCCGAACAGCTCGTCTTCGTCGTATTTTAAATAAATGGCCTCCTCCCTGCCAATCAGACAGTACAGTTCAAAGGGCTGCGGCACAAAAAATTGTATCAGACAGTCCTCCGCAACTTCCCTGCGGATCGAACGGAGATTTTCGACGACGTCGTCCTTTGCCGCCATTACCGCGTCCAGATAGCACAATACTTTTTCCAGCCCGCGCTCGTTTTGCAGGAGATTCTTCGTCAATACCGCCATCTGCTTTTTGACGAGCGTCTCTTCAAACACCAGCTCGCCCGCCTCTGTTTGAATGGTCGCAGACAGGATCCGATTGCCGTCCCTTTCGGCAACATCTTTAAAATCGAAGGCGAGCGGATGCCCTTTGGCAAAATATTCCTTTTCCCCGACGATTATGGAAGGAATGACCCCGCATTCCGAAAGCGCCGTAAAACACTCCTTCCACGTTACCTGATCGAGCCATTCCTTTTTATAGCACGTTCCCGCAAACGAAGTTTTCGCGATCGGGCACGCCAAAGTTTTTTCCTGCGTTTTTCCGCGCAGAAAATCGCGCATATATTGTCTGATTGGCATTATTATACTCCCAGCTCCTTGAAGATATCCTGCACGGAAAGCCTGCCAAGACATACGCATTCGTCGCACGCGCCGTAATAAATCGATACGGTATCTCCGTCGACGAGCGCGCCGCAGGAAAAGATCACTTCCGGCATGAACCCGTTCTTTTCGTAGTCCGCCTCCGCTTCCACGATCGGCTTTTCGCTGCGCGCAAGCACTTTCGTGGGATCGTCTTTATCCAACAGCAACGCGCCGAGACAATATTTATCTTTTTGATCGCAGCCGTGATAAATTTCCAGCCAGCCCTTCTCCGTCAAAAACGGTACGCAGCTCGCGCCGAGCCGCGCGCTGTCGAACTTCCCGTCGCGCAGCTTGCAAAGGCAACGATGATTGCTGTAAGCGAGCATATCGTCGGAAGAACTGATCCACATTTCCGGCTTATTGAAATACGCGCTGACCGGCCTGTGCAAGGCCCAATATTTTCCTCCGATCTTTTCAGGAAAAATCGCTACGTCCTTGTTGTCCGCAAGGAAAATGATCCCGAGTTTTTCCGTCGAAACAAAATCTTTTGTCTTTGCAAGGCAGGTCACGACGCCCATCCTCGATATCGCGCTGTAATTGATATAATACCACTCGCCCATCTGCGTGATGCGCGGATCTTCCACTCCGAACTCTTCGTGTTCGCAGTCCGGCGCAAGAAAAGGTTTCTTCGCTATATCGAAATGCACGCCGTCTTCGCTCGTCGCCAGACGAAGGTGCGAAATGCTCGTCAAATACAGCTGCTTCGGCGTTTTCACAAAGCGAACATCCGAAAAATCAATGGTCGTATCCCGCTTATCAAATTCACGGATCACCATTTTGCCCTGCTCGATATCGTACATCGGTACGCGCGCAAAATGCTCGTCGCTGATCGCACGTTCCGCAACGCGCAGAAGAAGCAGCGTCTTTCCTTCGTATTTTGCAACCCCGCAATTGAATACGCCTATAATCTCCATGCCCTCTGCGGACGGCGTTACGTCGGAGATCCGAATGATGGGATTATTACTGATTCTCTCAAATTTCATCGTCTTTACCTTCCTGTTCAAAATAATCGGTATAAATCTGATAACTGTTATCCGACGTCATCACGATTGCTTTTACAAACTCTCTTTCACAGTTCATCACTATTTCAAGTTCGCTTTCCTTTTCACTGTTCACTTCAAAACGGTATACGCCCGTTGCGCCGCGGTTGGTCTTGATCGGAAATTCTTTTTCTTTGCTGCTCAAAAGGACTTCTCCGTCCAGATAGAACTGCACTTCTTCCTGCAACGACTCGATCTTGATCGCCGCCTGCACAAATTTATATCCCTTGGGCAACGTCGCTTTCACGACCGTTTTTCCCGCCTGTACGGCATGGCATACGGGCAGAACGGGCTCCTTGCAGCTCTCTTGCCGAAGCACCATCAGGCGCGAAACGGAAAAACCAAGTCCGCTGCCGCTCTCCGCTTCCAATACCAATATAAGATCCTGCCCTTCCGGAATTTCGGAAAGGTCAAACTCAAACAGGCCGATCTCGCCGTTTTTTTCGCGAAGAACTCTGCCGCCCTTCAGCGCACAGCTCCACTGCGTGCCGTTATTGCGCGAAGCAATTTTCAGCTGCAGCAGGTCATAGCCGCTTTGCTTTTTCCCGAACGGTATTTCCATCTTGCCGCTGCGGATCGCAGGATCCACCGAATAGACCATGTACATATGTCCGTCCGCGACCGTCGTAAGATTTTCAAACGACAGATCGTCTGTCTTTGAAAAATCGCGATAAGACGCAAAAACTTTGCGGACGGCGCCGAAAACCTGTTTTTCATAGGTATAGGATCCCTCTTTTCCGTATCCGACGACCCAGACCGTATTCTCCAGCTCCCTGTTGATCTCCACGTCAAAACCGGTTCCCACCGTAAAATATTTTTTACGGTTGAGAGTGTTTTGCACGCACACGGCATAATGCGTCGCCCCTGCTTCCGCCGGCCATTCGACGTGCAGCTTTTCAAAGCCGCTGACTCTGATTTTGCCGGCTTTCTCCGCTCTGTACGCCGGCGCTTTCCGATCGGTCGGCACGAGGCGAACTTCACTGCGCTGACCGGGCTTTAAGGTCACTACTATACCGTTTTTCAACGCCGTATCCGAACAGATATCCTCGTCGTTGCCGATCGCAAGGCGGTACATCCCTTCTTTCAGGTTTTTGAAATTGATCACGCCGCATTCTTCGCTGTCGGAGAAGTTATACAAAATATACCTTCTGTCTTCATCGTCCAGACGCATCTGAATGAAAGGGTTGATCACGAGTATCTTTTTATTGAACGACTGCGCGTACGCCTCAAAGAGACAGTACGCAAGATATACTTCGCCGCAGCCGTAAATTTCTTTGATCTGCCGCTGCGAAGCCTGACATCCGCCTTCCAGCCCGGGATTGTCGCCGATATGACCCGTGGGGAATTCAAAAGGAATATATTCCCCGCCGATCGATTCATAATCGCGCTCTAAATTGCCGCAGGGGTTTCCGTTGATGGGCAGCGCCCACAGAACGTTCTGCTTTGCGAGCGCATACAACGCCAAAACATTTCTGTCTTCGCTGTACTCCAAGACAGGAGAAGCGAGCCAGAGCGTCTCGATCATCTCGCGGAAGGCTTCCCAGCGCTCCCGCGCGCAGGCATAGCCGAACCCCATTGCCGAAAAATACGTAAACGGATGGGGAGAAATGTAATAATGCGCAAAGAGCCCCTGCGCGATCTTCTCCGCATGCGCTATATATTTCTTATCCTTTGTGTACCGATATGCCAAAACGTTTGCCCGCACCGTCTGGCCCAAAGCGATGGGCTTCGGCGCACACCGCATGGAAAACATATGCGAATAGTCCAATTTATTGCAAGCGTCGACCGCTTTCAGGCCGTCTTGCAAATCTTCCTCCCTGCGGAACAGTTCATAAGCGACAAATTGGATATTCGCCCACGTAGCCGCACCTCCTGCGCTGCCGCCGCCTTCTTTTCCCGTTTTGGGTTCGTGTGAATCCAAATCGTATGTAACCGGCTGGCTGTAATCGGGCATTCTGAGTTTCTTGATAAACGGAAGCGTACGGGCAAAGCCCTCTTTCAGCTTTTCGTCCCCTTCCAAAAGCGCCATTTCGCCCAAAAGCTCCACGCGGTCGAAATATTTGAAAGTCGACAGCAGATTCGGCCCTTCTTCGTGCCCGTCAAAATCCGAAAACAGATCTTTGCGCTCATAATCGGCTGCAACGCCCGAATCCTGCGGAATCGCGCCCCAGGCAAGATGGAAAAAACCTTCCGTGTTGTGCGCGGTGTCGATCCATTTATGCTTCGCGTCCTGATTGACGAGTTTATACAGCTCCTTCTTGATCAGAGCGAGCCCCTCTTTATCGTTTGCGATCAGCGCATAACGGTACAATCCCTTTGCCACATCCATCGCCGCAAAAGATTCGGTATACGCCCCGATCTCATGATAACCGTACGGATTGAATGTGCCTACGCCGTCCTGTATGATCGCCCTGCGGTCGCAGAGGTTGTTGGTGAGTCCGCGCGCCGCTTCCGCGTAGTTTTTGACGTGATAGGTGTAATCGCCGCCCACCGCACCTCTCGCATATTCAAATTCATTGAGTACGATCGCCGCACATTTCCCGATCAGCTGCGTCATCAGCAGGTCTTTCTTCTCGCCGTACGACACATACATGGAAACTCTGTACTTCGTCTGCGCTTTCACCTTGCCCGCCGCGTTCTCTATGCCGCACAAAAAGCCGCCTTCCACACGGTCGCGAACGGCGTTGCGAAAGAGATCAGACGTCTTGAAATAATCAAATACCGCAAGCGCATACGTTCCGTCGTCGTAAACCGAGACGATCGCGGGAAACGCGAACGGCAGACGATATCTGCGCACGGGAGAATCGTGCGTCATCAAAAACCCTTCTTCGCTCTTTGCATTCGGATTGAGCAATCCGAAACATATCTCGCCCTGCTTTAATTCCGTATCCCGTGAAAAACGGATCGTAACGTCGTACTTTTCAAATTCTCCGCAGGCAGCCTTCTTCACTTCACACCGGCACGGCAATGCACCTGCCTGGATCGAATGCAATATTTCCATTTCTGATTACTCCTTTAATCCGGTCGTCGAAATTCCTTCGATAAAAAATCTCTGCGCAATAAAATACAGCACGATGATCGGTATGATCGCAAATACGTTTGCCGCACTGATAATGTTCCAAGGCAAGATCGAACCGCCGCTCGAACCCATTTGCCCCATTTCCGCCTTGTAAATCATGTAAATGCCCTTCGCGAGCGTCCACAGGTCCGGATCTTCCAAATACAACAGCGGCCCGTACAGATCGTTCCAGGAGTTCATGAACGTGAAGATCGCAATCGTGATCATGACCGGCGCGACGAGGCGCATCACGATACGGAAAAAGATCTCCATTTCGTTGCATCCGTCGATTTCCGCCGCCTCAAACAGGGAGGACGGAATGCCGCGGATAAACTGTCTTTGCAAAAAGACATTGAAGATACCGCCGCCGAACCAGCAAGGCACGATGAACGGGAAAAACGTATTGATCCAGCCCAAAGATTTATACACTTCGAACATAGGGATCGTCAGGACCTGTCCCGGGATCAGCATTCCGGAAAGGAAAGCGCCGAAAATAAAGCCGGACCCCTTGACGCGGAACCGCACGAATCCGTACGCGACGAACGCGCTCGTAAAGCAGCAGGCAATGACGTTCACCACCGTAATGAATACCGTGTTCGAGAGGTACACAAAGTACGGGTTTTCGTTGAAAACGGTCGCAAACGCTTCAAACGTGATTTGCTTGGGGAAAATCGCCGTGGGATTTTCGACCAATTCCTCATAGGGTTTCAGCGACGTGCAGAGCAAAATCAACAGCGGAAGGATCATGATACAGCTGCACACAATCAGCACAATGTAAGCTATGATTTTATTCCACTTTGACCTTTTCTTCGCCTTTTGGTTTCGATCCATTTTCGACAGATCTTCTTGCGCCTGCACGGTGTTTTCTTCTATCACAATGTTTTCTTCCATACTTATTTCCCCTCGTTTTCATAGAATACAAAGTACTTGCTGAAAATGAAGTACACCGCGGTGATCGCACCGATGATGACAAACAGCACCCAAGCCATAGCAGAAGCCTGACCCAAACGATACGGCTCCTGATACGCAAGGTTGTACAGACGCAGAACATAGAACAGCGTCGAGTTTCCGGGACCGGCTCCCGAAACGACAAACCCTTCCGTAAACACCTGCAACGCCCCGATCGTACCCATGATGGTGTTGTAAAATATGATCGGAGAAAGCAGAGGTAGCGTGATTTTGACAAATTTATACCAATAACCCGCTCCGTCGATCTCCGCCGCTTCGTAATACGAGCGGTTGATGCCGTTGAGTCCCGTAAGGAAGATGATCATCTTACCGCCGAACGCATACAGCGAAATGATGATGAGCGTTAAAAGCGCCGTGCTCGCACCTTCCAGCCAGATAGGAGGATTGCTGATGCCGATCGCGCGCAAAATGGTGTTGATGATGCCGTTCGTAGGATCGAAGACCCAGCGGAACATGATCGCCGTTGCCACGGCAGGAAGCAGCGAAGGCACGTAAAATATGGTCCGGAAAATATTCTGTCCCTTGACGCGCACGTTCAAAAGCATCGCCGACAGCAAGCCCAATGCAAGCGTCCCTACAATGTTGCAAACCGCATAAATAAAAGTGTTTTTCAGCGCCTGCCAGAAAAACGGGTCTTTCCCGCTGAAAAGCGCCAAATAGTTTTTCAGGCCCACCCACTTCATTTCATCCGGTCTCGTAAGCTGCATATCCGTAAAACTTAAATACAGAGAACGCCCTACCGGATACACGACAAAGGCTAAAAAACCCAGGATCGAAGGCAGAATAAAGATATAAAACCATATGGTTTTTCTGGTCGATCTCTTTAAAAATATTTTCTGTTGCATTCCGATTTTTCCTCCTAAATGGGACCGAGGTAATTTTTCAATTACCTCGGCACGCTCAAATCCTATTTATAGTTCAGCTCAATGTAATCGTTGCATTCTTTTTCGATTCTCGAACAAGCCTCGTCAATACTTACGCGCGAGCTGTCGTTCGCAATGATCAAGCTGATCCACTTCTCCGCTATACCGTTGGCAAGTTCGCTGAAATATTCATACTTCGGCAACGTCATCGCATAGGTGCCGTACTTTCCGTTCGGATCGATCGCTTCCATGGCAAGCGCGGTCTTTTCTTTCTTTTCGGCGTCTTCTATACTTTCATATGCCGACTCGCGGATCGCCAGGAATCCTGCGTCTACGCCCTTTTGAATGCCTTCCGTGCCCGTCATAAACTTAATGAATTCCCATGCGCCTTCCACATTTTTGGATTCTTTATAAATACCGTATCCCTCGATGGAGAATTCCGCGCCGTCTCTTCTTTCCAATCCTGTCGGCAAAACGGTAACGCCCCATTCCAGACCTTCGATCTGATCGAATCTCGCCCAGCTTGCCGTGTGTCCGCCGTATTCCATAGCCGTCTTGCCGCTCTGGAATCCGCCGAGATCCGCCTGTCCGGGCGCAACGCTGATCTTCGGACGGCCGAGCTCTTCGTTTCCGTACGCTTTGTCGAACCAGATCTGCATGGCCGCCTTCGCTTCATCGGTGTTAAACGTGACATACCCTTCGTCGTTCATGAAATCGGATCCTGCCTGACGCAAATGAATGAGCCATTCGCCCCACCAGCCGCCGACCGTCGAACTGCCCCACTGGGAATAAACATCATTTTTCGATTTTGTCAGAACGCCGCCCGCTTTGAAATAGTCCTCGATCGTCCAATTTTCATGCGGATAATGCAGTTTGTCTTCCGGCGTTCCTTCGGGTGCGGGAGTGATCCCGGCTTTCAAAAGCGCATCCTTGTCCGCGTCAAACAGAGCCTTGTTATAATACAATAAGCTGATGTTGAAGAAGCGCGGCATAAATACGGTCCTGCCTTCCGAATCCTTCAAGTTTTCCATGATGCCCGGAACGATATCGTCGATCGCAACTTCTTCGGCATCCCGCTCGATCAGTTCGGTGAGATCGTATAAGTTTCTGCGATACACTTCCGTATACATATCGCCGCCGACAATGACGTCGGGCGCCGTTCCGGTCGCGATCTTCTGCGCCTGCGTCGACTGAATATCGTCGCCCGCCGTCCAGATCGCGTTGACCGTGTACGGAGCGTGCTCCTCTTCGAATTCCTTGATCATTGCTTCAAAAAAGGTCTTATCCTTGTTATCGATCAAAACGGAAATTTCATTCGTATTTTCTTCTTTGCCGCCGCCGAAACCTTTCGTCAGGCCCCTGCATCCGGATAAAGCTCCGAACGCAAAGACGAGGCAAAGCAAAACCAAAAACAGTCTCTTTTTCATTGTTACTCCTTCTTTTCAATATTTTTTAAGCAGCCGGCTTTTCCGCAACAAACGTAAATTCCGTAACCACCAAATCTACATCTGTACCTACAACCATCAATCCGAACATAACCTCTTTCATCTGCTGAATCGCCGTTGCATCGAAGCCGCCGTTGCGCAGATCGTAATAGAACGTACCTTTCTGCGTCGTTTCGCCCTGAAGCTCGTTTTCAAAATCCGTCTTGTAACCGAACATCAGTTTCCAGCTTGCTGTCGATTCTTCCCCGATCGTGATTTTCAGATACGGCGTATTTGCGATGATAAATTCATACTCTTTCTTCGCCTTCGGATATCCGTAACCTTTATTGTGGAAATTCAACACTCCGTCGGTCGCCGTGATCACCTGCATATCGCTTTCGGGAATCCAACCGGAATCCACCGTCACCTTGAACGTAACGTCCGTCGCATCCTGATAGGAAAGGGTAACCGTGTAAACGCCCGTCGTCTTTGTCATAAACACTTTACCGCCGTCTCTGTCCGAAAGAACTTGCGAGGAAACGTCCTCCGCCGCACCGTCTTTCGTTACTTTGTAAGTGATCATCTGATCCGGTCTTTCATTCTCCACGGAAGCCGTGAAAGTAAGTTCCTTTCCGATCTCAAGCGTATTTTCCGCCGAAGCCGTGCAGGAGATCTGCGGCAATTCTTTGCTTACGACCGTAACGGTGCGCGTTACGCTCTGCGCGCCGCCAAAGCTGTATGTGATCGTATATTCGCCCATTTCCGTAGCAACGAATTTATTGCCGCTGAGCACCTGCGCCGTTACGTCCGAGCCGCCCTTCGTTACGGAGATCGCCACCGTACCGACGGGGAATTTCAATGCGGCAGATACTTCCAGCTCCGCTTCCTGCGCAACCGATACGGACGCCTGTTCCGGTTTTACGTTGACGATCGTCGGAGCTTCGTCGATCTGATCGTCTACACGCACATAATCCAATTTCACCGTAGCGCGGCCCATTGCGCCGACCGTAAAGATACCGACCGCAAGTTTGGTCGCCACCTTGCTTTCTTCGCTAAGTCCCAGCGCCGAATACAGATCCACGGTCATAACGCCCGTCCTGTTACTGTTTTCCGCAATGACCGTAACGGTCTTTTCCGATCCGATAATGTTCGGATTGTACGTCACATCGATCTTATAAGACGCGCTGACCAATTCGTCCACTTTGACGTTCAGATAACGATTGGCGGACAGGTCGATATTTCCGCCGATGATCTCGCCCTTGGAATATCCCGCGCCGTCATTCTGAATCACCCACAGTTGGCCGTTTCTCGCAATAACTCTCGCGTTGCCGCCCCAGTTGTTCGCGTTGTTGCCTTCTTCCACGATGCTGCCCTGCGGCTCCACTTTCTCGCCTTTCGGAGGAAGCGCGTCCTTGGACATTTCCGCATCCTTTGAAAGAGTAACGGAAGAGATCTCCGCGTGCGGCTGATTGGTTTCCGTCACTTCGCCTTTCGCCTTCACGACAATGGAAATATTAAACGACGTAACGCCGCTCATATACAGATTGATCAGGTTCGCCGTGATCGTTCCGGCCGTTTCCGTCGAACCGACGTTCTGTCCGTTCACCTGCACATACACCGTCGTATCCGCCGTGACGGAATCGACAACGACATCCAGCTTCGGATAAACGCTCACGTTCGTATTCGCTTTGGTCGTTACCTTCGCATCTCCTGTCAAGCCATATACCTGGAAAATAGACATCTGCTTTTTGCCGTCCGCTTCCGCCATTTCCACGTACGCGGAACCTTCTTCTTTCCATGCCGTAACAACTGTTTCGTCCGTATAATCGAAATTGTCCGCATACGGTTCATAGGCAATATTTGCAAGCTGATCGAAAACAACCGTTCCCTTGACGGAAATTTCATAATTGACGACATCTGCGCCCGTCAGGCCCGCCGCCGCGGCATCCGCGCCGAACGCACCGGCATTCGAAGTCTCTTCGATGAGCGTTTTACCGCCCGCAGACATCGACCACGAAGACGAAGAAGCGACTTCGCTTACAAAGACGTCTACGTTCTTTGCAACGGAATAATCGGAATACAGCGGCACCGTCACCTTCGCCGTCTTGCCTTCCGCCGCCGTTACGCTCATAACGCCGTCTTCAAATGCGACCGAGCCGTCCTGAACGGTGATATCGCCCTGCGCGTCGAAGTTCTCTGTTCCGGGAATATTTTCGACCGAACGAATGTAGTCGATCGTGATGCTGTTGCCCTCGCCGCCGAGGATATAAATATACAGCGAGAAATCCACTTCATCCGCCGCCGTTACCCCTTCTACTTTTGTAAGGTCGTAGAATAAGATGCCGGTCGCATTCGTATCCGACTGCATGGTTCTGCTCGGCGTAGCGTCGCCCGCCATCATGAGCTTCGCGCCCCACGTCGGATTCGGGCCGTCCAGAGAGTCTACTTTGATCGCAAGATAGGGATATTTATTGGTGTTCACTTTGAGAGCTTTTCCCTTGCTCGGATAATCGGTAACGCCCGTATGCGTCAAGGTCAGCTTTCCGTTTGCGACCGTGTGCATATCCTTGACATCGCCGAGATCCCAATTCGCATAATCCGTTTCGGGATTATCAAACTCTTCGTCTATCTTGTAATTGTTCTCCTCAACGCCCGGATCGTCGGGATCGTCCGGATCATCGGGATCGTCGGGACCGTCCGGATCGTCGGGATCGGCGGGATCGTCCGGATCGTCGGGATCTTCCTGTCCCGTGGGAGGGTTTTTCGAACCCCCTTCGTCTTTACTGCAAGCCGCGAAAAGCGCAAAACTCAAAGACATGATCAGTGCCAATAACAAACACAATAATTTTTTGATTTTTTTCATATTTTCCTCCTTTTAACAAACCGTTACCGGTATATTATTATTGCTCGTTAATTTTACATCTCCGATTGTCGCCGTCGCTGAGTTGCCCGTCAATGTCAGCTTCACGCTCAGATCCTGCACGCCCGTCAGCTTCATGATATTGTTGATATCATAGACGTATTTGCCTTCTTTCGTGCGGAAATAGCGGAGCGGATATTTGTTTTCCAAAATCGTCTTCATTTCATACGTGCGGTTCGTCGCGTTGTCGACCAGATACAATTTCCAGCTGCCGCCTTTGGAAAGCTCGGCCACATTGATCGTGATAAAGCCGAAATCGTCCAGATTCACCTGTCCCAGATCATACGTTACGGAAGATACCACTTCGTCCGTCTTTTCGGGGATCACGGAGATCGCATTGCCGAATTTGATGGGGTTCATCTTGACATAGCAATTTTGATCCGCCGCCGAAGACCCGATCACGAATACGACAAATTTGATCTTCATTTCGCCCGTTCCGGATATAACGGAACGCAGATCGTATGCGCTGACGCCCGTTGTGCTGCTGTCCGGCGTAAGGCGAATATCGCCCGAAGCACCTTCCGGCACCACTTTTACCGCCCACGCTCCCGAAACTTCGGCAACGTCAAAGAAAACGATCGGATTTACGTCCAGATTGACCGTGATCTCTTTGTTGATATCGCCGTAATTGTAAATCACGCCCTCTTTTAAACGAATTTCGTTGTTCTCGTTGATGTATGCGCTCGCTCCGTTCGTCCAATTGTTGTCCTGCGTTACGGCAACGCTCTCGTCCCCTTCGCCGACCAACTGCATCTTCGTCACTTCCACGCGCTCGTTCGACACTTCGTAAGAGAAGTTGTACTGTCCTTCTTCCGTGATCGCATAGTCTTCGTACAGATTATAGCTGAGTTTTCCTCCGACGCTCTGCGCGTTCTTCGTATCCTCTAAAAGCACTTGTCCATTGATATCTTTGATCCGTACCGTAAAGGTATCGATCGGGCGGTACCCTTCCAAAGTAATTTCCAGCATCGTAAGTTCTGCGGGATTGAAGTTTACGTCGACCGACGGCGCGTCGATCACCGTGGGCTCCGCGTCGTTTTGAATCTCCAAGCCTTTCTCCGTCACCGCAATTTCATTGTACTGATTCTGCATGGTGTTGTTTAAGAACGCCGTCGTCGCAACATGGTCGCTTTCCGTTATAAAACGAACATAATCAAGCTGGAATCCTCTGTTGGAGCCCGTAACCGTAATGCAAACTTCGACGTCCTGCATTCCGCTCAGTCCCATCGATTCCAAATCGCCGCGAAGATATCCTTCTTCGACGACCGTCAGCCCCTTCACTACGTCCAGCGTCTTCGCTCCGCTTTTGAGCGTCACGTCGATCGCGGACTCCGAGTTCTTGGTCTGGAACTTGATCTCAAAGATCTCTGCGACGTCAAAATCCACCGAGAAGGTCTTTTTCATGGAAGCGGAGCTTCCGCTCATCGTCGTGGACTGCACCACCGCCGAATGAAAATCACTCTTTCCGCTCAAATTTTCAAGCGTCCAGCCGGTAAGCTCTCCGCCGCTGCGGAAATCGTCCACCGCGACTATTTTTGCATTTTTTCCCTCAATAAGCTGCGCATCGGACACGTCATACGCCTTGCCGCTGGCGCTGATCGCCGTCGCCCGCACATATAAAGACGAATTGTCGTCAAACCATAAACGATAGTTCTGATCCTGCGTGTAGATCTTTTTGGTCAAGGATTCCTTGAAATCATCGTATTGGCAGACCTCGATCAAATAGTGATCGCTGCCTTCCGCTTCGCCGATATTGATCATTGCGGATCCGCTCTCGACGTCCGAAACCGTAAAAGTCGTCTTTCCGGAAACGTTGCCGCTCCAATCGGGAGGCGTGAATGTATTATCGCTGCCCCCTTCTTCCGATCCCTTTTTTTCGCACCCCGTCAACGCAAGGGTAAACAGAAGCGATACCGACAAAATCATCGCTATAAACAGCGCAATTTTTTTCTTCATGGCTTCCTCCTTTTATACCTTATCGATACTTACCGTGATCGAACCGCGCGCTGGAAGCGTGATCGATACGCCGTTGGCAAGCTGCGCCGAAGTAAGTTCGCCGACTTTCTGTCCGTTGAACGTAATCGCATAGGTGCCTTCCGCAAAATTATTGAATACGAACGGCGCACTCTTTTCGGTCGTGTTCGGATTGTACAGAATAAATTTGTGGTTTTCATTGGAATAATAATTTTTCGTACCCGTCAGACAGAGCGTCAATACCGATTTATCCGTAGAATATCCCCATGCCTCATACATCAAATATTCCAGGAACGTCTCGCCGGAACCGTAAATCTCCTTGATCTGACGCAGGTTTGCCTGCGAACCGCCTTCCCCGCCGGGATTATCCCCGAGCACGCCCGTCGTAAATTCAAACGGGATATAATAGCCGTCCAGCGAATCGTACGCTCCCGCACGGTCATAGCTTCCGTACGGCTCCCCGTTGATCGGGTACGCCCACTGATGCGTGCGGCTTGCGCTAAAATACACGTCCAGCATCGACGTATCCGTCGGCATATATTCCATGACGTCGATCACCAGCCACAGCGCCGTTGCCATTTCAAAATATGCTTCCCAGCGTTCCCGCAGATCGGCATAAGCAAATCCGTAGCTTGCAAAATACGTAAACGGATTGGAATTCAAATAATAGAAAGACAAAACGCTCTTCACGACTTTCTGCGCGTGTTCCAGATATTCCTTTTCGCCCGTCAGCTCATATGCAAGAATGTTTGTCTTCACGTTCCAGCCGATCGCAACCGGCTTAACCGCAACGCGCATCGCATACATATTAAAATAATCCAGCGTGTTTGCGTGTTTGAGCGATCCGATCGCGTCTTCGCGGTATTTTTCTTTCAGCGCGCTATCCGTCGTCAGTTCGCTGGCAAGGAAATGCACGTATGCCCACATCGATGCGGCACCGCCGCTACCGCCGTTTTCGTATCCCGACGCCGGCTCGCGGTTGGAATAATACCATGCTACCGGCTGTACATATCCCTCCATCTGCAAACTGTTAAAGAAGGGCATCAACTTCAAAAAGCCTTCCTTTAAAGCGTCTGAATCGGTAAGAATGGCGATCTCGCCCAGATTCGCGATCATATCGTAATATTTCCACGTACTGATGCCCGGCACCGTTCCCGTCTCTTCGCCCGAAGAGTTCTGACCGAACGCACCGCCGGAATACGTATGATTGAGGAAATATTCGTCGTCTTTCGCGTTCTCTCCGGTATATTTCGAGATCCAGGATTTATCCCCCTGCGGCGTCACGATCACGCTCGCCATCTGATCCACCGTTTCAATGATCGCTTCGTCTTCCGTATACCGCGAATATCGCGTCATGCCCTTTAACGTATTTAACAGAGCAAACATTTCGCCCCAACCGCCGTTTTGCTCTTCCAGATACCCGTACGGCGTCATGACTCCGAGAAAACTGTCCGTTCCCGTTCTCGAATCGGTCAGGTTATCGTACAGTCCCGCCGCGATATCCGTCCAGGAAGAAGCGCTGCGGTTGCCGTCTTCGCTGATCGCTTCCACGTTCAGCGGCGACATGGAGAAAAACTGATCCGCCGCCATCGCGATGAGATCGTAAAAATCTTTCTCCTGTGTGTTGATGGAGAAACTGTCATGATACTCCAAAACCGTATTTGCCGCAATGTCTATTTCAGAAGAAAATACGCCCAATTCGTAAACGTCCACCGCTTTTCTGCGGCGCATATTCTGGAACGCCGGCGACGTCTCGACATAATCGACTACGTTCACCACGTTCACATTCAGCGATTCATTGTAGATCTGACTGTAAAAAGCGGGAAACGCATACGGTACCTGCGCCTGTGTTTCAACGGGATCTTTCGTCGCGATCGCTCCGTATTCCCCCATAAACAAGTTCGAAACAGAACGCAGCGCAAACCCTGCCTGGTATGCCGCAAGCTGATTTTCTTTGTCGATCGTTATTTTGAAATCACGATGCACAAAGGAATCCGTCCCGTCGACCGAGATCGTCATTTCCGCATCTTCGTTTTTTAATACGATCGCCTTTTCGTCCTCTTCGTTCGTCTTCACTTCCACCGTGTCGATCGTATTGTTCAGCTGCGTACCGGGATTTTCCTGATTGTATTGCAGCTCTTTGTAACGAAACATCTTGCCGTCTTCCCCTTCAAATGCCTTCGTGGCCTTTCCGTCGGCGTACACATAGACCCCGTCAAAATTCCACGAATCATCTCCCTTGGTAAACTGCCAGTAATGCTCGTTCTCGATGCCGATCTGGATCTCGGAACCGCTCTCTTTCAAATACGGACCCGACCCGGCTGTTTCGTCGTCCTTTGAACATCCGGCAAAAGCGGAAAACGTTCCGCCGACCAATGCCAAAGATAACACTACCGCTAATGTCTTCTTCAACCTGTTCTCCTCCTTCTTTTACTTGCAAATCATTCCGCAAACTTCTCGGGAACGTTTTCGGCGCATCCGAACCCCCTTTTGACCGTTTGCGTTTCATGTTTTTAACTATATCATTGCCGATATATTCTGTCAATAAATTTGGGAAAAGTTAAGTATTATTATCAAAATTGTAAAGTAACATATTTTTATTAAAAAAATTGTGCCGCCACATTCTTTTGTTTAAAACCATCATTTTTGCTTCCGTTTTATCAAAATTAGTTTTGTATATATAAGAAGTTAACAAAATCAACCGTTATTTTTTATCGAAAAATTTTTTTGTTTTTTATATCAAATGAAAAGATTGAAAAGTTAAGTAATTATTTTTTATTTATTGCGAATCATTGACAGACGCCTTTGATTGTGCTACCATAAGTAGCAAGGAGAAAAAATATGAACAGTAAAAAAGTTTCCATGTCGGATATCGCAAAGGCTTTGAACATATCAAAAGTATCCGTACACAAGGCGTTTACCAACCAGTTGGATATCAGCGAAGATCTTCGGGAAAAAATCATCGGCACCGCTTCCCAGATGGGATATACGATGATCGATCCTTTGACCAAACTCTGTCAAAATTATTTTTATCTGATCTCCGAAAAATTCCACGTCTCGACCGAACAATTTTACTTCGGTATCTATACCAAGCTGCGCGAAAGGCTCCGCAATATCGGCTGTACGATCGAAATGTATGAGATCAACGATTCTTTTTCCGTGCCGAGATTCATTTCTTCTATGGAAAAGTTTTTTAAAAAAAATTTCAGCGTCTTTATCGCCGGACAAGTACCCAAACATATCCTCAAAGATTTTGAAACGAGCGGGATTCCCTGCGTTTGCGTCGATTATTATTCCGAAAAATATAAACTCAACTTTATTTATTTCGATAATTACCGCTCCGGATATTATCTGACAAATTATCTGATCAAATGCGGACACCGAAACTTATGCTTTTTCATCGATATCAATTCCGCTACTACCAACGCGGACAAATATTTCGGTTACAGAAAATCTCTGCTCGAAAACGGCATTCCTTTCAACAAAAATATGCACGTCAATCTCTCCCTCGCTAATCATCAGTCCTTCCTCAACTTTGAGCTGCCCGATCCGCCCCCTACCGCCTGCCTGTTCGATTCGGACGCCGCAGCCGCAAACTTTATCATCGGAATGTCGGCGCAGGGATATAAAATTCCGGACGATATCTCCATCGCTAGTTTCGATAACACGGATATGTGTTCGGAAACGACGCCCAAACTTACTTCGTTCGGGCTTACCAAAGAAGAGATCGTCGATCAATGCTATAACATCATGCTCAAATGCCTGAAAAATAAAAATAAAACGTATACGTTTACGATCTCTCCCACGATCCACGTCAGAGATTCCGTAAAAATCTTAAAAAAAACATGACTTATATCTTCAAAAAACTTGACCCGTTTTTGCAAATATCTTTCAATGCTGATCCCTTTTCATTTTTTCGGCTTTTAAAAACAAAGCTTTGCCGAAATCAATAGTATTTTCTAACAAATTTGAAATATTATTTATTTTAAATTATTTATTTTATAGAAAGGAGCTTACAATGAATTACCTGACCGTTTATAACACTTGGTGCAAAAAAGTTAAAGACACTGCATTAAAAAAAGAACTGCAAGAGATCGCCGATCAGCCTAAAACGATTGAAAATAAATTTTTCCGCGATCTTCAATTCGGTACCGGAGGGCTTCGAGGCGAGATCGGCGTCGGTAGCAACTGTCTCAATATCTATACCATCGGAAGAGCCACGCAGGGGCTCGCCGATTATCTTCGCAATACAGGCGGTAAAACGGTAGCTATCAGTTATGACAGCCGCATCAATTCCGAACTGTTTGCAAAGCATGCTGCCTGCGTATTGGACGAAAACAAGATCAAGGTGTACCTCGTCAAAGAGCTCATGCCCACCCACTTTCTCTCCTTTGCAACCCGCTATTATCGCGCGGACGCGGGCATCATGATCACCGCAAGCCATAATCCGTCCAAATACAACGGCTACAAAGTCTACGGCGCGGACGGATGCCAGATCACCGACGCAGCCGCGAAAAAAATTACCGAATGCATCGAAAAGATCGACTGCTTTGCCGTCAGGGCCGCCTCTTTCGAAAACAGCCTCGAACAAAACATGATCGCCTACATGGACGACGCCGTGGAAGAAGCCTTCCTGACCGCCGTTTCCAAACAGAGCGTCTTTCCGCCGCAAAATCTTATCCTTACCTACTCCCCTTTAAACGGCACGGGATATCGCATCATCCCCAAACTTTTAAAACGCCTGGGCGTCGAAACCATTCACCTCGTTAAGGAACAGGCTTACCCCGACGGCCATTTCCCGACCTGCTCGTATCCGAACCCGGAAAAGCCCGCCGCCATGCAGTTAGGCCTAAAATACGCAAAGGAAACCGATTCCGATCTTCTGCTCGCCACCGACCCCGACGCCGACCGCGTGGGCATCGCCGTAAAGGCAAAAGACGGGTATCGCTTAATGACCGGCAACGAAGTCGGGATCCTGTTGATGGATTTTCTCCTTTCGCTCCGTTTGCAAAAAGGTACTCTTCCGAAAAACGCCGTTGTCATCAAAACCATTGTAACGAGTAAATTGGCCGAAAAAGTCGCAAAAAAATACAACGTTACATTGATCAACGTTTTGACCGGTTTTAAATACATCGGAGAACAGATTACGCGTCTGGAAAAAGATGCCCGTGCGGACGACTTTATTTTAGGATTTGAAGAGAGCTACGGCTACCTGTCCGGCAGTTACGTCCGCGACAAAGACGCAGTCGTCGCATCCATGCTCATCGTCGAGATGGCTTCCTATTATAAAACCAAAGGCCTCACGCTGCTCGACAGAATGGAGCAGCTCTATAAAGAGTACGGCACCTATTCCCATAAATTGCTGAACTTTGAATTCGCCGGAGCGGACGGTGCGAAAAAAATGGCCGACCTTCTCGCCGGCATTCGCCAAAACCTTCCCTCCGCCTTCGCCGGTAAAAAAGTTACGAACGTCATCGACTATCTTACGCAGACCGATTTTGACCTGCCGAAATCAAACGTTTTGCAATTTGATCTTGAAGACGATGCGCAAGTGATCATCCGTCCTTCCGGAACGGAACCGCAGATCAAAATCTATCTGACGGCCGCCCAAACGCCGGAACAAAACGCCGCCTTCTTTGAAAACGTCGAAGCCGAATTGAAAAAAATGTTTCAGCTATAATCTGCGCTTGCCCCTGCGAATTACGTTTACCGCGCCGCTTAAAACGGCAAACCGCTGTCTTTTCAAGGATTTTGGCGAGAAGATTTATGAAAAAAGTTACTTTAGAACAAATCGGAAAAAAACTCAACATTTCAAAAGTGGCTGTCTTTAAAGCCTTGAACAATCAGCCGGGAATCAGTATCGAGCTGCGCAAAAAAATACAGGAAGTGGCAAATCAGCTGGGATATATTCCCCCGCATTCGAAATATTTGTCCGGCCTGCAATTTCTGTTTGCCGTTCAGAAAAAATTTTACCTCACTACCGCCGAACAGTTTTACAACTTGATTTTTTCCTTTTTGGGCTTAGAATGCAAAAGCATAGATTCCAGCTTGGATATCCTCTTTATCGATCAGAATTCTCCGCCCGATATCGTGGAAAAAGCTATTGAGGAAAAAAATTGCAGCGGCATCAAAATCTCCGGCGTTTTTATCGCGGGCGAGGTTTCGGATACCATTTTGGAACACAACAAAAATTGCGGGATCCCGACCATCGTCTTGGATTATTATTCCCCTTTGCATAAACTGACCTATATTTATTTGGACAATTACAATATGTCTTACGCCGCTACCAATTATCTGATCGAATGCGGACATACAAAAATCGGTTTTATCGGTGATATTTACAGCACAAATTCTATACGCGACCGCTATTTGGGATATTGCAAAGCTTTAATTAAAAACAAAATTCCCGTGGATTTCGCCTATCATATCAACTGCAATATTGAGACCGCAACGTCTTTTTTAGACATCTTGCCTGAAAAACTTCCGACAGCTTTCGTCTGCCAATGCGACAGCACCGCTCACACCCTCTATATCGCGCTGCGGTACCGCAATCTCAATGTGCCGAACGATATCTCTGTGATCAGTTTCGACGATACGCCCCTATGCAAAAGTTTAAATCCGCCCCTGAGTTCTTACGGGATCCAAAAGGAAAAAA
>CASDTU010000090.1 GCA_949283775.1 uncultured Bacillota bacterium
TGAAAATATTTCCCTAAAAGAATTGAACGAGGGCGGATACGGACACGGCGGCGGTGATTCCGGCATAATCGATAATTTATATAAAATTTTATGCGGTGAAACTGTAAACGCCACTTCGCTTGAAGCATCGGTTGAAAGTCATTTGATGGGAATATGTGCCGAAGAATCAAGAGTTAATAATGGGAAATTAGTTTATATACATTAAACGGGATAGATATGAAATTAATTATTACTGAAAATTATGATGAATTAAGTAATACCGGCTCAATATTAATAACGGCGAGAACCACTTGCACGGCGGTAACGAAGGCTTTGATAAAAAACTGTATCTGAGAACGACCCGATTGTATTAAAAAAGAAAGGCAAATGTCCGAAAGAGGATAGTCGTTGTTAAAGCGAAGGGTGTTGTTTGAGCATACAGACAGAAAGAAAAAACGGATGTATTCCTATTGGTATTTACTCTTCTATTCTTCTGCTGCGGATTATAATTGGAGAGAAAAATCGTAAGCACAAATATTGAAAAACGCTTATGTTTTTTTTCGAAATATGCTATAATACATACAAGAAGTGAATAGTTCGAGTCTGTATAAAAAATAGGACAAAATATCTTTTTTGTTCGGGCTCGCCAAATCAAAACAATTTGAACTTATTCATTGTAAAGCGTACATTTGGGATTTTAATTCCAATTAACGAGTTTGAAAGGTTTAAATTGTAAGGAATCAGGCAGGACATTTGTCCTGCCTGATTCCTTTTTCGAAATTTAAAAATTTTTGGTAAATTTTTTAAATTTAAGCATTTAGCTCTTGAAAAATGCCGTATAATATGATAAGATAGAATTGCTCTTATGGTAAGATATAATAAAATATACCTAATCGGCGTTTTTTTATGTTTTTGAATAAAATCGAATAAGTGTACATTTTTGGAATAGTTGGTGCAGAATGAGGAGGAAGCGAAATGCAAGAACAGCCGCGCAAAAAGGACAAAATCGGACTGGCCGTGATGATCGTTTTGATCATTTTGCTTTTTCCGATCCTTGTTATCAATTTAACGCTGATTATCAAAGGCAGCATGAATTCGGATATGCCTCCCGATATCTTCGGTATTGCGCCGCTTGCCGTAACGTCGGGGTCCATGGAGGGTGAAAGAAGCGGCAGTTTCAATAAGGGCGCGCTGATTTTTGTAAAACTGCTTGACGAAGACGGGAAAAATGCGTTGACGGAAGGAGACGTCATTACTTTTAAGAGCGCGGATATTTTTATCACGCACCGAATCGTATCCGTATCGCGAAACGAAAGCGGACAAGCCGTATCGTTTGTAACGCAAGGGGACGCCAACGCGGCGACGGACGGCGCGATACCGGTCGGCAACGTTGTCGGAAAATGTGTCGGAAGTGCGGCGGGGCTTGGAGAATTTGCCATATTCCTGCAAACGCCCGTCGGAATTCTTGTCTTTGTGGGGATTCCGGTTCTGCTGTACATCGTGTATGACGTGCTTCGGATTTTCCTCTATAACAGGCGCGTGAAAGAAGATAAGAGCAAGGACAAGAAACTTATGGAAAAGGACGCGGAGATCGAGCGGCTGCGCGCTTTGGTGGAGCGGCAGGAATCGGCTGCCGAACCTTCGGAAGAGGGCTTCGAAAAAGATCAGAAAGGGTAAACTTTGTTTGGGTCCACACACAAAACAAATTTACATAGAATAAAAATGGGAGGAGTGAAATGACAAAAAGAAAAAGCATTGTTTCAAAATTACTGCTTTTGATGGTAATTCTGACGCTCATCAGTTGCTGTTTCCTCGGGAACACTTTTGCCCGCTATATCAGCAAAGACAGCGGTTCGGCGAGCATAACGGTTGCAAAATGGGACGTGAAAAACAACGAAGGGGATGTTACGTTGACGTTTGATAAACTTTCCCCGAATAAGGATCCGTATACGGGCTCGCCGCGCACGAACAGCACGGGCAAGATCAAAGTAGCAGAGCTGGTCAACGGCGGCGACGTGGATGCAAACGTGACCTTTACGTTTGACGATACGGCGGCGATCACCTATGCCGGCGGCAGCTTTGAAGCGGCAAATAACGGCGAAAACAAGCCCGCAGGCGAAGCGGAAGTACAGGCGCTGTTCTCGATTAAATTTTATTACAGCACCACGGATGATGCGGCAGCGAGCGCAACGACGGAAATAACTTCCAAAGTGACAAAGGTTTCGTTGGCAAAAAAGACGGGGGTTGCGTATGTTTATGCGGAAGTGATCTGGTCGTCGGATGATGCGGAGAGCGGGTCCGATGCGGGCCGTGCGGCCGATCAGCTGGATACCTGGGTCGGAATGAACGTAACCAATGTCAGCTTTGGACTTTCGTATGAGGCAGTACAGGCAACGCAGAGTTCTCCGCAAGCGTAACACAATATACGTGTTCGTACGTTAAAACGTATTTTATGCCGCGCCCACAATGTGTGGGCGTCGGGCGCGGCAAAATAGCGTTTAAGAAGTTAAAAATTTCACAGATGAGAAAAAGTCGGGAGGTTGCCGAAATATCGCGGCAATCTGCCGGCCGATGTGTAAAAGACATCGTACGTAGAAAAAGCAAAGAGTTGTTTTCATGGGATTTTGAAGCGATTTTGGCAAATGAGTAAAAAGCAAAAGGCGGTGTATTGAATGGGACCGGAAGAGGAAGCAAAGAAAACGGCGGAAATACCGGAGGCAGGCGCGGGGATAACTTCTTCGAGGCTGGCGGTTGCACGCACAAATCAATCGTTTTCCGAACGAATGGGCGAAGCGGGCTACATAGCAGGCAGGCGTTACGACGCGGTAAAAAACGCATTTCTTTCCTATAAGACGGCAGAGCGCAAGCCCAAGACGGTGCGTTCGCGTATTTCACGAGGCGGAGAAACTTTTTACGCCGGCAGGAAAGTTTTGGGGAAAGTGTGTTTGGTAGGGGGATACCTGCGCCTTTTTTTGGCGCTGGATCCCAAACTGTACAATGCGGATAAATACCATCATAAAGATTATTCGGAAGTTTCGCGCTATGCAAAATTTCCTTTTATGATAAAACTTTCGTCGGACAGACAGGAAAAATACGCCGAGGAATTGATCGGCGAACTTCTGTTGCAAAGCGGCTTCGTGCGAGACGAAGAGTATGTTGTAAAGGATCAGGCGAATATTTTTAAAAAATCCAGGCATAAAAAGTCTGCACTGAGCGGCGAAACGCGCACCGTCTTTGTGCCCGTTCCCGCGGAGGCGGAAACGGCGGTTGCGGAAGATATCGGAGAACCGGAGGGGATCGACGTAAAACTTCCGACCCGTTGCGCGGTGGTGAACAAGTGCGGCGAGCGGATCGGAACGGTGCGCAGGAGCGTTTGGAGGGACGAAGAGGAGAACGAACGGGGCGTCTTTGTAAAGGAAGACACGAACGTGTTTGTATATGCCGGTGAAACGCGGACGGGATACGTTGATAAAAACGATAATATATTGTCGCTCTCCAACCAATATATCGCCACGCTTCGCAGAGCGGGGCGGTATTGGCTGTTGGCGCTCATTCTTTTCCTTGTTCTGGCGACGGTATTGACGGTGATTTTAAGCGCCTATTTTCTGACGCGGTCGCAGAATACGGATTATGCGCCCGTACTGTTTGTCGCGACGGAAAACGGAGCGGCGTGGGACGAATCGGAAAATTTGCCGGTATTTATGAACGACGGGTTCGGGACAAGCGCAATCGCTCCCGGTATGAAGGGCAGATACAGGTTTATTTTTGAAAACCAAAACAAAAACACCTTGCAGTATTCCCTCCATTTTTCCGAACAGAACGAATACGGCATACAAATGGTCTATCGTTTAAAGCGGGACGGAGCGTATCTTACAAATTCGCAAGCTTACGTCAGCGCAGAAGATTTGAGCATGGAAGAATTGACCGTACAATCGCAGTCTTCGACCGTATTTGAATTGGAGTGGTATTGGCAGGACAACGACGCAATCGATACGGCGGCCGGAGAGGACTCAGCTCTCTATATGCTGACGATAACGTTAACGGCGCAAATCAGCGAGCAGGCATAAAACCGGACGTACAGTATGAACAGAGCGTATAAGATTTTTAAAACGGCTTTGCGGGTCCTGCTTCTCGTCTTTATCGGGATTCTGCTGCTCTATAACGGTTATATCTTCATTGCTCGCGTATGCTTTAAGAACGATATGCCGAAAGCGTTCGGCTTTGCGTGCGCGAGCGTGGTGTCGGGCAGTATGGCGGATGAAATCCAAATCGGAGATTTCATCATTATAAAAGAGCAGGAACAGTACTATGTCGGCGATATCATTACCTTTTACGAGGGCGAGAGCGGAACGTATATCACGCACCGCATTATTTTGGTTTCGGGAGAGGTATATGCGACCAAAGGGGATGCAAACAACGCGGCGGACAGTTTCAGCGTTCCGCAAGCGGCCGTGGTGGGGAAAGTCGTGGCGATATGGAGAGGATTCGGCAAAGCGATTTCCTTTTTGCAATCGCCGCTCGGACTTGCCTGCGTGATCGGCGGCAGCGCAGCGCTCTGGATTTTGGCGGACATCGGCGCGGAGGTGTTCAGGAGAAGAGATGAATGAAAAGAAAAAAATTCCGATCATAAAATATTTGAGTTACCTGCTCATCGTATCCGTTCTGTTTACAGGCGTGACGTTTTCGCGTTATTCGAGCGCAACGAGCGGTGATTTCAGCGCAGGGGTCAGCCCGTTTATCGCATCGTATGAAATTGACGATATTTCCGCCGCGTCTTATACCAATTCCGATTTCTTTTTACTGTCGGGAGCGGCGACCGGAACGCCTCGCACGGTGCGCATGACGATACGAAATTATGAGAAGGACGAAGGGGACGCCGTGCTGCGGTATAGCGACATTGATTTAAAAGCGACGATTCGCTTATATATGCCGGCCGAGCTTGCGGATAATTTTGTTATACAAATGGCAGAGGCCGTAGGAGACGAAGTCATATCGCTAACGCCGCAGTACGTGGTGGGCGATTTCGTCTATGCCGTTTCGGAGGGGACCGAGGATATAGACGGCGACGGGATCAACGAATACGTGCGGCAAAAAGACGGAACCGGTAATTTTGTGTATGCCGATTATTCCGACGGCGGCGTGCGTGAAACGATAAAATCGCAGGACTATCAAAAGCGGGAGTGTACGGATGAAACGCTTTCGATGACGGGCGGCTTTGCGGCAGACGGCACCGGATATATAGCGGCGTCGGCGGAAAACGGCAACGCTCTTTCTCTGACGTCGTCCTATAAAATATCGAATTATTCCGTTGGTTTTCATCGTGGCATCGACGAGAACGATTATCGTTCGCAGCTGTACCTCGATTTGGAAAAGGAAGTCCTGTTTTATACGATCGACATTTCGATTCCGCAGATGGAGCTGCGGGGAATGCAAGCAGAGGAAAAGACGTTTGTGCTGTATCTTTCTCTGGCGAAACGCATCGACGGCACCGATTATAATTTTGAATGGTCTTCGGACACGCCGGAGGCGGATACGACGAGGGATATGAACCGCTTTCTTATAGCGCCGCAGACAGGGGAAGAGTATCTGTTCAACGGCGCAAAGGTTCTCGGCTATCATTTTGATGTTTCGGCAGATACATACGCTTCCGTTTCGGCGCCGGAAACGATGGGTACGACTACCGTGCGAGTAAAAAAAGTATATGATTATCGGGGCGGGGCAAAAACTTTTTACTATCATGTCGCGCCGATCAGCGAAAGTACGTATTCTTACGTACACCCGATCGAAAACTTTTTTGATTCGTCGGGGGCAGAGACGCAGCAGCCGGATACGCTTGAAGAAATACAGTCGCTCTTTGGAGTTTGCAACAATCTTTTGGGACAGCCGGGGGCTTATTTTATAGCTTTTCGCGGTCTGAACGATCATCCGCTGTTTGAAAACTATGAATCGCAAATCGAAAGCGGCGAGCAAGAATATGCTCTGTTCAATTCATTGAGCAAAAGCTATTCTACGCAGTTCAACGTTCTTTTCATACAGACATCGGAAAGTATACAGGGAGGTATCGGACAATGAAGCAGAAAAGTCGCGGTACTTTGCTGAGCGTTTTTTTATCGCTGATGATCGTCATGTTTGCTGGCGCGGCTCTGACTTTTGCGCGATATTCCGATGAAAAGCAGGCAGAAGGCATCTATTCGGGGTCATTAGATTTTGTTGTGTCCGAACAGATCGAAATTCATTCGGTAGATGAATTTTTTACGGCGATCGAGAACGGCTATACCAACATAAAAATTGCGGATGAAGTGGATAATCCTCTCGTCGTGACGGGGGGAGTTTCCGACGTCAATTCCGACCTTACCATCGATCTCAACGGACATGAATTGCAGAGAAACAACAGGGAACCTCTACTCAATGTGACGAGGGGTGTGCGCCTGACCATCATCGACAGTTCCGATGAAAAAAACGGCTGCTTTTATAATCCCGTGGGCAGCGTTCTCGCAATCAGCGGCGGAACGCTCACGGTAACGGGCGGTATTTTTGAAAGCGGTCCGCGCAACGGCGTCAGCCTGAGCGATTCGTCGGGCAGTTCTCTGTATTCGTCCGAGTATGCTTCCGGCAGCGGCAAAACATGGTCCACTAAGGCCGGCGCAAAAATCGCGGAAACAAAATCGTTGAAAGTATACGAAAAAGATGAATCGACGGGCGAATATTTTGAATTGGCCGTTGCGAAAGAGTTGCCTATGATCACGCCTTATGTTGCTTCGAAAACGGAAGGGGGCGAAGTGCGCTATACGGTCAACGGCAATATGTATTTTGACGAAAAGACGCAGGCTTCGGCAATCGGGATCCAGGCGGACACGTACCTCTATTTTACGATGGAGGGGGATAACATCGACAGTACGCGCATCGCCGCCAGCACGTCCAGCGCGGAGTTTTATTATTCCTATTTTATGCGGCAGGTCGGAAGCGGAGCGTCGGTTTCCTATGAATATGCCGAAACGCAGGGACAAGATACGGTCCTCGTTACCGTGTACGGCTATGAAAAAACCAAAGCCGCTTCGCGAAACGGCGACGGGTATTCCGCCATTGAGATGGAGGGCGGAAACTTATATGTTCGCGGCGGAAAGTATTCCACGTATTTCGGAGAAGAAAAAACGTACTGTGTGCTCGCATCCGGCGGCTATATGGCGGTAGAGAGCGGCATTTTTGAAGCGCAGAGCGAGAGCGTGTGCGTCAACGTTTCGTATGACGCGCCGACGGAAAGCGAATATCTGCGCGTTGCAAACGGCAGGTTTTATTCGCAGATAGGCGATACGGTCCAGGTCAGCGGCGGCAGAATGGCCGTGGCAAAAGGGGAATTTTCAAAAGATGCGACGCAATCGGCCTCGGCGGCGGACGTTGGAGAAAATAACGCCATCATCCGTATCGACGGCGGGGAATTGATCGTTAACGGCACGGCGGATTCTCCGGTACGCTTTGCGTTGGCTGGATCCTATTTATACGGGATACGGTCCGAAGTTTCCGTTACGGGAGAAACGGGAACGGTTACGGTGACGAACGCTTCCTTTACTTTCAATGAGGGGAGTTCGCGCGGATATGGAAGCAATTACGGCATTTGTTCGGAGGGCGGTACGGTTACGGTCAACGGCTGTACGTTTATTATGCCGGACGAGAACAGTCGCGGTATTTCCATAACGGCCGGTACTGTCAACGTCAATGGCGCAGGCGGAAAGAGCGACGGCAGTTCGTACAGCAATTTTTATATCGATAAAGTGGCCGGCTGTTACGGCGTGTATGCGGGAGATGCGTACGGGGTGTCCGATACGGTGCAGGTAAACGTCAATGCGGCGCAGTTTTTCATGGGACAGAAAGCCGGCGGCGCGCTGGGCGAGGGAAACGGCAGCATCAACGGCGCGGGGATCTATATGAATGCGTCGGGCAGCGGTTCTAACGTCAGTTTGCGCAACGTGCTGATCGTTGCGGCCGGAAACGGCAGCTACGGCGTATGCGCGGCGCGGGGCAATATCAAGCAGGAACAGGGGAAATTGGTCTCCGTTACCGGCGCGCAGGTGCAGAATTATGTTACCGGCGTCACGCAGTTCCAGGACGTTGAAGAATATACTTTGCAGACGGATCTGCTCGCTTCGGGGCGCGTTGCCCGTTCGGGTATTTCATATGGTTCCGGCGTGTTTTCGGGCGGCGGCAGGATCGATTTGAACAATGTGTTTTCTGCCGTGTACGGGCAGTATTCGGCAGGAATTCTCGCCCAGACGGACGGCGCTTCGGATGCGGACGTATTCGTTTCGGGCGCTCTGGACGCGGTCATTTCCATCGGGAACGATGTCGGCGGAATTTTATCCAGCACGGCGATCAGTACGGAGAACAGCGATGTTTCGCTGTATGGTCCGGCGAACATCGTGACGGACAGTTTGGGGATCACGGCGCGCGGCGGCAATGTTCTGTTCGGGCAGCAGGGAGGGACGAAGATCGAACTGACGCTTGTCAGCACGCGTGGCACGTCGCTGTACGTCAACGGCGGAAACGTGTATTTTGCGGACAACGTATCGACGACGATCGACAGCACCATCGAAGAAAATTATCGGTGGGCAGGCAATCCGGACGGCGAAAACGGCTTGCAGACCAGCCAGACCAACGGCGTGTATGTGCAGGGCGGTTCGGTTACGGCGAAGGGCGCGTTCTTAGTTACTCACCGCGGGCTGCAAAACAAGGCGATCAGCGGCGCGACGGATATGATGCGAAGCTATGCCGTGCGAGTGGACGGCGGTGCGGATATGCTGTCTTCGTTTACGTCGGAAAGCAGCGTGACGATCACGATTCCCGAACATGCGCATGGCGGCGGACTGTACGTCAACAGCGGCACCATTGCGCTCGATACCGCAACCGTAACGGCGGAAGGGTACGGTATAGCCATGCGCAGCAATTCCGAGCGGGATGGAGTTACGGTCAATACTTCCCTGACGCTCATTTCGCGCAAAGCGACGGGCATCTATATCACCGGCGGTTCTCTGCTGATCGAAGGGGAAGCAAAGATCACTTCGAGCATTGATCCGAACTATATTTTCTGTTCGCAGACATCGACAATTTCATACGATGGCGTCTATGTGCAGGGCGGTTCGCTCACGGCAACGGCTGCCTTCAATGTAACGCATACCGGCGTCTACAACGACGATCAGTCGAGTAAATACGTCGCTTCGGAATTGTATTACCGGTTTGAGGTGAAAAGTTATGCCGTGCGCGTGGTAGGTGCGGACGGACAGGCGACGTCGGTTTCGTTGGAGAGCGGAACGCTGACCAATTCCAAGGGCGGCGGGTTATATGTCAGCGGCGGGAACGTGACGCTGAAAAACGTATCGGCATACGCGACGGGTACAAATTTACAGACCGCTGCCGCTGTGCAGATACCCGGTGCGGCGGATAACTGGCAATTTAAGCAAAGCCTTGACGGAGGAAATGCCGTCGAACTTAACGGTGGAACGCTCACTGTCTATGGCGGTACGTATCAGGCAAACCTCGGGAACGGTATCCTTGTCCGCGGCGGCGTTGCCGATATTTACGGCGGCACTTTCAGCGGCAACGATACGTATACGGTCAACGGGGCGAACGTAGCGGGAGCGGCGGCGTCTTACAGCTTTAAGATGTACGGAGGCA
>CASDTU010000091.1 GCA_949283775.1 uncultured Bacillota bacterium
GCAAAAGGACGCATTTTCAGGATACGTTATTCGATATTTTGTTTTTCGACCGTAACGACGGCATCGAGATTTTCTCCCAGCAGCGCGAGGCGGTCTTTAATTTGCGAAAGAATTTCGCTCTCGTGCAATTTGCAATCGAAGGGTACGGCGAGGTCAAAGACAAGATTTGCGTGCGTGATGCCGCCGACGACGCGAAAATCGTGCATACGGAATTGCGGGTCGATATCGGCAATAATTTTTTCGAGCTGTTCGCGGTAATAATTGATCTTCGGATCGTCCAAGACGAGCGGATCGATATGTACGGTCAGCAAAATATTGGTATGTTCTGCAAAATCGCGTTCGATGGTATCCGCCAGGTCGTGCGCCGCCATGATCGGCATATGCGCATCGACCTCGACGTGGACGGTCGCATACAGTTTGTTTTGGCCGTAGTTATGCACGGTCAGATCGTGCAGCCCGTGTACGCCGTCGAAGGCGAGCACGCGCTGTTTGATTTCGCGGATCGAATCCGCGTCGGGCGCTTTGCCCAAAAGTCGGCTGATCGTATCTTTTAAAATGGAAAGTCCCGCAAACGCAATGAACAGTGCCACGGCAACGCCCATATATCCGTCAAGGTCCGCGGCGGTAAAGTGCGAAATGATTGTGCAGACGAGGACGGCGGTGGTGGCGATCGCGTCGGAAATGCTGTCGGTCGCGGTTGCTTTCAGCGTTTCCGATTGGATCTTTTTTGCCAGACGCCGGTTAAAGAGGAACATCCAGAGCTTGACGAGGACGGATGCGGCGAGGATGGCGAGCAAAGCGACGGAAAAATCGCTCTTTTGCGGCGAAAGGATTTTTTCCACGGAAGAAGACGCAAGTTCGAAAGCGACGACGAGGATGATAATGGAGATCAGCATTGCCGCGATCGTTTCCGCGCGCTGATGTCCGAAAGGATGCTCTTTATCGGCAGGTTTTCCGCTCATTTTGAAGCCGATAAAGGACACGACGTTGCTTCCGCAGTCGGTCAGGTTGTTGAAGCCGTCCGCAAGAACGGAAATCGCTCCCGAAATCGCGCCGAGCGCGATTTTTGCCGCGGCAAGGAGCGTGTTGAGTATAATTCCGACGATACCGGATAATTTTCCGTAGCTTTCGCGCACTTTGGCGTCGGACACATTGGCTGAGTCTTTGATAAAAAGTTTTTCAAGCATACAAACACCATAATCCATAAAAGGTTTTTTAAACAGCAAAATTTTCGGGATTTAAAAATGAAAGCGGCGTCGCTTTCAAAAACGCAAGGGAGGGGGAAAGACAGACCGCCGCGCGGACGCCGACAGACGGCGCGCGGAATACAGGCAAAAGGCTGTTTCAACGGGAAGACTTCTTCGAGTTTTGAAAGCGTGCGCCAAAAGCGGTTTCAAGGGAAGCAACCGTTTCGAATAGAGCATCTTTTTCTTACAAAATTTTAAAACCCCCTTTTGTTTTCCGGCAAGCCACAAAAGTTTTTTCTTACAGCAAATTCGGGAACGGGTTTTTTACAGCAAATCTTTTAGTTTTGAAATATCGGTGATCCATTCAAAGCGGCTGCGCCGGGCGTGTACGCGGTTTGCTTCTCCGAGCGCCGCATGGTATTCGCTCTGCGTGCACTCGTTCACGCGCAGGAAATGCGCCTGCGCCTGCGCTTCCTTGCCGAGAAGGGAGGTTCTTCCGATATGGATAACGGCATGGCAGTCGGGACAGACGGCGATGATGTTTTCCAGCTTTTGAATGTGTTTTTCATCGTCGTAGTTCCAGACTTCATGCGCTTCCAGCCGACCGGCCGCGCCGCAGATACTGCATTTACCGCCGGCGCGCGCATAGGCGGCGCGGCGGAGCCGATCCCATACTTCTTTGGGCAAAGCGCTGCGAAGGTTGGTGTACCAGCATCCGTCCGGGACGAGCTGAAAGGTCAGTTTCAACGGTTTTTTTTGCATAGGGACAGTATAGCACATTTTTGCGCATTTTGCAAGAAAAGAAAAAAACATACAATATTTTGCGGCAAGGTATTGCCGAACCCACAAATGTATGGTATAATGCAGACATGGAAGGGGGAGGAAAATACGGCATGGAATACGCAAACGCGGCAAGATTTTTAAAAAGTTACAATCGGATCGAAAATCAATTAAAAATTTTATACAACGCGCGTCCGACGCAAAATTTTACCGATCTGGTCAAGCGTTGTACCGACCGCAATCTGACGGTGCGGCGGTATGAGAACGAGCTGGTGGATTACGGGAAATTGCGTAACGCGATCGTGCATCACAGCGGCGAGAGCGGGGAAATGTTTATTGCGAATCCCTGCGACGAGGTCGTGGAAACGATCGAATACATCGAGCGGCAGCTTTGCAATCCGCCGCTCGTTACCGATGTTTTTAAAGTAAAGAAGGTAGCGACGGTATTTTCCGACAAGCCGCTTTTGACGGCGGTGGAAAAATTTGCGGAGAGCCATCAAAAGACGATTTTAGTGTACGATCACGGCAAGATGGCGGGACTGATCAACTGTTATTGCCTGTATCAGGCGATCGCTGATTGCGTGAAGTGCGGGGGAAATGCGAGTGAATATTTAAAAAATACCCTTTGCGGCGACGTGATCGACGAAAAACAGCTGGAAAAGTATTTAATTTTGGACAAGAGCGCGACCGTTTTCGACGTTTTTGAGGCGTTTGAAAAGAACAAGGCGCTGTTTGCCGTGATCATAACGGAAAACGGTGTGGTGGGAGAAAAGGCGATCCTGCTCATAACGCCGTCGGATTTTCCCATCATTAACCGCTATCTGGAATCGACCAGCACGAAGAGTTTTTAAAACGCGGAGAGACAAGCGTTCGTGCGGCGTTTATGCAAGAAATTAAGGCAATAACGAGCAAAGCGCCGCAATAAAGAAGGCAATAAGAAACAAAGCGAGGCAAAAAAGAAGGCCTCGCTTTTTGCAAAGGTGCCCCTTGCTGTAAGCGAGGCAATAAAAAAGACAATCAGAAACAAAGCGAGGCAAAAAAAGAAGGCCTCGCTTTTTGCAAAGGTGCCCCTTGCTGTAAGCGCGGCAAAAAAGCAGTTGAAAAACAGCGAAAAAGCGGTTGCAAAATGGAAAAAAAGCAGCTGAAAAACGGCGAAAAACTCTCGTCAAAGAGGCGGCGCGAAGGGATGGCGAGCCGCCAAAAAAGGGAAAATGCCCTGCAAAAAAGAAATGAAACGTGCGTTTGACAAACGGAGGGAAAAGGCATATAATAAATAGACAAACAAAGCGATAGGGAAGGGGAAAAATCGGCAAAGAAGGATGAAAAAGATACGGCATTATTTAAAACCGTATGCGCTGCGCATGAGCGCGGGCTTACTGATTAAGGCGATCGGAACGATAGCGGAATTGGCATTGCCGCTCGTTTTGGCGTACCTTTTGGACGACGGGGAAAACGCGGTGGTAAAAGACGCGTTTTCCCTGTTTTTGCTGGGCGGCGCGATGCTCGCGCTCGCGCTGATCGCGCTGTTTGGGAACATCATTGCAAACCGAATGGCGTCCAAAGTGGCGCGGGACAGTATCGAGCGGATCCGCAACGATCTGTTTACGAAGACGCTGCAACTTTCGGCGCGGCAGACCGATTCCTTTACGATCCCGACGCTGATCAGCCGGTTGTCGTCGGATACCTATAACGTGCATAATATGCTCGGAATGATGCAGCGGCTCGGGGTGCGCGTGCCGATCATGCTGTTCGGGGGATTGTTTTTGGCGTTCTTCGTCGAGCCGGTGCTGACGCTGATCCTGATCGCCGTGCTGCCCGTTATGCTCGCCATCGTCATTTTGATCGCGAGAAAGGGTATCGTCTATTACGGAAAGCTGCAGCGGTCGGTGGACGGCATGGTACGGAAGGTGCGCGACGATTATACGGGCGTGCGCGTCATCAAGGCGCTCTCGCGCACGGAAACGGAAGCGCAGTCTTTCCGTGAAACGGCGGGGAAGGTGGCGGAAGACGAGACAAAGGCAGGGCTTATCACGGGCATGAGCAATCCCGTCGTCAATCTGCTGTTAAATTTGGGCATGGTGGCGGTCGTTTTGATCGGCGCGCTGCGCGTGCGCGGCGGAGAGATGTCGCCCGGCAAGATCGTGGCGTTTGTTTCGTATTTTACATTGATTTTAAACGCGGCGATGACGGTGAGCCGTCTGTTCGTAACGCTCGCGAAGGGAACGGCGTCGGGCAAGCGCATCTGCGAAGTGCTCAACAGCACGTATGTGGAGCAGGAGAGTTTTGCAAAGCCGCAAAATGCGGATGCGCACATCGCCTTTGAAAACGTAACGTTTGCGTTTTCGGACGCGATCGCGCTCAATGATGTATCCTTTTTTGTTCGGCGGGGCGAAAAGCTCGGGATCATCGGCGCGACGGGCAGCGGAAAATCGACGATCGTGCAACTTCTGCTGCGCTTTTATGCGGTCAACAGCGGCGGCGTGTTCGTAGACGGTCAGAACGTGAACGAAGCGGATATATCGAAACTGCGCGAAAAGTTCGGGATCGTGTTTCAGAATGATTTCATCATGCGCGGCACGGTGGAAGAAAACGTGGATTTCTGCCGAAACCTGCCGCGGGAAAACATACTGCGCGCTTTACAGACGGCGCAGGCGAATTTCGTTGCGGAAAAGGGCCTGGATTTTCCGCTGGAAGCGCACGGGGTAAATTTGAGCGGCGGACAAAAACAGCGCATCTTGATCGCGCGCGCTCTGGCCGGCGATCCGGATATACTCATTTTGGACGACAGTTCGAGCGCGCTGGATTACAAGACGGACGCGGCTCTTCGCGCGGCGATCGCAAGAGAGTATGGCGATACGACGGTTTTGTACATCGCCCAGCGCGTGAGTTCGGTGCGCGGCTGCGATAAAATATTAGTGCTGGACGGCGGCAGAGCGGTCGGATTCGGATCTCACGCAAAACTTTGCGAACAGTGCGGGATTTACCGCGATATCTGCGCTTCGCAGGGAGGTGACGTGTATGACTGATCCGAACAGGCGAAGGAAAAAGGCGAACGGAATTTGGTTTTCGCGGCACAAAAAGAAGAGGGACGCAGGCAAAGTTTTGGCGCAAGAGACTCCGAAAAAGAAGAGCGGCCCTTTGACGGGCGGCAGGATCGGAAAGCGCGCGGCGCTGTTGCGGCTCGGCAAGTACTTTTTGCGGTACAAGCGCGCGGTGGCGGCGGCGCTGCTGCTGTCGCTGGCGAGCAATCTGTTGGCGTTGGCGGCGCCGCTTCTTTCTGCGGCGGCGATCAACGCGGTATCGGCGAAAGCGGGCGTCGACATGGCAAAAGTCATTTTTTTCTGCGCGCTCATGGCGGTGTTTTATCTCTTGTCGTCCGCTCTCTCCTATGCGCTGACGTATGTGATGCTGCGGCTGAGCCGGAACATCACGCGGAAAATGCGCGAGGAAGTCTTTGAAAAATTATTGTCCCTGCCCGTCGTCTTTTACGACACGCGGCTTGCCGGGGATATTTTGAACCGCATCACCTATGACGTGGACACGGTCAACGCGTCCCTGTCCAACGACATCATTCAGATTGCGACGAGCATCATCACCGTCGTGGGCTCTCTGGTGGGAATGCTGCTGCTTTCACCTCTGCTGACGTCGGTCTTTGCGGTGATCCTGCCGCTGACGGTTTTCGTTACGGTGCGGCGCTCGAAGGTGATGCGGCCGCTCTTCCGCAAGCGTTCGGCGAAGCTCGGCGAGCTGAACGGCTATTCGGAGGAAATGCTCTCGGGCCTTTGCACGATCCGCGGCTACGGCAGGGAACGGGAGATCGAGGCGCAATATGCGCTCCACAATGCGGACGCGGCGAACTCCTATTATACGGCGGATTATGTGGGCAGCAAAGTGGGGCCTACGGTCAACTTTATCAACAATTTATCCACAGTGCTCATCAGCGTATTCGGCGGCTGGCTGTTTTTGCTGGATCGTATCCGATTGGGCGACATTTCGGCATTTTTGCAGTATTCGCGCAAGTTTACCGGGCCGATCAACGAATTTGCCAATATTATTTCGGAATTGCAGTCTGCGCTGGCGGCGGCGGAGCGGCTGTTCGGTATTTTGGACGAAGCTCCCGAACAGGATCCGCAAGACGCGCTGCTCCTGCCCGCGAAAGTGCGCGGCGAGGTTACGTTCGATCGGGTCTGCTTTTCGTATGAAAGAGGAAAGCCGATTTTAAAAGATGTCAGTTTTTCGGCAAAGAAGGGTCAGACCGTCGCCATTGTCGGGCCTACGGGCGCAGGGAAGACGACGATCGTAAATCTTCTGATGCGCTTTTACGATCCGGACTGCGGAAAAATCTTGCTGGACGGCGTGGATATTTCGCAGTATACGCGCTCGGCGGTACGGAGCGTGTTTACGATGGTCTTGCAGGATACATGGCTGTTCGAGGGGACAATTTTTGAAAATATAGCCTACGGAAAGGAGAGCGCGACCAAAGAAGAGGTGATCGCGGCGGCGCGGGCGGCAAATATCGATCGGTATATCCGGACGCTGCCGCAGGGATATGACACGCGCATCACGGACGGCGGCGCAAATTTATCCAAAGGCCAAAAACAGCTCCTTACGATCGCGCGGGCGATGGTTTCAAGCGCAGAACTGCTGATTTTGGACGAGGCGACGAGCAACGTGGATACGCGCACGGAGCGGCTGGTCCGCGACGCGATGGCGCTGTTGCAGCGCGGACGGACGAGTTTCGTGATCGCGCATCGGCTTTCGACGATCGAAAACGCCGACTGTATCCTGGTCGTGCAGGGCGGCGAGATCGTCGAACGGGGAAAACACGCCGAACTGCTCGCAAACGAGGGCTTTTACAGCCGTATCTATAACGCGCAGTTTGAATAAAAAAGGGAAAAAGAGGCCGCGGGCAAAAAGGGCGTTTGCGGCCTCTTTTTTATTTTGCGGCCTCTTTTTTATTTTGCGGCCTCTTTTTTATAGGAAAAGCCTTTGAGGAAACGGCAGCGGGCTAAGTCCGTCGATCGGATCCCTTTCGTGCGTCAGAGCCGACGGCGATCGAGTCATTTCAATGCGGCAGAGGCCATCAAAACTCTTCAACGCCTCAGCGCCGCCGAATATTAAAATTCTTCCGCGCGTCAGAGTTTTCCGATGCGGAAAAGACCGAGACGAAAAGAGGCTGCACAAAAAAGGATGCGCGCCGCATAGAGTATAATATCCTTAAAAACAGAAGCGATCCTCCTTTAAAAGCGAAAAAATACAACATATGGTATACCGCCCGCAGCAGAGGGGCGAATTGATAATGGTTAACAAAAAATTTTATTTTTTTTCAAAAAAGGTATTGACAAACGAAAAAAAGGTGCTATAATAGAGGTACGAAAAAGGAAACCGAGTACAAAAGGGCGTGAGTTTGGCAAAAGAGAGCGTTCTTTTGCGGACGGAATCTCGTATCGGCAAACAGGAAACGGAAGAGAGAATTTGCAACGTTGTACTGCGCAGCGTTTTGAGCCGTCTGTCCGGCGGAGCAAGGCGAACGGAGCGAAGGATTTTGGAAGCGGAATGTTTTCGGTGCGGAGGAAGGAAGCAGAGGAAAAGGCCGTTTGAACAAACAAACTGCAAAGTACCGATCTGCAGACGTCGTCGCTGTGAAAGGCAGTAAACGGCGGGTATGGCGCGGTTGAACCGGACGGAAACGTTTATCCGAAGTAGGAAGTTTTTACCAAGGGATAACTCCGAAAATGCGTTTCGCATTTTGAGTCGGTATCGGAGCACGATTTGCGAATGCAAACACCGCCTTCTCGGCTGGCATCGCAGAAATAGTGGAAAAGAACGAGAACGGCTTTCGGGTTGATAAGGGGAGAAAATCGGCACCGATCAAAGAAAAAGAAAATACGCGAAGAATCGAGGGATTTAACCGACAAGATGTCACAAAGGGGTTAAAAAGAGTAAAAAGCGATTCATTTTCGGGTAACTTTTTGGAATAGTCGGAAGCAAATCAGGTAAAAACAATGAAAAAGCGGCGCTCTTTGAGCGCCGCTTGATTTTTATAAAAAGGAAGCGGCGATTTCTCTTCCGCTTTTCATTTTTTACAAAAGGGGAGCGGCGATTTCTCTGCCGTTTGATTTTTTACAAAAAAATACGGTGATCGCTCTGATGTCCTTGCTTTTTTATCAACAAACAGCGATCGTTTTGCGCAGTCTTTTGCCGGCAAAATATTTTGCCGGCGGTTTTTTATAATTTTATAACGGCGTTATAAAGCTGACCGACGTAAAAAGCGCGCGTTGAAAAGCAAGGGAAGTACCGATACAAAAATACAAAAAACGCGCTATGAAACCCAAAGGGCGGGAGCAGGAAAAAGGGACGGCACCGATGTCGGGCGCGGGCGAGACGGAAGAACGCGGATATGAAAAACCGGCAACCGCTTGACGAAATCGGAAGTTATACAGTATAATAAGCGTAGCGGCAAACATACCGATGAAAGGCAATTTGCGAGGAAATGCGATAGGGCAGGCAAAAAGAAAACCTGCCATAACTTTTTTACAATTGGGAGCGGCAAGGAAAAAGAATAACCGGCAAAACGGATCGGCACAGGCGGTAGCCTCCGCGATTTCGTTTTACGTCTTTTTCGAGGAAAGTGTTTGTGTCGCAGGCAGGAGAGAATTTGGAAACGGTATTGGAAATTGAAAACTTACAGAAAAGTTACGGGGACGTGCGGGCATTGCAGGGGATTTCGTTTCAGGTAGAGCGCGGCAGCCTTTTTTCTTTTCTGGGCATCAACGGGGCGGGGAAAAGCACCACGATCAACATCCTTTGTTCGATCATAAAAAAAGATTTCGGAAAAGTTTCAATCTTCGGACAGGATCTGGATACGCAGGCGGACAAGATCAAATCGAAGATCGGCATTGTATTTCAAAATTCGGTGCTGGACGACTTGCTTACGGTAAAGGACAATCTCGCCGTACGCGCGGCGTTTTACGGGTTAAAGGGTGCAAAATGGAGAGCGCGGCTGGAAGAGCTGACAGAAACTTTGTCCTTGCAGGAGCTTCTGCATCGGCCGTTCGGGAGATTGTCGGGCGGACAAAAGCGCAGGGCGGATATTGCGAGGGGACTGATCAATCGGCCGCAGCTTTTGATTTTGGACGAGCCGACCACGGGGCTGGATCCGCAGACGCGCAAAATGGTCTGGAACACGATCGAAGATCTTCGGCAAAAAACGGGGATGACGGTGTTTTTGACGACCCATTACATGGAAGAGGCGGACGGATCCGATCAGGTCGTCATTCTCGACGGCGGAAAAATCGCGGCGCAGGGCACGCCTACGGAACTGAAAAACGAGTATTCGGACAGCGGCCTGTTTGTATACGGCGATGCGGCGGCGCTTTCGGCGTATTTTGCAAAGGAAGGCATAGCCGCAGAGGCGTGCGGCGACAGGTGCCGCATTTCCATGCGAAACGGTGCGCAGGTGCTGAAATTTTTGAAAAAATATCCCGAGCAGACGCAGGATTTTGAATATATCAAGGGAAATATGGACGACGTCTTTGTGCGCGTTACGGGAAAGAAGCTGGAAGGAAGGGACGAATAAATGCTGTATATGCTTTGGCAGATGACGCGCCGCAACGTCAAAATTTATGTAAAAGACAAGGCGAATATTTTCTTTTCCCTTCTTTCGCCGCTGATCGTTCTGGCGCTCTATATATTGTTTATCGGAAAAACGCAGACGGACGCGCTGAACGAAGTCCTTTTGCAGCAGGGGTTTGAGGCAAAAGAGCAGGTACAGGCGTTTTTCGACAGCTGGATGCTGTCCGGGGTGATGGCGTGCGCCTGCATCACGGTCGCGTTGTGTTCGGCGGGGATCATGGTGCAGGACAAAAAGCGCGGCGTTGTAAACGATCTTTTGGCGTCGCCCGTTCCGAAATGGATCCCGAGCGCGGCGTATTTTTGTTCGGTCGCGCTCTCGGCGATTTTGATCGGGTTCGCGGTGCTCGCGCTCTGCTTTGTGTTTTTATTGCTTTCGGGAAATTGGTTTTTATCCGCCGCGGACGTGTTCGGCTGTATCGGAACGGTCTTTTTGTCGGTATTTTCTTCCACGACGCTGATCGTGTTTTTGTGCGGTTTTATCCGCACGGAGGGCGGCTTTACGGGACTGAACGTCATTTTGGGCACGGTGATCGGGTTTTTTATCGGCGCTTATATGCCTGTGTCCATGTTTCCCAAGGGAATACAGTATTTTACGCTGTTTATCCCGGGGTCGTATTCGGCGGGGCTGTTCAGAAACTTTTTGATGCGCGGTGCGCTTTCGAACCTGGCGGCGGCGACCAACGAACCGCTCGCCGAGTCGCTGTCTGCGCAGTACGCGCTGACGTTTGATTTTTTCGGAACGGAGATCACTGCTGTGGGAATGGCGCTCGCGCTCGTGATCGCAGGCGTCTTTTTCGGGGCGCTTAGTCTGTTCATTATAAAGCTGACGGCGCAGAAAAAGCGCTGACGCACCCCCGTTTTTGGGGCGGCGCGCCGAAAGGTGCGCACGTTTTCGGCGAATACGAAAAAGAAAAAAGCGATATACTAGTCAATAAAACGGTAAGTCTTTGAAAAAGCCTGTAAAATACAATCGCTAATCATAGAAGGTTAAATCTCTGAAAAAGCCAAAGCAGATAAAAATCGCTGTAAAAAGCATAGCAAAGTAAAATCTCTGAAAGAGCCGTAGAGAAGGAAAAAACTATATAGACAAAAAGTCGGAAAAGGGCGAGGAATTGCGCAAGGGATCCGATGAGCGGAGGTAAAAAAATGATTTATTCGTCTATAATGCAACTGATCGGCAAGACGCCGCTGCTGGAACTGTGCGGCGCAGAAAAAAAGCACGGGCTTTCCGCGCGGATCTTGGGGAAGTTGGAGTGCATGAATCCGACGGGCAGCGTGAAGGATCGGCCGGCGCTGGAAATGCTGAAAGAGATGGAGCGGAGCGGAAAGATCAATGCGCAGACGCTACTGATCGAACCGACGAGCGGAAACACGGGGATCGGTCTTGCGGCGGTGTGCGCGGTCAAGGGATATACATTGGTGCTGACGATGCCGGAGACGATGAGCGAGGAGAGGAGAAAGCTGTTGGCGGCATACGGAGCGAAGATCGTGCTGACGGACGGAAAAAAGGGTATGGCGGGGGCGATCGAGGCGGCGCAGGAACTACGCGACAAGACGCCCAACAGCATCATTTGCGGACAGTTTGTCAATCCTGCCAACCCTGCGGCGCACTATAAGACGACGGGCCCGGAGCTTTGGGCGGATACCGACGGGCGCGTCGATTATCTGGTGGCAGGGGTCGGCACGGGCGGAACGCTGAGCGGCACGGCAAAATATTTAAAGGAAAAGAATCCCGCTGTTCGCGCGGTGGCGGTCGAACCGAAGAACTCTGCGGTGCTTTCGGGCGGCAAGGCGGGGCCGCACGGGTTGCAGGGGATCGGCGCGGGGTTTGTGCCCGAAATCCTGGATCGGTCAGTCGTGGACGAGGTCATCGCCGTTTCGGACGAAGAGGCGTTTGCCGCGAGCAGAGAACTTGCAAAGACGGACGGCGTATTTGTGGGGATCACTGCGGGGGCGGCGATGCACGCGGCGCTCGTCATTGCGGCGCGCAAAGAGGCGAAGGGCAAGACGATCGCGGTGATCCTGCCGGATACGGGATCAAGGTATCTCTCCACCGACCTGTTTTCGGCGCAATGAAAAGGGAAGAAGCGGAAGATTTTCCGCAGGAAAAAGAGGAAGCGCAGGGCTCTTCTTCGGAAAAAGAGATCGGGAAAGCGCAAAAAAGGGCGGACAGAAAAAAATATCGGGCGGAAAAAGCGCGTTTGCGTGAGATAGCGGCGCAGGAGCGGTTTGAAAAGTCCTGTCGGGAGCTGAAAGGACAGGGCTTTGTGCAAAAAGACTGCACGCTGAAAGCAAGGTCTGCGCTTTGGCTCGGCTTTGCGGCGGCGGCGATCGTTTCCGCGGCGGCGCTCCTGCTCTATGCGCTGGTTGCGCAAAAAAAATGGAGCCTGACGGGCGCGCTATGGCTGGACTGCGCGTGTATGGCCGCGGTCTTCGTCCTGTCGATCCCGCTGCATGAGGGACTGCACGCGCTGGGCTGGGGCGTTTTGAGCGGCACTTTTGACGGTCTGCGGTTCGGATACAATCGGGAACTTTTGACCGTGTATTGCGCCTGTGAGAGAAAAATGCGCCGCGTACCCTATTTTTTAGGTACGCTGTTGCCCTTTTTGCTGCTCGGCGCGGCGCCGTGCGCCGCTGCGGCGGCGAGCGGCTCTGTATGGCTGCTCATCGGCGGGATCTATAATATTTTTTGCGCCGGAGCGGATCTGTGCGTTGCGGCAAAGGCCGTTTTTTGCGGCGGAACGTGGGTTTTGGATCATCCGTCCCGCTGCGGATTTTACGCTTTTGCACGGGAGAAAAGGGCAAAAGAAGATTGAAAAGCAGAACGAAAGGCGCGATTTTGCGAAGTTGCTAAAATATAAAAAGTTGCTAAAATACAAAAGGGGCGCGCGTTTAAGGCCGGCGCCGTTCGGGGACTTTTTTCCATACGGATCGTTATAGTCGGTTCAGTTTCTTTCAAAAAAAAGAAAGGCGGCCGTTTTGAAGAAAAACGGCCGCAAAGAAAAAAAAGAGAGGATAAGAGGGGGACGAAATATGAAAAAGCGATGGGTGTTTGTGCTGCTTTGCCTTATCGGTGCACTGTTGGTCGGGGCGTGTTCATCGGCAAAAACGGATGGCGGCAGTGCGCCGGGGATCGCGGAGGACGGCACGATCGTTGCCGCCGACGCGAGCAGGAAGGTTGTGTATTGGGTTTCCGTGTCCATGGAGAGCGAAGACGTGCAGAAAATTTCGGAGGAGCTTATAGAGGAATGCAACGATCTGGGCGGCTATGTGCAGGAGCAGTCGCAGAGCGGCGGGAAAAGCGGATACTCGCAGATCAGTCTTGTTTTGCGCATTCCGACGGAGAAGCTGGACGGATTTATGGACAGTATGGAACAGACGGGCGCGATTTACAGCAAACAAATCACGGCGCAGGACATAACCACGCAGTACATAGACGCCGAAGCGTACAAAGCGGCGCTGGAAGAGCAAAAAGCGCGGCTGAGCGAGCTTCTTACGCAGACGGAAGCGAGCGCGAGCGAGCAGGTGCAGATCATTTCGGAAATCGCGCAGGTGGATACCGAGCTGCAAAAGATACAGTTGCAGCTCACGCAGTACGACTCACAGATCAATAATTCTACGGTGCGGATCCGGATCTTTCGAGATACGGTTGACGTCGGCACTATCGTCGGGTGCTGCCTTTTAAGCGCGTATTGTATCGGAATGCTGATCGTCGTTATCGTTCTGGCGGTCAGACTGAAAAAGAAAGGCGCGGCGTCAAACCGCGGAAAAGAGAGCAAAAACGATCTTTCCGAATAATTTACAAAGCGGGGAAAGCTGCCAAGAAAAGGGCAAAATTTTGCGCGGACGACGCGGACAGTGTGGCAAAAGCCTGCGACGGCGCACCGAAAGAAAGACCAAGCTTTCGGGAAAGGAGATAAAAAAAAGCAGGGCGCAAGCGTTTTTTCGGAGATAAAGAGGAGATAGAGAGCGGTTTTTCAGAGAAAAAAGGATAGAGAGCGGCTTTTTGCAGGGAAAAGGGGCGGAAGCGTTCTTGTGCGAATAAAAAAGAGGATGTCCTTGCAAAAATGTTTGCAAGGACATCCTCTTTTAAAAGGGAACGCCGTCAGATGACGACGATATTTTTTTCTTCAAATTTTTCCTTGACGTTTTGCGGGAAATTGTCATCGGTGATCAAAACGTCGATGGTTTCGGGCGTTGCGAAGGTATAGGGCATGATTTTTCCGATTTTGGAAGTATCGAGCATCATATACACCATTTTTGCCCGCGCGAGGATAAACTTCAAAAGATCCGATTCCACCTGCGAAATACAGGAAAAACCCTGTTCGAAAGAAAAGGCGGAGGCGGAAATGATCGCAAGTTCAAAGTTTGTGTTCTCCAAAAACACCTTCGTGTAGGGGGAGGCGGTGCTCAAATTTTCCTTGATGAGGGAGCCGCCGACCAGCACGATCTCGGGCTGTTTTTTATGGGAAAGTTCTTCGGCAACGGCGAGGCCGTTGGTGAAGATATGGCAGGGGATGTCGGGCAGTTCTTTGGCGAGGTACAGGGAAGTCGTGCCGCCGTCGAGGAAAAGGCTGACCCCTTCGTCGATCAAAGCCACGGCTTTTTTGGCGATCACCTTTTTCGCGTCGGTATTGATCGTGGACTTCTGAGCATAGGCCTCGCCGGAACGCTTTTGCACTTCCAAAACGGACATTGCGCCGCCGCGTATGCGGATGACTTTATTTTCTTTTTCGAGCTCCAAAAGATCGCGGCGAAGCGTCATGTCGGAAACGTCGGGAAATTGCAGTGCCAGCTCTTCCAGACTCATCTTTCCGTTCTTTTCGATCAGGAGCGCGATTTCATCGATTCTGGTGCGTTTCGTAAGGAAAACCTCCTTCAAAGTTCATATTTCAATCAAAGTATAACACAATTCACATAATTGCGCAAGAAAAATTATCAATATTTGTTTGTTTTTTTCAAAAAAGTTAAAAAATTTTTTTCTGCGGAGTAAAAAGCATTGCTATTTCGGGGAAATCATGTATAATAATAGACAAGCAAAAGGCAAAGGAGCAACGGACGCAGATGAGTGAAGATTTCATCAAGGATTTAAACGAATATTTTTGCAAGAAGTATGCGAATTACGGACTGATCAGTTCGCTGCCTTCTTACGAATCGCTGACGATTTCGATGGTCCTGCAAAACAGGAACCGCATCGAAGAGGGCGAATACAGTGCAAACGAGATGCGTAAACTTTCTTACCAGCCGAACGTTGAGCAGGTGTTAAAGGAACTGAAAGAGCGCTATGTCGACAATAATTTTACCTTTTCGGTGCGCATTGCGCCGTTTAGAATGCGGGTAAAGGCGTTTTTCCGTTCGAAAAAGCTGCCGGGCACGCTGATTGCGGAAAAGATCCGAAAGAGCGGCGAGGATCCCGCGGCAATGGCGCAAATGCTCGGCGTATCCGAAGAGATCTGGAAGAACGTGCTGCGCGGATATTATATTCCGGAAAAAGTCCTGCTGTTCAAGCTGGCGCTGCTTTTGGGAATGTCGCAGGAAGACCATCTGGCACTTATGGAGGCTTGCGACGCATATTATAATTTTGAAGACGCGCGCGACGTCGTAGTGCGGTATCTGATCGATTACCGCGTGTTCAACAGGGACATGATCGACCGCGCGTTCGACGAATTCCATATCCGCCGCATTCTGTAAAAGGGTGCTAACGGGTACAAAAGGAGGAGAGCGGTCATGTTCAAGAGACTGCGCGCTGACATCAACGCGGCAAAGCGCAACGACCCTGCCGCAAGAAACAAATTCGAGATCTGGCTGACGTACAGCGGCGTGCACGCATTGTCGTGGCACCGTTTTGCGAACCGCCTGTATAAAATGCATTTGAAACTGCTGGCGCGCATGGTGTCGCAGTTTGCGAAATTTTTGACGGGGATCGAGATCCATCCCGCGGCGAAGATCGAGGGCGGCGTGTTTATCGACCACGGCATGGGCGTCGTGATCGGCGAAACGGCGGAAGTAGCGTCGGGCGTCGTGATCTACCAGGGCGTTACCCTGGGCGGCACCGGCAAGGAAAAGGGAAAGCGGCACCCCACCATCGAAAAGGACGTCATTATTTCCGCCGGCGCGAAGGTGCTGGGCGGCTTTACGGTCGGCGAAGGCGCGAAGATCGGCGCCGGCGCGGTCGTGCTGAAAGAAGTTCCGCCGCACGCGACGGTCGTCGGCGTTCCTGCGCGCGTGGTGCGCATCAAGGGCGAAAAACCCGACTTGCAGCAGGAAAAGGTCGATCCCAACGCGGAAGAGATCCGCTACTTAAAATGCCGCATTTCCAAGATGGAAGCGGCCTTAGAAAAACTTACGGGCGAAAAATTCGAATGCATCAAGGAAGAGCTTTTCCCCGTCGCTCCCGAGCTGGAAGAGGAATGGAAGGAAGAGCTGAAAGAGGAGCTGAAAAGGGAATCTTTGGAAGATCCCGTCGAAGCGGAAAGCGCCGCGGCAGGCAATCTTTCCGCGGAGGAGTCCGGCGAGGAGAAAGAGCAATAAAAAAGAAGTAAAAAAGCAAAAAAGCGCTTGAAAAAGCGCGCAGGTTGAAACGAAAAGAAAAATACCGCCCGAAAAAGAGAAGCGAAAGCGCTTTTGCGGGCCGAAAAAACAAAGAAAAAAGCTGCGGCGCGAAATATTTTTCGCGCCGCAGCAAAAGCGAAAAAGGCGGTTTTTTGTAAAGCGTTTTCGCGTCCGGACGGGCGGCAGGACTCTTTGTCTGCGTCGGACAAGCCCGTAAACGGGGCGCGCCGCGAAAAACAAGCAAAAATGAGCGCATTTTGAAAAACGGGCACATCTTGTTAAACAAGCGCATTTTGTTAAAACGGGCGGCAGAAGAAAAAAAAGACAGAATCGGAAATAAAAAGCAGAGGCGAAAAGAAATGATAACGAGCAAAGAACTTCGAAACAAATGGATCAAGTTTTACGAGAGCAAGGGACACGTCAATATCGGCGCGGTGTCGCTGATCGGGGACGGGACGACGGGCGTCATGTTCAACGTGGCGGGAATGCAGCCGCTGATGCCCTATCTGTTGGGGCAGCCGCATCCGAAAGGCAAGCGGCTTTGCAACGTACAGGGCTGCGTGCGCACGGTGGATATTGAGTCGGTGGGCGATGCGACGCACTTTACGTTCTTTGAAATGATGGGAAACTGGTCGCTCGGCGATTATTTTAAAAAGGAAAAGACGGCGTGGTCGTTTGAGCTCTTGACCGAGGTTTTCGGTTTGGATAAGGACAAGATCTGTTCGACGGTGTTTGCCGGCAACGAGAGCGCGCCGCGCGACGAGGAGACGGCGAACCTTTTGCAGGCGCTCGGCATCAAAAAGGAGCATATCTTTTATTTGGACAAGTCCAACAACTGGTGGGAGCTGGAAGGGACGGAAGGAACCCCCTGCGGCCCGGACAACGAGTGGTTCTATCCGCTCACGGACAAGGAGTGCGGCAGAGTGCCGTGCGACATCAACTGTCCCTGCGGCAGGTACGTCGAGATCGGAAACGACGTGTATATGCAGTACAAAAAGACCAAAGACGGCTACGTCCCTTTGGAAAACAAGAACGTGGACACCGGCTTCGGTTTGGATCGGATGCTGGCGTTTTTGAACGGGCTTACGGACGGATATAAGACCGACTTGTTCAGCGGCGTGATCGCGTATCTGGAAAAGGCGTCGGGCAAAAAGTACGACGACGGCGGACAGGCGCAGCGCGCCATGCGCATCATTGCGGACCATACGCGCACGTCGGTCATGCTCATCGGGGACGTGAACGGCATTTTGCCTTCCAATACGGGGGCGGGCTATATTCTGCGCAGACTGATGCGCCGCGCGATCCGCTACTGCAAGGCGCTGGGTGTTTCCAGCAAAGAGATGCTCTCGGTGGCGAAGATCTTTATCGAAGAGATCTACGACGAAGCGTATCCGCTTCTGCCGCAGAAAGAGGGATATATTCTGGAAGAGATCGAAAAGGAGATCAACCGTTTCGAATCGACGCTCGAAAAGGGCATGAAAGAGTTTGAAAAGACGATTTCGGGCATCGAGCGCAAGAACGAATTTATGGCAAAGCAGGATCCTTCCTATCAAAATGAAACGGCGATCGGCGGCAAAGCGGCGTTCAAACTGTTCGATACGTACGGATTCCCGCTGGAGCTTACCGTGGAACTTGCGACCGAGCGCGGCTATACGGTGGACGAAAAGGGATTTGAAGAGGCGTTCAAAGAGCACAGGGAAAAGAGCCATGCGCAGGCGGCGGGCGAATTCAAGGGCGGCCTTGCGGATACGGGCGTCGCGACGACGCGCCTGCATACGGCGACCCATCTTCTGAACGCGGCGCTGAAAACCGTGCTTTCGCCGGACATCAACCAAAAGGGCAGCAATATCACGCCCGAGCGGCTGCGGTTCGACTTTAACTTTGCGCGCCCGATGACGCAGGAAGAGATTCAGGCGGTGGAAGATCTCGTCAACGAGAAGATCAAAGAAAATATTCCCGTGGTGTATGAAGAAATGCCGTACGACAGAGCGCGCGCGGAAGGCATCGTAGGCGTGTTCGACAACAAATACGGCGACGTGGTCAAGACGTACAGCATCGGATGTTTTTCCAGGGAAATGTGCGGCGGTCCCCACGCGGCAAACACGGGCGAGCTCGGGCATTTCAAGATCGTCAAGGAGCAGTCCTCCGCGAGCGGCATCCGCAGGATCAAAGCGATTCTCGAATAA
>CASDTU010000092.1 GCA_949283775.1 uncultured Bacillota bacterium
AAAATGTTAAAAACTCGAAAAAACAGGATAAATAAAATGTAGAAAAACAAAAAAATGAATGCTATAATTGATAAAAAATATAAAATAGAGGGAAAAGATGAAAATCATAAACAATCGCTCTGATCTTTTGCGTACACAAGCAGCGTTACACAAAAAAATCTGCGTTTGGGCTTTTTAGGCGGGTCGATAACGGCAGGCGAAGAGAATACGGGCGGGCTGGAAAGCAATTGGCCATATTATATACGGGGATGGTTTTTGAGCGAGTATCCCGAAGTGCGTTTGACGGTGAATAATTGCGGCATTGGCGGTACGGGTTCTTTGAGCGGCCTCATGCGCTGCGAAAAAGAGATCATAGACGTGCAGTGCGATTTGGTATTTCTGGAATATGCAGTAAACGATTGTTATGGAGAAGCGGAAAAGCGTCAGCGTGAGCGAGAAGGTTTAATCCGCAAAGTATTGAAGAGAGGATGTGATATCATTTTAGTGTATACTTTCCGCCGTGATATGCACCGGAAAATGGTGTCGGGCGGGGTACCGGACGTGATTGCAGAGTTTGAAGAATTAGCGGAGCATTATGAATTAAGTTCTGTTTGGTCGGGGAAATATGCTATAAAGCAACTCAAAAAAGGCAGAATCAGTTGGGAAGGCTGGCTGCCTGTCAGCGGAGATAACATTCATCCCGGGTATGCGGGCAGTCAGATCTATGCCGAGCCTGTCCTGGATTTATTGAAAGAAACTCTTACAAAGACAAAAACAGATTTAAGCTTCCAGAAAACTTTGCCGCCGCCGCTCAACGAGCTCAATTACGAAACGATAGCGGAAATCCCCATGCAGGAATGGTCCGTTCAAGCGCCGTGGTGTATTCAGCGGGAGTTAAAATCTCCATGGTATAATAAAGTGGTATACACTTGTGCAGACGGAGCGCAGCTGAGCTTTGCGTTTAGCGGAAGGGCGTTGATGGTACAGCTGAATTTCGGTAAAAGATGCGGTGTATTTTATTACAAAATAGATGACCGGCCATGGAAAAAAATGCCCGTTGACAGAGCCTATTGGGTACCGGATAAAGATTGGTGTACGCCTGTTTTGCTGGAAAGCGATCTTGCGCAGGGAAAACACACGTTTACGATGAAGACAGTGTTTCAAGACGAACCGGATTGCAAAGGTTCGGAATGTAAAATTTATACTTTTATGACCGTTCGGTAGGAGAATCGTATATGGAAAAAAGCGGCTATACGGATTTGCTGCGCGTTACGTACGACGTAATCCGGGATCAAAAACTTTATGATCAGTTTATGGATATCATGCGCCGCGAAAAAGGGTGTTTTGATGAAGTTGTTTTTTTTATTCATGAAACGCACGATCTGCGCAATCTCGATTACATTCAAAAAGCGGCAGACAGTCTCGTACCGGTTTTTTTGCAGTTAAAACAGCTGGGATATCGCGTGGGGATCGTACCCCAGCTCGATTGTATCGTCAACACCGTGGACAGATCGCTCTATGATACTTTAACCGTTGAAGTCGGATGCCGTGCGTAAAATGTGGGAATTTTTCTGGCGTCGGAACAGGAAGTCAGGCTTTGTGATTCGAAAGTGGCAGAATTAAATTTTATTTATGCCGACGGAATAGCAGAAAAACATATTTTAAAAAGCGGCGAACAACTGGGAGGACTGTTTCGC
>CASDTU010000093.1 GCA_949283775.1 uncultured Bacillota bacterium
GTGATACCGTATACCGCGCCCTGTTCTGCCCCTTTCCACCCGTCGGGAACTCTCTGAAAGATGTTGCGCGGCCAGCTTGTCCTCTGTAATCGCACGATTCATTTATTACTATATACGCCTATTATTGTAGCAATCTTGCGCTCGTTTGTAAAGCGATTTTGCTCAGTTTCTCTATTTTTCTGCCCTGCCGTCCGCTCTGCGGCGCAAAATCTCCAACAAAGAACGGCCCGTTGTACCGCTGTGATTTAACGTCCGCCTCTTTCGGAATGCCTGTCCTTTTCACAAACTCTGTTTGTATATTTAAACTTCTCTTTGCGCAAACTTTTCCGCTGCCGGATTCAGCGTCCGCCGGCAAATGCATCCATGATCGCGGCGACGCAAAGCGGTAAATTTATTGGTAATCTTCCAAGATCTTATTGATCTGCGGCAGATCGGCGGGCGTGATGAAATTGACGATCCGCTCTCCGACTTTCCCGTTTTCGCTGATTGCCACGGCCAACAGTTTCTTATTTTCCTCAAAGGCGTTCAATACTTCTTGCAAAGTATTTTTCTTACCGAGGTATTTGTAATAAATAAACAGATCGTTTTCCGCCAAGATCTCTCCGACGGAAGTCTGCGAAAGATACGCGTCCACCGCATTACCGGACGCCAAGACCGCGCCGAGCTTTTGAATGATGCGGCGGTTATTGATAATGCCGACCATGCGACTGCCGCGGTATACGGGCAAATTCGAATAGCCCGTTCGGGAAATCAGCAAAATCGTCTGCTTTAAGCTGATCGAATCTTCGATGCTAACGATTTTCTTTTCCGCAAGCGTGTCCCCGATGGTCGGAGGTACGCACAAGAGCCGTTCGATCAGGCGCATTTCCTCCACGACCTCGTCGCAGGGAACGGCTATGATCCTTCCGTCCGTGCTCTGATGCACGATCGCATTCCGCAAACGGGCATAATCCACCAGATCGTTCTCGTATTTACGAACGATCTGATTTTTTTCCGCACATCTGCGCACAATATCCGTAAACGCCTGCGAAGGCTTGAATCCGTACAGATCGCGAAGCTGCGCATCGATCTTATTGTAGCAGTTGATAAATTCCGTTGCGTTTCGTTTATCCATCGTTTCTCCGAAAACAATTGAAAAAATTGCTTTTTTTTATTATAGCATATCCTCCGCGCCTTGAAAAGAGAACTTCTCTATTTTTTCATGAGAATTTCAAAAATCCCCCTGTTTTCCGAAGTATTTAAAAATCTTCCCTGCGTTTTCTGGCCAAGCCGCGCGTGCGGACTGTCGTAAGGCGGTATTCCCGCTCCGGAGTAAAACAAAAATCACATTCTTTCTTTGCGGTGCGAAGCCGTATATCCCCGTCCGGAAGAGCGACCTGTGCGATCCCGGACGCGCACATACAGACGGCGACGCCCGAACAAAAGGCGCAGGCGCGCAGCATCAGCTGCGGAATGAAATCTTCCGTTTCCCCAAACACGCTCACGATCACGTCCGAATCGCAGAGCGCGAGCGTCTCGGCAACCGAAGGATAATACAGATCTTCCCCCACGCAGAGCCCGATTTTCCCTGCCGACGTGTCATAGACCTTTAAATGCGCGCCGCTCTTGTACGGGTCCGTTTCCGAAACATGCAGCATATCCGCAACGCCCAAAATTTTTCCTTTATCCGCGATCGCCGCGCTTTTATGCAGGATCCCGCAGGAATCGGTGCGGCAGCCGCTGACGACCGTACAGCCCGCTTCGCGGCTCAAAATTGCCAGATCTTCCAGTTTAGACGTTTCCCCGGCAAGCTCGCTGCGATAGTCCACGTTGCCCAGCCCCCCGAATCCGAAAACGAGCAGATCGCTCTGCGCGTGATGCGCTCCTTCCCAATACTCGTTGATACTGCCTTCGGTCACAAAATGAATTTTCATATACACCTCCGCCTGTACTCATTATACTGCTTTCTGTTTCAAATTGTGAAAAACTCTTCCGCAACAAAGCGATTGCGCGACTGTACAAATTGCATAAATTTAACCGTAAGCCGTTTGAATCGCTTGCAAATACGGCGAAACGTGTTATAATCTTGACAGAACGGTTATACATTCGAATCGAATAACTGCTCTGAAAAACGGAGGTTCTATGCAACGAAAAATACGCATGACTCCCGTACGGCTCTTAGTATTGGGATATCTTGCGACGATCATAATCGGCACGATCTTGTTGCTTTTACCGATTTCGACGAAAGAAATGGCGACGGCGCCCTTTATGGACGCACTCTTCACCGCCGTTTCCGCATCGTGCGTTACCGGGCTGGTCCTGCACGATACGTTTACGTATTGGTCAGTCTTCGGCCAAGTCGTGATCCTGCTTCTCATTCAGACGGGCGGCATAGGTTTTATGACCGTCGTCTTCGCCCTTTGGAAATTGGGCGGTAAAAAAATCGGCCTGAAAGAACGTACCTATATGCAGGAATCCGTCAATGCTCCGGCGCTAAGCGGCATGGTGAAACTCACTTCCATGATCCTCCTCGGCACTTTGATCTTTGAAACGTTCGGCGCTCTTATCCTGTGCTTTCGTTTCGTTCCCGATTTCGGCTGGGGACGCGGGATTTATTTCTCCGTCTTCCTCTCCGTTTCCGCTTTCTGCAACGCCGGCTTCGATCTGATGGGAATCAACGAAGAATTTTCTTCCCTTACGGCCTATTCGGGCGATCCGATCGTCTGTCTGACCGTCCCGCTCCTGATCATCGTCGGAGGGCTCGGATTCTTCGTTTGGAAGGATCTGAAAGAAAATAAAGTCTATTTCCGCAAATATACGCTGCACACAAAGTTGGTTCTCATTACAACGGCGGCATTGATCGTGATCCCGAGTATCCTCATCTTCCTTGCGGAAAATACTTTGCCGCTCGGAGAAAGGATTTTATCTTCCTTTTTCAGCGCCGTCTCCCCGCGTACGGCCGGCTTCAACGTCCTGCCGCTCAGCAACAGCGGAAGCATTCAGACGGCTACCATCTTTATCACCATCGCGCTCATGTTCGTGGGCGGCTCGTCCGGATCCACAGCGGGCGGCATCAAGACCAGCACCTTCGCCACTTTGATCTTATCGTTTGTTTCCCTGCTGCGCGGAAAACATTCCGTGGAATGCTTCGGGCGCCGCATCGACGAAGACAACGTCCGCAATGCCGCGCAATTCGTAACCATCTATCTCTGTTTTGCCACGATCGCGATCATTCTCATCTCGCTCTTTGAACAAAACAACGCGCTCTACGACGTAACGCTTACCGACGTCGTGTTTGAAGTATTTTCCGCGATCGGCACCGTCGGGCTGACGCTCGGCATGACGCCCTACCTATCGGTCGGTTCGGAAATCGTTCTCGCGATTTTAATGTACTTAGGCAGAGTCGGCTGTCTGACTTTCATGCTGTCTTTGCGCAATCCTTCCGCCCCTGCCGTCATACTGCCGATGGAGAAAGTTCGGATCGGCTGATCCCTCCGATACTTCCGCCGCGGCGCACGCGATTTCCTTGAAAACCGACGGCTTGCCTGCCCTTTTGACTTTCATTATATTGTCTTATTCGTTATACAGCATTCTACTATCTCTACACTGCATTATTCGCTTTGCGCAAAACGGGACCGTGCTTCGCTTAAACTAAAACACATCGACGAAACCGTGCTCCGTCAAAACCGGAATACATCGGAAGTTTCTTTTTAAAGCGAGCCTTTCGATTTGAAAGAGAAATCCTACGGCAACGGTTATTGCCGCAAAGCAGGAGGAAACCATGAAATCTATTTTGATCATCGGCCTGGGAAGATTCGGGACCTATATGGCAAAAAAATTTACGGAGCTGGGCAATCATGTGATGGTCCTGGATACCGACGAAGAAAAAATCAATGAAATTCTCCCGTATGTCACCAGCGCGCAGATCGGCGACGCGTCAAAACCCAGCGTTTTGGACGGCATCGGCGTGGATAATTTCGATCTTTGCGTCGTTTCCGTCGGCGAAAACTTCCAGGCATCCCTGGAAACGACCTCCCTTTTGAAAGAGGCGGGCGCAAAATTTGTGCTTTCCCGCGCATCCACCGAAATTCAAGCCAAGTTTCTGCTGCGAAACGGCGCCGACGACGTAGTGTTCGCCGAAAAAGAAATGGCGGAACGCCTCGCCGTCAAATACAGCGCAAACAATATCTTCGATTATATTCAGCTTACGCCCGAATATGCGATTTACGAAATTCCTACTCCGAAAACATGGGAAGGAAAAACCATTCGCGACAAGGGCGTCCGCGCAAAATACAATCTCAACATCCTCGCTATCAAACGCGGGGGAAGTCTGATTCCTCTCCCCTCCGCCGATTATACCTTTAACTGCGCGGAAAGGCTCATCGTCATGTGCAGAAAATCGGACATCGATAAATTGGTCCACTAATTCTGCCTGATCCCGCCGCATTTGCAAATAAAACGGATTTTTTCTTTGCCCCTTCCCTTGAAAAAGCGCGAATTTTCCGCCTCTTCTAGGCAAGACAAAAAACGGTCTGAACAATTTAAGCCGCACAGAAAAGTACGGCTTTGCAAATACGAACGCGAAAAACAAGCATTGCCCCCCCCTCGGAGGACTCGAAGGGGGTATTTTTATTTGCGCAAATTTAGCCCAAATAGGCAGTTTTGCTGACGCAAATATTGCAAAGGGGCGATCGAATATGATTCGACCGCCCCTTTTCTTATTTTTTTATCCGCCGCAAAATACAAATACTTTAAAATAAAAACTTCATAGCTGCGGCAAAAATAATCCGGCTTGCAATTAAAACTTCGCAGCTGCTGAAACCGCGCTTACTGCCGCCGTCCAGAAAGCGCTCTTAAAATTCAAATTTCGTATCTCTGGAAAAGAGCCGCGCTATGCGCTCCATACAGATATTTTTCCCTTCCGTATCGCTCTGCGGATTTTCGGAAAAGCAAATATCGTACACCGCATCGGTGATCGGGAGTTCAACGCCGTACTTTTCGCCCAGCTTTTTCATCGCCGCCGCCGTCATGACGCCCTCGGCAAGTTTTTCAAACTTCTGACCCTTGACGAGCATTTCTCCGTACATACGGTTGTGCGAATGGCGCGAAAAGAGCGTCGTTTCATAATCGCCCAAATGCGCGAGCCCGTATGCGGAGAGTTCGTTTCCGCCCATCGCCTTAATGAGTCGCGAAACCTCCCTCGCACCGCGGGACATCAGCGGCCCTTTCAGCGTAGACACGCCGCCGCCGTCCAAAACCCCTGCCGCGATACCCATTACGTTTTTCGCCGCCGCGCCGATCTCCGTTCCGATAATGTCGTTGCCGTAATAGTAACGGATCAAATCGCTCTTAAAATCGTCCGCCAGCTTCTTTTTCAGTTCCGCGTCATAGCTGTCGATGACCATACAATTGGGAATGCCGGCCGTAAAATCCTGTATGTGTCCGGGCCCTACCCAAACGGCGATCTTGTCGCGCGCAACGCCCGCGTCCAATAATATCTGCGAAAGCCTCTCGCCGCTCTCCACTTCAATACCTTTCATGCAGAGGACAAAAATTTTATCCGATACGTCCCCGCAGGCAAGAATTTTTTGGATAAAGCCGCGCAGCCCCTGCGAACTGATGGAAATTATGATAATTTCCGCACGGGAAACCGCTTCTTTCAAATCACACGTCAGCGTTATGGATCTGTCCAGCGTGACGTATTCGTTTTTGCCCGTCTCCTTTAAGACTTTATACGAATAATCCTCTTCCGGTCCCCAGGAATATACCTCTTTTCCCTTTTTCGTGGCAAGATACCAGGCGATGAACGAGCCCCAACGGCCGCAGCCTAAAACGGATATTTTCTTCAAATTTTTTCCTCCCCGCATTTTTGTCCGAAAACGGTGCGCCTCAGACAAAACCCCTCTTTTTGTATTTTTTTCGCCGCGCTTGTGCAGCGATGTTTTTGCTGCGCTTGTGCGGCGGTTTTCTTGCAAAGTATTCGCCGTAAAAAGCGTGTGTTTTATTCCCGCTTTTCAGGGTGAAGGAGCCGAAAAGATACAAACGCACCGCCGTTTTTTTAACATTTCTTGTTTTTTTCGGCTCACTGCTGTTGCAAAAGATCGCCCGCTTTTTTAAGCGAATCTATCTTAGAGCGCTTTTCTTTCGATAAACGCGCGCGCGAGGGTGATATCGTCGGTATATTCGATTTCCGAACCGATCGGGATCCCGTGCGCCAGCCGCGTGACGCGGACGCCCAGCGGCTTTATGAGCTTTGCGATATACATCGCCGTCGCGTCCCCTTCCACGTCCGGATTGGTGGCGAGGATCACCTCTTCCACATTGCCCTCGCCGATGCGCGCCAAAAGTTCGCGGATGCGGATATCGTTCGGGCCG
>CASDTU010000094.1 GCA_949283775.1 uncultured Bacillota bacterium
CGAGTTTGCGTATGCGATCTATCCGCATATGGGAGATCGGTACCGTTCGGACGTCGTGAAGCGTTCGCTCGCGTACAACCATCCGCTCATTGTCTGCAACGCTAAGGAAAGCGAACCGCTCCTTCACATATCGAACGAGGATATTATCGCCGATACGGTGAAATTTGCGGAGGACAGCGGCGACGTGATCGTGCGCCTGTACGAGAGCAACGGAAGATACGCCGAAGCGGAGGTTTCTCTGAATATACCGCATACGGGTGCGGCCGAAGCGGACCTGATGGAAAACGAAACGAATTCTTGTCAGGAATCGGAAGGGAAAATTCGTTTGTCGTTTACGCCGTTTGAGATCAAGACGCTCAAGATCGAGAGGTAAGGCAATGACAGGCCAGAATACGGTTTTAAAATTTTTCCGTTTTTCACTTGACTTGGAATGAGAGCGCGGGAAAAGATAAAAAAATCTGACGGATAAAAGCCCCGCGGAAGCAAAATATCGCTTCCGCGGGGCTCTTTTTGCCGCGTCAGTTTTGCAGGGTTTCCTTTTTGATTTCCCGATAGCTTTTGCCGTATTTTTTGCGCAAGAGCCGTCCGAGATAATTTCCGTCGCAAATGCCGACGAGTTCGCCGATCTCATTCAGTTTAAGATCGGTTTTTGAAATGAGCGCTCTTGCCTTTTCCAGCCGCAGGGAATTGATGTATTCGATGGGCGGCAGATTGTAATATTTTTTCGTTAAAAAATAGAGGGAGCTTTCAGACATATGGAATTGCTGCGAAAGCTGTAAAAGCGTCAGTTTGCTTTGCAGGTTGTCCAGAATAAACTTCGTTATTTTTTGGACAAGGGGCGTATATTTTTTTTGGATGCTCTTTGTAAGGCATAAGTATTCGGCGCAGACGGTCATAAGATAGCTGCTCGATTCGATCACTTGCCTTTGCAGCAGGGGGACGCTGTGTAAAAGGAGAGAGGCGCGTTCTTTTTCCATATACTGCGCCGCGGTGCATTCGATAGACAGCCGTTCGTTTTCGGTCGTTGCCTGTCCGATCATAATATAGCCCAAAAAGACTCCGTTTTCGTTGCGAACGGGCGCGATGCATTCGGTCAGCCCCATGTGGCAGGCGTAAATTTCCAGCGTGTCGCTCTGCTTCGTGCGCAAAAACGCGGCGTCGTCGCACGCGCGGCACCGCGCGTCCGCTATCTTGTTTTCCCGCAGACAGCGGCAGAAATCGCACAATTTTTTCGGATAGGCAATGATTTCGTTCCGCCATTCGTCGAAAATGGCGATGCGGCAGTGTGTGATCTCGTAAAAAGCCTGCAATGTCTTTTGCAATCGTTCATCCATATTTTTATCTCCGTCCGCTGTGTTGTCTCTTTTATTTCTGCCCGTTGTGTTGTTTCTTTTATCTCCGTCCGTTGTTTTGTCTTTTTCTAAAAATCGATTTCGGGAAAAAAGTCTTTGTTTCGATCGATTTTTAAAGAATTGTGCTTGTTTTCAAAGATATTCTATTGATTTTTCTGTTAAAAGTCAATAGAATAAGAGAAAAAATTCATCAGAGGGATAAAGATGACGAGAAGAGAGAGAGTGATTGCGGCGCTGAATCATCAAAAAACGGATTTTGTTCCGTATCATATAGATTTCACGCAGGAAGCCTACGATAAAATGGTAAAATATACGGGCAATGCTGATTTTTACGAGACGATCGGCGGACATTTGTTTATCGGCGGCGTCGGGTCGTTTCGGCAGGTCGAAGGGAAAAAGGATATTTGGCAGGACGAATTCGGGGTGGAATGGAACCGCGAAAAGGACAAGGACATCGGCGTAGTGGAACATCCGATCCTTTCGGACGATAAGATCGCGCCGGACGGAAGTTACGAATACACGTTTCCGAAAATAGAGGAAGAAAAGATCCGCGGCAGTATCGAATGGATTTTGCAAAACGCGCAGGATCGTTTTACGGGATTCGGAATCGGCTTTTCCCTGTTTGAACGGGCATGGACGCTGCGCGGAATGGAAAATCTTCTCTGCGATATGATCGTCAATCCCGATTTTGTTCATAAACTGCTGAGCGGCATCTGTTCGTACAACGAGAAGATCATTGCGATCATCAACGAATACGATGCATTGGACTGCGTCTATTTCGGAGACGATTGGGGACAGCAAAAGGGACAGATCATGGGGCAGACGCATTGGCGGGAGTTTATCAAGCCCTATCTTCGCAGAATGTACAAAGCGGCGAAGGCGAAGGGAAAGTTTATTTTTCAGCATTCGTGCGGGGATATCGAAGCGCTGTATCCCGACTTGATCGAGCTCGGATTGGACGTACACAATACCTTTCAGCCGGAGATTTACGATATAGAAAAGATCAAGAGGATGTTCGGCGACAAGTTGTCTTTCTGGGGCGGCATATCGACGCAGTGCGTCCTTGCGCACGGCACGCCGGACGACGTTGAAAAAGAGACGGTCCGCCTGATCCGCGTTATGGGAAAAGAGCACGGCGGGTACATTGCCGCACCGACGCACGGAGTTCCGCGCGACGTGCCCTGCGAAAACCTTTTGCGCATGCTGGAGGTGTTTCAGCATCAAGAAAAATATGTTTAAACGAGTCGCTTTCAAAAAAAGAGCGCAGAGCTTTGCAGGAAAAAAACGGTTGGCGCGAAACGGAATAATTTTAAAGCGACTTCCGATCTGATGAAATTTAAAACCGAAAAAAGTTGACGTGCAGACAAAAAATACGGACGGCTGCGGCGCGAAGAAACTTTGCGCCGCAGTTTTGATAATTTTTTTAAATATGACAATGTTTGTCCTGTATTTGCGGTACAATAAAGGAAAAGAGAAAAATCATAGGCTAAGGGGAGGGAAATATGCGGTATCTTTTAAATAAGCATTTTGGCAATCGTACGGTCTTTTTTGGACGTATTCGGCAAAAAAAGCAGATAAAAGTAGTTTTTGCGGAGAGTGTCCGCAGGAATTTAGGGAAGCAAAAAAACCGCGGCAAAGCCGGCTGTAAAGGTATTGGCTCGTGTAACAAGACCGAAAAGCCGTACGCGGGAAAACGATCAAAAACGGAAAAAGCCTTCTGCGGATTCTTCCGCAGAAGGCTTTTTCATTTCACAAACCGTTTGCAATCGCTTGTCTGAATAAAATTTTGAAAGGGGTGCGAAAAAGAAGGACAAAATCGTTTGCCTGAACAAAAATTTTGAAAGGAGTGCGAAAAAGAAGGACAAAAAAGCGTGCATACAAAAAATTAAAAAAAAGATCCGAACATCGGAGGGAAAACCGTGCCAAAGCGGTGCGAAAAAGTTGGAAAATTTACTTTTGCAGCGTTAAGTGCGCGGCGGCGAAAAAGCATCTTGCAATTTATGTTTGTTTGTGATATACTAATGGAAGGATACGTATTTACGGAGAGAAAAATGCAACAATTCGGGAAGCGCATGAAAGAATTGCGGAAGAACTCAGGTTTAACGCAATCGGAATTGGCGGAAAAATTGAATCTGCACCCGCAGACTGTTTCGAAATGGGAGAGGGGGCTTTCGCAGCCGGACATTTCGCAGCTGGGGGAATTGGCGGCCGTATTGGGAGTGACTTTGGAAAAAATATGCGGACAGGAGGAGACGGGAGAAACTTTTTCGGGGAACTTTGACGCGCAGCGGTTCGGAAAACTGATCAGCAAACAGCGCGCTTTGCGCGGAGAGAGTCAGGAACAGCTCGCCGAAGCCATGTTGACTTCGACCGACACGGTTTCCCGATGGGAGCGCGGAGTTACCTGTCCGGATATGGAACGGTTGACGGCGCTGGCGGGGCATTTCAATATGCCGGTTTCGCGGATGTATTGCGGAGTGGAAGAGGGTGCAAAGACGGAGAGCGTGGTGCTGGCAAAAAAGCGCCGGCATATGGCGTGGGCCTTGGTTGTCGTGGCGGCATTGTGCATTTTTGCGGCAGCCGTTTTCTACGGGCTGCTTTTGCGTCCGTCTTTGCAAGAATATACCGTTACGGTGGACGGGCAAGCTGTTTCCGTAAAGAAAAATGATTGGTTTACTTCGCCCGCGCCCTCGCGCGACGGGTACGATTTTCTCGGCTGGGCGGATGAGTCGGGCGCGGAAATCGTGTTCCCGATCAAAGTGACGGGCGATTGTTCCTATCATTCGGTCTTTGCTCCGCACGCATATACGGTGGACTATTGGCTGAACGGGGGGTATTTTGAAGGTTTTGCCCAGACATTTTTTACGGTGGAGAGCGGCACGTTGGAGCTGCCTGTTCCGGAGAAGACAGGGCAGCTTTTTCAGGGGTGGTATTTAACGGCGGACTATTCGGGGGAACCCGTCGAGCAAATCGATTGCCGGGGCGAGGACGTACAATTGTATGCAAAATGGAGCAGTGCGGTTTTTACCGTTCGGTATGAATTGGACGGCGGGGTGCTCTATGCGCAAAATCCCGCGAGCGTTACGGCCGAAACGGAACAGACGCTCGCCGAGCCGGTACGCGCGGGGTATTGTTTCCTCGGCTGGTATGATCAGCCGCAGGGCGGGGAGAAATACGAGAGCGTCGGAGGAGCGAAGGCAAAAAATCTGACGCTGTACGCGCTTTGGCAGAAGACGGTCGAGCAATTCACCGTCTATTACGATACGGCGGGCGGAACGGCGGAAGGGGAAAATCCCGTATCGGTCGGCGCGGGCGAGGTGCATAAACTTTGGGGCGTGAAAAAGACGGGGTATGATTTTCTCGGCTGGAATACGGAAAAAGACGGCAGCGGCGAATATATGGACTATCTGTATGGCGTCGATGAAACGCTGTATTTGTACGCCGTCTTTACGGAAAAGAAATTTGTGATTCGCTATGTTCACGAGGGCGCATACGAAGGGACGGAGACCAATCCGAACGAGATCTTTTTCGGGCAAACCGTAGACCTTTTGCCCGTCTCTTTGTATGGCTGGAAATTTTTGGGCTGGTACGATTCCGAAAGCGGAGGGACAAAGGTCGCGAGGATCGATCGGACAAATATTCTGACGATCACCGAACTGTACGCGCGGTTTGAGCCGTTGGAATTCAAGGTGGATCTGCATGCGGGCGAGGGAACGTTCGCGGCGAATAGCGGAGAAGAAACGGACATCACCGTCACGCTGCAATTCGGCGAATCGATCGTTTTGCCGCAATGCAGTTTACAGGGCTACGATTTTCTCGGCTGGAACGATTCTCCGGACGGGAAAGGCGAATATTTCACGTCGTTTTCCGGCATGGAAGGGGATGAGGAACTTTATGCAGTGTATCGTGCAAAAGAATTTTTGATCCGCTACGAGTATGACGGCATGTATGAGAGCGGAAAGATCAATCCGAATTATATCGTGTACGGAACGAGCGTGCAGCTGTATCCCGTATATCGGTACGGCTATGCGTTTCTGGGCTGGTACAGCGCCGAGCAGGGCGGAAAGAAAGTTGAAAGGATCGATGAGAGCAATATTTTAGATCTTTCCGTGCTGTACGCCCGTTTTGAGCCTTTGCGGTTCGACATCGCGTTGGATGCGGGAGAGGGCGTTTTTGAAACGCCGGAAGGAGAAGAATCGCGGTATACGTTTTCCGTTCTGTTCGGCGAGACGTTTGTTTTGCCGGAATGTGTGAGGGGCGGATATGTGTTTCTCGGCTGGCAGGACGAAGGGGGAGAGACTGTGCAGACGATCGATTCGCTCAATATCCGCGATATGCGCCTTACGGCGGATTGGAGAGAATCGGACAAGCGGTACGCGGTAAAATATGTCCTGAACGGGGGAGATCTGGAACAGCCGAACCCGACAGAAGTGCTCTGCGGCCAGATCGTCGCATTGAACGAACCGAAACGGGAAGGATATACTTTTCTCGGATGGTACGACGACGCGCAGGGCAAGGGCACCCGTTACGAAGCGACTCAGCCGGGAAGGGAGACGGATCTGATTCTGTATGCGATCTGGCAGGAAATCGTTGTCAGCGGCAGCTATGAAGATTTTCGGTATGAAAAGAACGCCTCTTCCGTCACGATCACCGATTATACGGGAAAATACGGAGGGAATGTGGATCTGATCATTCCTTCCGTCATTGACGGTCTGCCGGTCGTGGAAATAAAGCGGGTAAACAGCGAGCGCTCTTATACTTTGCGTTCGGTCACGATCCCGTATGGCATCGTTCGGATTTCCGATTATGCGTTTTATAAAATCAATTTCCTGCAACCCGTCGTGATCCCCGCAAGCGTGGAAGTTTTGGAAAAATCCTGTTTTTCGGGCTGTACGTTTTCGCAGCTCTCTTTTGCGGAGGGCAGCCGGTTGAATTTGATCGGCGAAAGAGCATTCTACGATGCGACCATGAAAAGCAGCGTGCTCGTTCTTCCCGAAGGGCTGGATCGGATCGGAAGTAGTGCCTTTTGTCATTCCAGGTTTTACGGCATACAATTGCCGGAAACGCTTCGGGTGATCGAAGGCGGAGGGCTCGTGTATTATGGGTATACCTCCTTATATCTGCCCGCATCCGTACAGACGGTCGCAAGCAATTCCGTCTTTTGCGGCATGGATATTTATACCGCGCTGTCCAAAGAAGAGACAGACAGGTTCCCGCAAGACTGGCATACCGGTTTCAATCTGACGCCGAGTTCGGACAATGTCTATACAGGCGTTGTGCCGGTAACGCTCACGCTGCATGTCGACGGAAAGATACAGACGATGCAGGGTAATGCGTTTGATCTGCCCTTCCCCGAAAAAGAGGGCTTTGTGTTTCTCGGCTGGCAGGACGAAGCCGGGGTGATGCAGGCAAAGACATATCAGGTGCTTACCGAAGATACCCATTTGTATGCGGTATTTGCCGAAAGGGGTGAGGCGGACGGATTCAGCGCGGAAACGCCGAGGATATTTGCCTTCAATACGCAGTATACGTTTACCATGCCGTATGCCAGCCGATGGTATTTCAAGCTGGACACGGACAAACCGGTGCGCATTACGGTTTCCTGTTCGATTCGCGGCTACGGATTTTATTATTATACCGGAAATATCCGGTATGTGAGCGAACAGAGCGAGACGAACGATCTTTCGCAAGTTTTCGTATATACGCCGGGAGAATATTTCATTCTTCAAACAAACGAGTATCGGGACGTGCAGGATGTCATTTTACGGATAACGCTGATGGAATGATCGGAAAAAAGTCATATCGTACCGTCTATGAAAACAAGGAAAGGGGCAGCCGCGCTCCGTGCGGAAACTGTCCGTTTCGAGAGAAAAAAGCTGCCGAATCGATACGATTCGGCGGCTTTTTTTTCGCTGATCATACAAACTAAGCGGAAAATGCGGCAAATTCAGCGATAAATGCGGGCTGATTTGCGAATTGAGTTGAGCAAAAGTTTTTAAAGGTATGCTATAATGCAACCGTTGCAACGGAGAGCGGCAGCTCATCAAATCAAGGACGGAGCCGTCTGTTTTGGAGAACGGTCTAAAATGAAAATTGAAATGATTTTATTGCTGTACGATCGGCTTTTAAGCGGTGAGGATGTCTCGCGCAGGGAATTCTGCGCAGAATATTCGATTTCCGAGCGCACGTTTTATCGATATTTGCGCGCAATCACCGATTTTTTGCGCGTGCATAAACCGATGTGTTTTGTAGACGTTTTGGATTGCAGCGGTACATATTTTTTAAAAAAATAAAAAGTGATCAACACTGACAAACGATTGTCAGCATATTTTAAGGCGTTTCGTAAGAAAAAGTTGTATAATAATGCGTGACAAGAAAAAACTGTAAGGGAGGATTTATGATGATCTGTAATTTTTGCGAAGCGGAGAATCCTGACAATGCCACGTTTTGCAAGAAGTGCGGCAGGCGGCTGGACGGAATGGCGCTTTGCGGTGCGTGCGGCAAAACGACTCCGGCGGACGGGGAATTTTGTATCCATTGCGGTTCCAACAGAAATGCGCCCGTGTACGCGATGCCCGTTCGGTTTCCCGCAGAAAGGGAAGGAAACGGCGGGCAAAGGAAGTACGAGAAAGCGGCGGTTTTCAATGGCGAAAAAAAACTGCGGGTTCAAGAGCTTTCGGATAAGGTTCGGCAGCGGGAGGACAATGAACAGGAGATTGGGGCAGAACGGACCAAAGCAAGGACGATATTCGGCATTCTGGCTCTTGCGTTTGGAGCAGCGGCAGCGCTGATCGGTATAATCTTCGTGTTTTTGATCGGAGGTCAGCCGAGCGTCAGCACGAGCGGAGTTTCCGCATCCGGCGGCCCCGTACAGTCCATTTTTTACTATTTCGGCGATGCATATCAAGGAGTGGAAGCGGCGGACGGCAGCGTATCTTTTTCGAAAGTTCTGAGCGCTGTTCTCGGCACGCTCTGTTGTACGGTCGCAATAGTTGCCGTTGCGGCAGGGTTTATCCTAACCGTCCTTCGGCTGATTAAAATTCTGCAAAAGAAGACAGAGAAAAGCATTTTTGTTCCTGCCGCCGCTACATATATTGCATATCTATGCGGTGTGGGACTGTTCTTTTTGTGTGCGGCGTCCCGCATCGATATTGCCAACGTTACAACGAGCATTTCCGCGAGCGGAGCAACGATCGCGGGGATCGTCTTGGGCGGAATTTTTTTGGTCGCTTCGGTCGTGTTTGGCGTTGTCTCACGCGGAATCCGCATTTCGGTTGGGAATTTTATCTTCCAAACAGCGAGCAAAACATTGTATGCCGTATTTTCGTTCGTAGCTTTGGGATTGATCGGAGGAGGCGCGCTCTCATATGCGGTTAAACTTGCCGCTACAACAACGACTTCCGGGATTTCGGGTTGGTTTCAACAGCTTTCGGTGCTGTCGTCGACGGTTCAAAACGACAGTGAAAGGGCAGACAAATTTAACGGCGTGTATAATTCCAGCCTTGCGTTGGGAGTTTTGCTCGGCATCTTTGCAATTGTTTTTTGCATCTTTTTTGTGTTTGCGTTTATCCGCATTTTTGAATCGGTCGGGAAAAATACGGATAAACGGTCAAGATGGAGCATGCTTCTGTCCGGCGCGTCGGCCGTCGTCATTGGAATCGTCAGAATTATCGTTTCCGCGATCTATGTGAATTGGATGGGGGATGAGAGCGGCTATTCGGTTCATGCCACAGGTTCCGTTTTTCTTATGGTTTTCGGCGTATTGATGATTGCCGTAGCCATTGTTTCTGCGGTTTTGACGAAAAAATTTAAAATGCAAAGAGAAGAGGAATTGCAGGATACGGAGACGGAAAGTTCTTTCGGCGATGCGAACGCCGAGTCCCTTTAAAAGGACGGAAAAGGTCAGACAAAAAAGATCAGGCAGAAAGGGCCAGACGGAAAAGGATAAAAAGACAAATGAGAAATGAATATATTTCATGCCGAAAGCAAAAGCAGGAAGATGTGTTTCGCTTGAAAGTATGAAACGGCGATCCGTTGTCGGAGCGGCAAACGGGCCAAATGCCGGCGCGGGGAACACGCCTGCAAGGGAACTTGCCGCGGCAGAAAGAAACGGCGGGATATCGCCTTCGCAGCTGGCAGAGAGCCTCGTCTGCCTTCGGCCGCGGATCGAAGAAAAACGACTGACAGCGGATGTCAGTCGTTTTTTGATCATATAATGACATTATTATATATATCGTATAATGATATTATGATATTATGATATATTATTATATAAAGAAAGCGGCATTGGGGCAAATTCCGTCAGAGCAGCAGCGAAGTGCCGAAAAGACAAGACAGAAAAAAATAATACAAAAAGGGGAGAATGCCGCGGGCAAACGGATAACTTTTTGCGGTTTTCGATGATATTTTTTGTTTGCCTCTTGTATTTCGCTTCGAGCGGTAGTATAATGAAGAAAAAAATACTGACGGGAGGAAAAAGATGAAACGTGTCTATGATTTTTTGAAAGAAGCGGGGACGTACTATCTCGCTACGGCGGAAGGCAGTCAGCCGCGCGTTCGGCCGTTCGGGACCGTGCACATCTTCGAAGGGAAACTGTATATTCAAACGGGCAAAGGAAAAAATGTTGCCGGGCAGATCGATGCGGACCCGAAGGTTGAGATCTGCGCGATGAAGGGCGATGAATGGATCCGCGTTGCCGGAACGCTCGTTTTGGACGAGCGCACGCAGGCGCAGGAGAGCATGCTCGACGAATATCCTTCGCTTCGGGCGATGTACAAGACGGGACCGGACGGAAATACCGCGGTGTACTATTTCAAGGACGCGGAGGCGACGATCTCTTCCTTTACCCATGCTCCGATTGTAATTCGGTTTTAAAGGGGCGGGGAAAAATTCAGGCTGTTTTTTCGGACAGGCGTTCCGAAAAGCCGTATGAAAAAGCGAAGGACAAAAATACGGATACGTTCTTCGTTTTTTTGTTTTTGGCGGCCGGATCGGACGGGTAGCATAAAATATGGAGATTTTTGGATAAAATTTTTGGATACGTATTGCTTTTTATAAAAAAAGGTGTTATAATGCAGATAAATTATCATAAATTAAAATAGAGTATGAATAAATCTGTTATCATGCGGACGCCGATCGAGAGATTGCAGCAAAAAAACAAAGGAGTGTAACTGCGGAATGACAAAAAAGTTAGTGTATGGTTTGATTTTTTCGCTCATAGCATTGACGATTGCCGGTATTGTCATTGGGATCGTGGTGCTGAACAGTCAAAGCAGTTTCAGTAAAGAGATTGAATTGACGCAGGACGGAGCCACGCAGGAGAATTTGAGTATCAATATCGAGGGAGTCTATCCGACAAAAAGCGTAGAATACAGCGTCAAATTCGGGAGCAAGGCAACGAAATCCTATGATGTGGAGCTTTCTTTTGAGCAGAGCGGTGAAACGGACATGGCGCAGTATCTGGAACTTTCGATCGTATTGAACGGAGATACGGTAGAGAGCGGCAATTTGCAGGATTTTTTGAGCGGCAAGGTAGTTGCTTTGGATCTTGCAATGCAAAAAAGCGAGCCGGCAGTCTTGATCTTGCGCTATACGATGCCGTCGGAAGTCGGGAACGAGGCGCAAAATTTATCGGTCGATTTTATCGTGAATATTACGGCAAATCCGGAGAATTGAATGTATGGAGGGCGGCAAAACAGAGAGAGCTGAAAAAAAATCAAAAATCAAAACAGTTTGCATTATCGTTATAGACGTTTTATTCGTTTGTTTTTTTGTGCTTTGTATGCTTGCTTTGTTTTTGTCGGTAAGCGCGAAAAAAAATGCAGACGGCGCGATGCGGCTTTTCGGATATGAATTGCGGCTCGTGGAGTCGCCGTCTATGGAAAAGTGCGATCAGACGGACGTATCCGATTTTGAGATCAAAGATCTGCCCGTGCATTCGCTTGTCTTTATTCAGACGGTACCCCAGGAAGAAACAAAGGCAAAGGAGTGGTACGCTTCGTTGAAGGCGGGGGACGTGCTCACTTTCCGCTATGTGTACACCACGCAGGAAACGATCACGCACCGCATCGTAGAGATTCGGCAAGACGAAACGGGCGGGTATACCATCGTTTTGGAAGGGGATAACAAAAATTCGCAGGACGGCGCATTGCAGCAGGTCATCGACACGTCGGATACGGACAGTCCCAACTATGTGATCGGCAAGGTAACGGGAAAAAGCCTCGTGCTGGGATTTTTGATCACGGCGCTGAAGAGCCCGTGGGGGATCGTGTGCATCGTGATCATACCCTGTCTTTTGATCATTGTCTGGGAGATCGTGCGGGTCGTCAGCGTGTTTTCCTCCAAGAAAAAGGAAGAGATCCGCGCTGAACAACAAAAGAAAGACGAGGAGATCGCGCAGCTGAAAAGGCTGCTTGCGGAGGCAAACGCCGCAGGGGCGGAAAACAGTTTGGATGCGGACGGCTTGTCCGAAGAAAAGGGCGAACCGATCGAAGAGAGGAAAGAAAAGCTCGCGGAGGCAGACGCCGCAGGGGCAGGAAACAGTTTGGATGCGGACAGATTGTCCGAGGATAAAGAAATATGAAAGGAGGAATAGAAAATGGGGGTCGTATTGATCGTGTTTGTGATTTTGGCAGGAATTGTCAGTATTTTTTCTCTTGTTGTCGTGATAACAGATCTCGTGCATGAAAGTAAAAATACAGCGCAAACCGTACAGCCGGAACCGGCAAAAGCGACGGAAGCTGCGGAAGCCGCGGCGCCGAAGCAGGCTTCAGAGGAAGTTTGCGCTTCCGAAGCGGTAAAGGAAGCGTCGGATGATTCCGTGATCATTGCCGATGAAAACGCGATCGTGTTTTCGGCAGGCGAGCAAAAGACGCTGGACGAAAAATTCCAGGATCTGGACGAACAGAGTCAGCGTTATTATGTGGAGATTGTGCAATATGCGATGGGGCAGGAAGGGGCAAAGCAGTACAAGAATGCGCGGTATGAGGAATACAAGATCCGCAAGACGCGGCTCGTGCGGATGCAGATCAAGCGCGGCGTCGTGATCTGCGAATTTATCCTGCTCAATGAAAATTTCAGGAATTACATACAGGACAACAAAGTGCGGGTCCGCCAGGCGCCCACGGTGCTGCGCATAGAAGACGAAACGGCGGTCTCGATCGCAAAGAGCAGTATCGACATAGCGGTAAAGGCGGCGCAGGACGAGCAGGAATACAAAAAGCAGAAGCGCAAAGAAAAGCGCAGGCTTGCCCGTCAGCGCGAAAAGGAGCAGGAGAATTCCTGAAAAGCAAGTATTTTATAGTATTTTATATAGTTAATCTCTCGAAACGATGGATTATAAGGTTTCGGCATTGTCCTATAACAATGCAAATAAAAAGAGGAGGAGCAATGGTAAATGGGAAAAAGAACGAGAACCGTACTGATCGCTATGCTGACGGCCTGTCTTTGTTTGGCTTTGGCGGTAGGCGGGACGTACGCGCTGTTCTCTGATTCGGCCAAGGTAGAAAACCATTTACAGGCCGGATCGCTGGATGTAGGGCTTCGCTGGGTCAAATATACGGAATACACGCTTGCTGCCGACGGACAGCTGAAAGAGAGCGAGACGGACAAAGACGTCGATCTTTCGGAAACGACGACAAACGATGTGACGTTGTTTTCCGTTACGGATGCGGTCCCGAACAGCTGGTACGAAGCGGAGCTGGAAGTTTCCAATCAAGGCAATGTAGCGTTCGATTACGGAGTGCGGATATTGTTAGATACAGATAGTCTGACCGATCTGCAGAAAAAATTTGCGGAACAGATCACGATCACGGTTACCGCAACCGGCGTTTCAAAGAGTTTTTCGCTGTCGGAAATCGAGGATGTAGATCTCGGCACAATGGCGGCGCAGGGTACGGCGCAGACGTTCACGGTTCGGGCTACGTTTACGGACAGCGCGAACAACGACGAAGTGCAGAAGCAGTCTTTAAATTTTGATCTGCAAGTCTATGCGAATCAGTCGGTCGGAGCATAAGAGAGGATAAATAAGAGAGGATAAAGAGAAATGAAAAAGAGAATACTATGGACCTCGTTGTTGACGGTCCTGTTCTGTGTAAGCCTGATCGTAGGGGCAACGATGGCGCTGTTTTCGGATCGTTCCGATTACGACATCTCCGTGAAAAGCGGAAAAATCGATATTGAGGCCAACATTGAAGGCTTCGTGTCGGGGGATGCGGTCGTCGATTCGATCGACGGCGAATCCGGAATGTCGGCTACGTTTGCGGACGGTGCGATCGATTTGAGCAATATCTGTCCCGGCGATAAAGTGATCGTAAAGATCGGCGTGGAAAATCGTTCTACGATTGCCTTTTTGCAGCGCGTCGCTTTGTCCTGCAGGGAAACAAATTCTCTGTTCGATCAGCTGTTGGTCGGTTTCAGCAATGACAATGTCGGCTACAAATATTACAGCGAGTATGTTTCGGCGTGGGGCGAATACGAGGACACGATATACGTTTCGATCGAACTTCCCCTGTATGTGAGCAATGATTGGCAGGGCAAGAGCTGCCAGATCGCTCTGAGCGTGGAAGCGATGCAGACAAACGGCGCGGAAGGCGAGGAAGAGGCAAAAGAGATCTATCCCGTCGAAAATACGAGCGAGCTTTCCGAAGCGCTTTTAAACTTTGCGGACTGCGAAACGATCGTCCTGTACGGCGCGGAAAAGAATTGGACAGAAGTAGCGATCGATTTTACGGGTAAAAAGACGCTGATCCTGCGCGGAAACGATATAGGCGATCTTTCGATCAACGCGCCGGACGGAAGCGTGTATTTGTATAATAATGTTCAAACGATCTCTTCGCTGATCGTGGCGGATGAATCGTTACATATCTTCGGCAACGTCGGTTCTATTGACTTGCGGCAGGGCCGTGCGGTCGTAGAGGGCGGCGCTGCGGTGCAGACGGTAAACGTTGCGCCGGCTGCGAACGCGGCGGCGAAAGTCGAGCTTGCTGCGAACGCGGTTGTGGAGCGCATTGCGGTGAATACCGCAGCCGAAAGCGCGGCGAGCGTGATCGTTGCCGAAAACGTTACGTTGCCCAAGCTGGAAGTTGCGGGCAGCGGCGAAGTGACGATCGACAATGACGGCATCATCGAGGATTCTTCGATCGATGCGGACGCGAACGTGATCCATGCGGGCAGCGGCGAAACAGCGGTTTTTGTTACTTCGGCTGCGGAGCTGCAGAACGCGTTTACGATCGACGGCGTTTCGGTCGTTTTGGCGGCGCCGATCGATGCGGGAACGATCACCGTTCCGTCGGGAGCGAAGATCGTCTTTGATCTGAACGGATTCGAGCTCAAAGCCAATATCGTCAACAACGGTACGCTTGTCGTACAGGGCGACGGAACGATCACGGACGCGGGCGATCATACCGTTATCAATAACGGCGACCTTACCGCAAAGAGCGGCGTGATCGACAACGTAACTCACGGCAAAGCCGCTGTTGTGAACAATTCGGGAGCGATTTTCACGCTTGCGGGCGGAACGCTGACCAGAAGCCAAGCCAAAGGCACCTATGAAAACAATAACGGCAACAGCTATTATGTTTTGGAAAACAACGGCATGGCCTTGTTGCAGAGCGGTGCGATCGAAGCGGTGGACGGATGGTCCAGCCTGATCCGTAACGTTGCGGCGTATACGGAAGATCTGTCGCTGCTTAAACGTGCGGAAATGATCGTTTCCGGCGGCAGTTACAGCGGCGGTATCAACACGATCAAGAACGATGCGTATTGCGATCTGACCATCACGGGCGGAACCTTTGCAAACAGTACGCAAAACGTGATCCTCAACTACGATGTTGCCGAAATTTCCGGCGGTACATTCATCGCGGAAGACAGTGCTAAGGCGTTCTTTGTCAATTTACAATATATGGCGGGCGATGACAGTTCGCAAGGTCTGCTCAGTATACGCGATGTCATTACCGAAGGCGACGCAGCTCTGTTTGGCGTCGGAGGGACGGGTACCGGCGGTTCTTCGGGTACGTTCACCGTATTTGACGCGGAGATTTTGCAGGAGGCGTTGAATCTGAACGCGAAGAAAGTGGTTCGGTTCGGCTGCGATATCGAAGTGGAAAGCAGCGATGCTGCGCACGGCATCTCAGTCGTACAAATCAGTTGGAAACTTACAACCATCGAATTTAACGGATACAAACTGATCGACCGCGGCGTCGGCGTAGCGCTCTACATCGACAATGCGCAGGTTGTTTTGCAGGATTCGGTTGGCGGCGGCGGCATTGAAGGCGGCAGCGGCGGCAACAATCAGGCGATCCTCGTGGACGGCTATTACGGCGCGAACGTTACAATCAACAGCGGCACGTATACGGTCGGTGCGGACGCAAACGGAGAGGGAAATTCCTGTATCGAGATCTGTCGCGGGAATATGACGTCGTTTATCATTAACGGCGGTACGTTCTCCAGCGCAATGCCGTACAAAGGTACGTACTTCGTCTTGAATCTCAGACAGACCGGCGGCGTTACGGATACTTCTCAGTTCAAAGTGCGCGGCGGTACCTTTATCGGACAGGATCCGGCGCAGGGCGACGACGCTTTGGGCGGAAACTTCCTCGGAAATTATTCGAGCTACGAATATGTTTCCGTACAGGTCGAAGACACGGACGGCGTGCCTACCTGGACGGTCATGGAAAAACAGGCGGAATAATTTCGTACCGGTTAAGAGCATCGGGCCGTGAAGGAGACCCGTGCAGAAGTTTAAAAATCGTGTGCTGTCGGTTGACAGCGGCAGAATGAGGAGAAAAAAATATGAAAAAGAAAATAATATTGACATCGCTTCTGACGATGATGCTGTGTGCCAGTTTGATTGTGGGGGCAACGATGGCGTTGTTTACGAGCAAGAGCGAAGTAAATATCGCCGTCACGTCCGGTAAAGTGAATGTGCAGGCGGGGATCGAATTGGTGGCCACCTCTTCGTTGGGCGAACCGACGGAGTTGGGAACATTCCAAAACGGCGGCAGCGCATATGTATCCGACGAGGCGGGCAACGAGGGGGCATTGGTGCTGAACAACATCACGCCGGGCGACAGCGCGGTGGTCGAGGTTACGATGCACAATGCATCCGAAATTGCGATCCAATACCGCATCTGCGTGGAAAAGTCGGGGGAATTGGCAAACGCGCTGGAAGTTTCGGGCGTGACCGACGGAATCGGCGCTTGGAAGCGCCTGGCTCCGAAGGAAGAATTTCCTCAAACGGAAGTGCAAGTTACGATCTCTTTCCCGGACAGGGACGACAACAACCTGTATGCCGGAAAATCGGGCAGCGTTCTGATTTCGGTTGAAGCGGTGCAGGGCAATGCGGACACCTCCGGTGCGATCGCCGGCGTGGAAACGGAAGCGTTTACCGATGCTGCCGGCTATGTGTCCAAAGCGCAGGAAATGATGGATGCAGGCATCACCTTTACGTCGGAAGAATACAAGGGCGGAACCGCTCTTGTCGCGAAAGGGGAGATCGCGGTCAACAGTGTTTTGGACAATGCAGTGGATACAACGACGACGTACGGCAATGCGTATACCGTGTTTGTCGCATTCAGAGTAAAGAATCCGGATGCGGATCTCTACACAAAGGCATATATTACGGCGAACATCCCGCCCGAACCCAATACCGAAGTGCAGCTCGAAGAAGGCACGGGCGACTATGTGGACGTTTACAATATGTTGTACGGCGATATAGATAAAGAAAACGGCGGATACATTTGGTACGGCATGGACAGAGTCAGAACGATGAAGATCGTCTGGGCTGATGAAAGCGGAGCGAATACCCTCTCGCAGACGATCGCGTTTGACGCGACCGGCGTTACAATCGGCCATGCTGTCGTGGATACGACAGAAGATTTCATCAAGGCTTTGAACGATACCCGTATCGATACGATCGAACTGGCAGCCGGTACATATGATTTAAGCGATGTTGTGATGGCAGGAAATTACGGTTTGAGAATTACGCGCCCCGTAACGATTTTCGGCGCAGGCGATACGACCGTTTTGAAATTCGGCAACAACGGCAGTGCGATTTCGGGTCAGGCTGAAATTTTAGTTGCTTCAGGCGATGTAACGATCAAGGATATGGCTTTGGTGGCAGGTCACGTCAACGATGGAAATGTTTCCGTCATTAAGGTCAATAACGGCAATAAT